>CAJUMI010000042.1 GCA_910587545.1 uncultured Muribaculaceae bacterium | reverse complement strand
TATATTAACTTAAGTTTCAACTACTTCGGTAATTTTTACCGAATCATTGTGTTTAAAATTGTTAACTTATTTTCATATCTCGGGTTATGGTGCGATTTAGGCATAAAAAAGATCGCCTTTGTGGGCGATCTTTTATGGAGGGGATGTAAATATCGTTAGATGTTTGAGTCGTCGGCGACACCTGCGAGGGTGGGATCGATCATGATCCGACCGCAGTATTCGCAGACGATCACTTTTTTATGGAGGCGTATCTCAAGCTGCTTTTGCGGGGGAATGCGGTTGAAGCAGCCGCCGCAGGCGTTGCGCTGCACGTAGACGATGCCGAGGCCGTTGCGGGCGTTCTTGCGGATACGCTTGAAGGCCTGAAGTGTGCGTTCGTCAATGTTGGGCTCGATAGCCTTGGCTTTTTCGCGGAGCGTTTCTTCTTCCTGGCGTGTCTCGCTGACGATTTCGTCAAGCTCGGTTTTCTTTTCATCGAGTATGTGGAGATGGTCTGCGAGTTTCTCCTTGGTGAGAGCGATTTCAGCAGTCTTGTTTTCGATGGCCTTGTTGTAGTCGAAGATATGTTTTTCGGCCAATTCTATCTCAAGAGTCTGGAACTCCACTTCTTTTGAGAGGAGATCAAACTCGCGGTTGTTGCGGACGTTGTCGAGCTGTTCCTTGTAGCGAGCGATCAAACCGTTGCAGTTGTTGATCTTCTCCTTTTCGGCAGCAAGATTCTTGCGGAGCTCTTCAATTTCGCGCGTATAGTTTTCGATACGATAGTTAAGACCTTCGATGCTGTCTTCGAGGTCTTTTACCTCAAGAGGAAGTTCGCCGCGGATAGTCTTGATGCGGTCTATTTCAGAAAGGATTGTCTGAAGGTCGTAGAGCGCTTTGAGACGCTTTTCAACCGAGGCGGTTTGCTCTTGTTTCTTTTCGTTAGCCATATATCTTTATATGTATATTATAGGATTTTCTTCTACTTCCGAATAATAGCATGCAAAGTTAGGAAATTTTTCCCGAATAACATTGTAAAAAATTTCTTTTGTGCATGATTCGCTCTCAAAATGACCAATATCTATTATCAGGATATCATTCTGCCAGTCTACGAAATCATGATAGCGCGTGTCGGAAGTGATGAATGCCTGAGCACCGGCGCGGACTGCATCAGAGATAAATTCGCTTCCTGATCCGCCGCACATGGCGATGCGTCTGATCGTTATGTCGTCGTCGGGCAGAGGGGTGCAACGGGCAACCGGCGAGTTGAAGACGGTCTTGACTTTGTCTACGAGGCTTCTGGCTGTCAGTCCGTCGGAGAGAAGCGCGATCACACCAAGTCCTACAGAGGTGTAGGATCTGCTGTCTTTGGTGACTGAAAGAGACAGCAGTCCGCTGCCAGTGACCTCGGTGATCTCGGAGCATAAGCCGGTTGCGACTGACTTGTCGGTCACAGCTTCGATGACCGATGAATTGACCGACAGTGTCTTTGCCGATCCGAAAGGATCGTCGGTAACGTCGGCGTTGAAGCATGTCCGTGTGTCGGTGACCGAGCATGCGACATCGCTCTGACTGAAGGCTGTGAGTGCCTTGTCAAGGGCATTAGCCTTGACTGTCACGCGGAGACTGACCAGTCGGTCGGTCAGCGGTTGAAGAACCCTGACTGGCTCGGCGCCAAGCATGGCGGCCATGCGGTAGCTGACTCCACCGGGAGTGCTGTCGACGGCTGTGTGGCACGAATATATGCTTATGCCATAGCTGATGGCACGCATCACGGCTTCTTCGACCGGTGTGTTTCCGGTGAGGCGTTTCAGTCCTTTGAAGATGAGGGGATGGTGTGAGACGATAAGACTGCATCCGCGGTCACGGGCTTCGTCGACGATGGCCGGGGTGACATCCACGCAAAGCAGGACACCCGTGCACTCGGCGCGCAACGAGCCGACCTGCAGGCCGGTGTTGTCCCAGGACTCCTGGAACGACGCCGGTGCGAAGTCTTCGATGGCTGATATAATGGCTGCGTTGAGCATCAGGCCTGACTGTCAGGGGTGACAAGCGCGATCGAGAGTTCGTCTAGCTGCTTCTGATCGAGGGGTGCGGGAGCATCGAGCATCACATCACGGCCACTGTTGTTTTTGGGGAAGGCAATACAGTCGCGTATGCTGTCGAGCCCGGCGAAGAGCGACACCCAGCGGTCGAGACCGTAGGCAAGGCCTCCGTGAGGCGGTGCGCCGAACTTGAATGCGTTCATCAGGAAGCCGAACTGCTCCTGAGCTTTCTCGGGCGTGAAACCGAGGATCTCGAACATTTTGGCCTGAAGGGCGCTGTCGTGGATACGTATGGATCCGCCGCCGACCTCGACGCCGTTGATGACCATGTCGTAGGCATCGGCGCGCACTGCTGCGGGATCTGTGTCGAGCAGGGCGATATCCTCGTCCTTGGGGTGGGTGAAAGGATGGTGCATGGCCATCAGGCGTTGTTCCTCGTCGCTCCATTCAAACATCGGGAAGTCGACAACCCATAGGCATGCGAATTTGTCTTTGTCGCGAAGACCGAGCTGACGGCCCATTTCGAGGCGGAGCTCACAAAGCTGTTTGCGGGTCTTCATCGCATCGTCGCAGCTGAGGATGAGGATGAGATCGCCGGGTTCGGCGTTCATCTTGTCGCGAAGCTGCTGCAGCACTTCCTGTGAATAGAATTTGTCGACCGATGATTTGACGTTGCCGTCAGCCTCGACGCGGGCGTAGACCATGCCTTTGGCTCCGATCTGGGGCCGTTTGACATATTCGGTGAGTGCGTCGAGCTGCTTGCGGGTGTATGTCGCAGCTCCTTTGGCGCAGATGCCGCCGATATATTCGGCGTTGTCAAATACGCTGAAGCCATGGCCTTTGAGAGTGTCCATGAGCTCGACAAAACGCATGTCGAAGCGCAGGTCGGGCTTGTCGCTGCCATAATATTTCATGGCGTCGGTCCAGGGCATACGGATGAAGGGTTCGGTGAGTTCGATGCCGCGTATCTCCTTGAAGAGATGTTTTGCCATGCCTTCGAAAAGTTCGATCACGTCGTTCTGCTCGATGAAGCTCATCTCGCAGTCGATCTGAGTGAACTCGGGCTGGCGGTCGGCGCGGAGGTCTTCGTCGCGGAAGCATTTTACGATCTGGAAGTAGCGGTCCATGCCGGAGACCATCAGAAGTTGTTTGAGGGTTTGCGGCGACTGGGGCAGGGCGTAGAACTGACCTTGGTTCATGCGCGACGGCACCACGAAGTCGCGGGCGCCTTCAGGCGTGGAGCCTACGAGCATAGGGGTTTCGATCTCGAGGAAGCCTTTGCTGTCGAGGAAGCGTCGCACCTCCATTGTCATGCGGTGGCGCAGTTCGAGATTGCGTCGCACGGGATTGCGTCGCAGGTCAAGGTAGCGGTATCGCATGCGGATATCATCGCCGCCGTCGCTTTCGTCCTCGATGGTGAACGGCGGAACTTCGCTCGGGTTAAGTATATTCAGTTCCGAAGCGAGGATTTCGATGTCGCCGGTCGGCATATTCGGGTTTTTCGATGTGCGTTCGGATACACAGCCTTTAGCCTGAATGACAAATTCGCGGCCGAGATGATTGGCTGCTTCGTTGAGCGCGGTATCGATCTCGTTGTTGAAAACGATCTGAGTGATGCCGTAGCGGTCGCGTAGATCGACGAAAGTCATTCCGCCCATCTTACGGACACGCTGTACCCAACCGGCAAGAGTGACGTTTTTGCCGGCGTCTGATAAGCGGAGTTCTCCGCAAGTATTTGTTCTGAACATGTCGGTTAATGTTTCGAAGTTTGTTTTTCTGACGCAAAAGTAGTCATCTTTGACGAAATCGCAAAATCAAATACATTGTAATATTATGGTAGATGATCGTATGAAAAATAATTTCTATCTTCGCGTGATCGAAAGAGCCTTTTTGACTTTGTCGTGTCATAAATGAAATTTGTTGTTAATACTTGTTGAAACGAAATGAACTGTCGATTTAAGTCGCTTGCGCTCTGTCTGGGCGCGCTGCTTGCAGGGTTAGCGTCCTGCACTCACTATGATATGGAAACCGAGGAGCTGATTATCGGTGGCGGGGCGAGCGGCGACGTTGCGGCCCTGCTTTCGGCTGCCGGAGCTTCGGGAGTGGATCTCAGCGCGGAAGGTGCGCCTGACAAGGAAATCACCCGAGGAGAATCTGCTGTGATCGTCGACCGCGAGCTCGATCCGTTCAACAAATTTGCCGTGGATCTGAAAGGAAATTATACTGATAAGGAGTAGGCCGTCCTTTATACGTCGTAGATTATCGTTTTTAAGACCTTTTAGGACGGGAGTTTATGAGTATGCGGAAAAAATGATTAAATTTGCGGATTATTTGTAAGAATTAAATATTAAACCAAGATAAAGAACAAAGATATGGCACAGCAAGAAGATGTCTTCAAGAAGATCGTCTCTCATGCAAAAGAGTACGGTTTCGTTTTTCAGTCAAGCGAGATATATGATGGACTTTCAGCCGTCTATGACTACGGTCAGAACGGCGTGGAGCTTAAAAACAATATCAAGCGCTACTGGTGGGATTCGATGACCTTGCTCCATGAGAATATCGTCGGCATCGACTCCGCGATTTTCATGCACCCGACAATCTGGAAGGCATCGGGCCACGTCGACGCGTTCAACGATCCTCTGATCGACAACCGTGACTCAAAAAAGCGCTATCGCGCCGACGTGCTCATCGAGGATCAGATCGCCAAATATGACGAAAAGATCAACAAAGAGGTGGCCAAGGCAGCCAAGCGCTTCGGCGACAGTTTTGACGAGGCTCTGTTCCGTCAGACCAATCCCCGCGCCGTAGAGCATGCGGCCAAGCGAGACGCTCTGCACGAACGTTTCGCCAAAGCGATGAACGACAACAATCTCGAAGAACTCCGCCAGATCATCATCGACGAAGAAATTGTCTGTCCGATCTCCGGAACAAAGAACTGGACAGACGTGCGCCAGTTCAACCTTATGTTCAAGACAGAGATGGGCTCGACGGCCGACGGCGCGATGACCGTGTATCTCCGTCCCGAGACTGCCCAGGGTATCTTTGTCAACTATCTCAACGTCCAGAAAACAGGCCGTATGCGCATACCTTTCGGCATCGCACAGATCGGCAAGGCGTTCCGCAACGAGATCGTGGCACGTCAGTTCATATTCCGCATGCGTGAGTTCGAGCAGATGGAGATGCAGTTCTTTGTCCGTCCCGGCGAGGAGCTGAAATGGTTCCAACAGTGGAAGGAATGGCGTCTGCGCTGGCACAAGGCTCTTGGCCTCGGCGACGAAAAATACCGCTACCACGACCACGACAAGCTCGCCCACTATGCCAACGCGGCAACGGATATCGAATTCCAAATGCCTTTCGGCTTCAAGGAAGTCGAGGGCATCCACTCTCGCACAAACTTCGACCTCTCGCAGCATGAGAAGTTCTCGGGCAAGAAGATCCAGTATTTCGATCCCGAGCTTAACGAAAGCTACACACCATACGTCATCGAGACGTCGATTGGCGTAGACCGAATGTTCCTCAGTGTACTGTGTTCGAGCTATGAGGAGCAGGCACTCGAAGGCGGCGACACCCGCGTTGTGCTTCATCTGCCGGCTGCTCTCGCACCGGTCAAGTGTGCGGTGCTCCCTCTCGTCAAGAAAGACGGTCTGCCCGAAAAGGCACGCGAGATCGTCAACGATCTGAAGTTCGACTTCGCGACACACTATGAGGAGAAAGACACCATCGGCAAGCGCTACCGCCGTCAGGATGCGATCGGCACACCGTTCTGCATCACTGTCGACCATCAGACCCTCGAAGACAACACCGTCACTCTGCGCGAGCGCGACACTATGGCGCAGACGCGCGTGAAAGTCGAAGATCTCCATAAGCTCATCCACGATCAGGTGAGCCTCAATGCATTGCTGCGCAAACTCGCATAAACAAATTATTTAAACAACGATAATGAAAAAGTCAACGATAACACTTATCATAGTTCTGGCGGCGATCGTGATCCTTTGCGGTTTCGGTTGCTCGAACTACAACGGTCTTGTGACGTCGGAACAGGAAGTCGACAAGGCATGGGCCGACGTGCAGACTCAGTATCAGCGCCGATTCGACCTTATCCCCAATCTGGTGGAGACAGTGAAAGGCTATGCCACTCATGAGCAGGAAACATTTGAAAATGTGACCCGTGCGCGAGCCGGCCTGACTGACGCCTATAACGCAGCCGATTCCCTGCGTGAGGCTGCGGCTCCCGCCGATATGGCGGCGTTTGAAAAGTACAACGCCTCGCAGGCTCAACTCAACCGTGCGTTCAATGTCTACGTCAACGCCGTGAAAGAGGCCTATCCCGATCTCAAAGCCAACGAACAGTTTCTCAGCCTTCAGGATCAGCTCGAGGGAACCGAGAACCGCATTGCCACATACAGAGGCTACTATACCACAGCTGTCCAGAACTATAATCTCAAGGTGAAACGTTTCCCCGGAACAATTTTCGCCGGACTGTTCGGCTTCAGCGAGAAGGCCCAGTTCGAGGCTGAAACTCAGGCTCAGTCTGCTCCCAAAGTACAATTTTAACTTCCAGACAATTGATGAAAAGACTCCCATTTCTGCTTGTCGCTTTCGTCATGGCCGGCTCAGTGTTTGTCGGTTGCGACGGAGATGACGATGACATCAGCGCGATAATCAACTGGCGCGACAACAACAAACGCTGGCTCGAAGAGAAGCAGGCTCAGAAAGACGCTGACGGAAAGCCCTACTACGAGATGATTGTTCCCGACTGGGATCCGTCGTCATTTGTGCTTATCCACTATTTCAACGAGAGGACCGACGATCCTAATGCCCTGAAGCCGATTTACACGAGCACGGTCGATGTGCGTTATCGTCTTGAACTGTATAACGGAGTGGCGTGCGACTCTTCGTCAACATTGACGGAATACGGCCCCGGAGTATACCGCTCACAGCTTTCGAACCTGATTGACGGATGGGCGGCGGCTGTCTGCAATATGAACGTCGGCGACACGGCGGAGGTGATCGTTCCCTATGCCCTCGGTTACGGAACAACATCGTCGGGCAGCGTGCCTGCATATTCCAATCTTAAGTTCAACATCCGTCTGGTCGACATCTACAAGTATGAAGCCTCGCCCGAGACTTCCAATCAATAGGAGTAACCGTAAAGACGCACGACTCGTGTAATGCGGTTACAATAAGTGATAATGGCCGCGGATTGTAGGGACGCACGGCTCGTGCGTCCTTGATTATTAATTAAATATGAAATGCGAACCGCACCGGTGCGCGGCCTGATATTATAATATAGTTGAATAAAGCGCGTTATAAGATTAGCAAAACAACAAGATGAACAAGATTGTCAACTATATTCTCATGCTCGTCGTGGCTGCATCGTTTGTTGCCTGTGGCGGAGCAAAGCTGTCGGTCGCTGACGAGCAGATGGCCCGTGGCGAGTATTTTGACGCAGCCAAGACCTATCGCAAAGTCTATAACAAGCTCGACCGTGAGCAGCGTTCGCTCAGAGGCGAGATCGCATTCAAGATGGGCGAGTGTCACAGACTGCTGAGACAGAACGCCAAGGCTTCGGCAGCCTATGCCAACGCAAAGCGTTTCGGCTGTGAGGATACGCTTTTGAACTTGCGTATGGCCGAGGTGCTTCACGCCGACGGCAAATATGCTCCGGCGATAGAGGCATACAAGGAATTTCTTGAAATTCATCCCGACAACGTCAAGGCTCAGAACGGCCTTGCCGGCGCTCGGATCGGTCATGAGAAGAAGGCGTCGACACGCTATGTCGTTCATAACGCCAAACTGTTCAACTCGCGTCGCTCGGATTATGCTCCGATGTATTTCGATGATTCATATGACAGGCTCTACTTCACGACTACAAACGAGAAAGTCACCGGCAACCACCGCAGCGAGATCAACGGCATGAAAAAAGCCGACATCTGGACTGTGAGCAAAAACGAGCGCGGTCAGTGGAATCGCCCCGAGCCTGTGGAAGGCGAGTTGAATTCTGAAGTCGAGGAAGGCATAGTGTCATTCTCGCCCGACGGCTCGACGATGTACCTCACGAGAGCGCGTCGCGAGCCCAATGCAAATACCGGCGTGGAGATATTCACTTCGCAGCGCAGCGACGCGCAGTGGAGCAAGCCTGTGAAATTCGAGATAACGGCCGACACACTTTCGAGCTACGGCCATCCGGCTGTGTCGCCTGACGGCAACTGGCTCTATTTTACGTCAGACATGCCCGGCGGCTCAGGCGGCAAGGACATCTGGCGCATCAATCTCAAAGAAAGAGTTGGATCTCTCGAAAACCTCGGAGAGTGGATCAACACGCCTGGCGACGAGGTTTTTCCGTTTGTGCGCAGCGACTCGGTGATTTATTTTGCATCTGACGGCCATCCCGGGCTCGGCGGACTTGACATATTCAAGGCTGTGATGACAAAATCGGGCGGCTGGAATGTGTCAAACCTGGGGTCGCCGGTCAACTCGTCGGCCGATGATTTCGGCATCACTTTTGGCAAAGGTGAGGCCGGCTATTTCAGCACCAACAGAGGCGATCCGCGAGGATATGACCATATATATTCATTCGAATTGCCCGAAATAAAGGTGACCATTAGCGGGTGGGTGCTTGACCGCGACGAAGAGCCGGTGCCTAATGCCGTGATACGTATTGTCGGTAATGACGGCAGCAACCAGAAGCAGATAGCCAAGCCCGACGGCAGTTTTTCATTTCCGCTTGACCGCGGGGTGAGCTATGTCATGCTCGCCGGAGCCAAAGGCTATCTCAACGCCAAGCAGGAATTTACATCGGATCTCGCCGAGGAGGACGCTGAATACGGCGTTGACTTTATCCTGTCATCGATCACCAAGCCCGTGGTGATCGACAATATATTCTATGATTTCGACAAGGCCACTCTGAGACCCGAGTCCAAGACCGCGCTTGACGAAATGGCGCAGGTGCTCCGCGACAATCCCAACGTCACCATAGAGATGGCTTCTCACACTGACAGGATCGGTAGTGAGGAATATAATATCAACCTTTCGACACGCAGAGCCAAATCGGTCATAGATTATCTGATTTCTGTCGGCATCGATGCTCGACGTCTCCAGTGGCAGGGTTACGGCAAATCGCGTCCCAAGGTGATCACCAAGAAACTTGCGCGCGAGTATCCGCAGTTTACCGAAGGCCAGGTGCTCGACGAGGAATTTGTGAACGGCCTGTCTCCCGATGATCAGGAAGCGGCCGACCAGATCAACCGCCGTACGGAGTTTCAGGTGCTGTCGATCGACTATCAGATGTATTGATCATGAAGTTCAGAACGGAGATAGAAAGCGTAAAAGGATCGTTTACCATAGATCACAGCGGGAGTATATTGCTCTTGGGATCATGTTTCACCGATAATGTCGGCTCGCGTCTTGGACGCGACGGCTTCGACGCCGCGTTCAATCCGATGGGTCCGCTCTACAATCCGGCGTCGCTTGCGCGTTATATCCGGGATATTGTATCGCGACGCAGTTACCGGGAGTCCGACTTCAGATCTGACTGCGACGGCATATTCCACTGCCTTGATTTCGCGTCGCGATATCGGGATAGCGATGCCTCAGTGCTCGCCGACAGACTTAATCGAGACATGGATAATCTGCGGTGTCTGTATGGCAATGCAAAGACTGTGGTAGTCACTTTCGGATCGTCAATTGTCTATTCGCTCAGCGATTTCATTGGCGATACAGTGGGCAACTGTCACAAATTCCCGTCGCGGATGTTTAGCCGTCTTGCGCTGACTGTCGAGGATATAACGGGATTGTGGCGTCCGCTGCTTGAGGAGATGAGATTGCAGGGCAAGAACGTCATTCTGACCGTCAGCCCCATCCGTCATCTTGCCGACGGGCTCCACGGCAACGAGTTGTCGAAGGCCCGCCTGCTGCTTGCATGCGAGGCTCTCGGTGGTTTGTGCGACTATTTTCCGTCATATGAAATCATGATCGACGACCTTCGCGACTACCGCTTCTATGACAGCGATATGAAACATCCGTCGGAAGTGGCCTGTGATTATATATATGAGAAATTCAGCCAGCTTTATTTCACCCGCGACACTCAGGCACGAGCGGTCGTCGAGCGGGAGCGGTCGTTGAGGGCAGCCCACAGGCCGATACTTTAGAAATACCCGAAACAAAAGAAAATTGATTGATCAATGATACTTTCTGTCAAAGAAATAGCAGATGCCATAGGCTGTGCCTCGACATCCGAACGCATGATATCAACGTTGCTCACCGACAGCCGCTCGTTGTGTCGGCCTGATGAAACTCTGTTTTTTGCAATCAAGACCGACGTCAACGACGGCCACAGATATGTGGCCGAACTTTATCGCCGCGGTGTCAGAGCCTTTGTCGTTGAGAAAATTCCAGATATCATGACTGAGGTATGTGATGCGGATTTTATCGTAGCCGGCAATGCGCTTGAGGCTTTGCAGCGACTGGCGGCTTATGTCAGGTCTCTGGTCGACATTCCTGTGGTCGGCATCACAGGCAGCCGCGGAAAGACAGTTGTCAAGGAACTCGTCTATGCCGCGTTGCTGAAGGCCGGAAAGAAAGTCGTCAGGAGCCCCCGCAGCTGGAATTCGCAGATCGGGGTGCCTCTGTCGGTGTGGCGCATCGAGTACGACTGCGACGTGGCCGTTTTCGAGGCGGGAATCGATCATTGCGGTCAGATGGACGCGCTTAAAGATATCATCCGTCCGACGATCGGTGTGCTTACGGAGATCACCGACGAGCATGACGGCGGGTTTGACAGCCGCGAGCAGAAAGTGGCCGAAAAATGCAAATTGCTGAAAGACTGCCGGACTGTGATTGAGGGCGACGACAACCGAAAGACTGCGGCCATGATACTTGAGGCTCTCGGCCTGTCGCCCGACCTGCTCGACGGTATCGAGGAAGTGTCGACGCGTCTCGACGTACATGACGGCGTCAACGACTGTCTGATGATCTACGACGAGTTTACCGACGATCCGGCGTCGCTTGCCGGAGCGATTGATTTTATGCGTCGGCGCCGCACGGCCTCGCGTCGCAACACTCTGATCCTTGGCGATCTGCTCCACCGCAAGGGTGAAGATCTGAATTTGCTGTATGCCCGTGTTGCCGATCTGTTGCAGATCGCCGGCATAGACCGCCTGATAGGCATAGGCTCTGAGATATCCGGCCATTCGGACGCGTTCGACCCGCTGATGGCAAGCGAGTTTCTTGCCACGACCGACGAATTTCTTGAGAAATACAATATCTCGCATTTCGACAGCGAACTGATCCTGATAAAAGGCGACACGAGCTTTGTCGAGATACGCCGTCGTCTCGAGACCCCGCGCCATCAGTCCATACTCGAAGTGAACCTTGATGCTGTGGTGGCCAATTTCAATGCCTACCGCAGTGTGCTCAACCCACAGACCGGCATCGTGGCCATGGTCAAGGCCTCGGGTTACGGCACCGGAGCGCTCGAACTGGCAAAAACGCTTCAGAGCCATGGAGCGGCATACCTCGCGGTCGCGGTCGCCGAGGAAGGAGTGGCGCTCAGACGAGCCGGTATCACGATGCCGATTATTCTGCTCAATCCTGTGACGACCAACTATCAGGCTCTGTTTGCCTACGGACTCGAGCCCGCAGTGTTTTCTATCCGAGAGCTTGAGATGCTGATTGACGAAGCCCGGCGCTATGGCCGAACCGATTATCCGGTGCATATCAAACTTGACACCGGCATGCACCGTCTCGGCTTTATCGACAATGAGATCGACGGTCTTGTCGGTCTGCTCTGCTCGACCGACAGAGTGAAGGTCAGCTCGGCGTTCTCACATCTGGCTACGGCTGACTGTCTTGACCAGAATGAATATACCGAGTCGCAGTTTGACGCTTTCGAGCGCATGACTATGAAACTCGCCGCAGGTCTTCCATATGCTTTCCGCCGGCATATGCTCAACACTGCCGGCATAATGCGTTATCCCGAGCGGCAGTATGACATGGTGAGACTCGGCATCGGTCTATACGGCATCAGTCCTCTGCCGCCTGAAGAGACACATTTGCCTCTGAGGCCGGTCGCCAGCCTGAGTTCGACAATTATATCGCTTAAGGAGTGGTCGCCGGCAACGACGATTGGCTATTCGCGCAAAGGTGTCCTCGAGCGTGAATCGGTGATCGCGACCGTTCCGATCGGCTATGCCGACGGCGTCGACCGTCATCTCGGCTGCGGACGCGCAAGTTTCATTGTCAACGGCAAACGTTGTCCGACTGTGGGCAATATCTGCATGGATCTGTGTATGATCGACGTGACCGGCGCCGATGCCGGAATAGGAGACCGTGTGGAGATATTCGGACCCGATGCTCCGATTGAGGTGCTTGCCGACACGCTCGGCACCATTCCTTATGAGGTGCTCGCTTCGGTGTCGCCCCGTATCCACCGTATTTATTACCGCGAGTAAGATCTGATGAATCGCAGAGCACAGTTTGCCACGCGCATGGGCGTTGTAGCGACCACGGTCGGATCGGCTGTCGGGCTGGGCAATATATGGCGTTTCCCTTATGAGGCCGGCTCTCACGGCGGTGGAGCTTTCCTGCTCTGCTATCTTTTCTTCATATTCGTGATCGGAGTTCCGGTCATAAGCGCTGAGTTTGTGATGGGACGCGCGTCGCGCAGCGGCATTATCGGATCGTTCCGCTGTCATAGCGGTAGTCGGCGCTGGGACTGGATAGGCTACAGTTCGATACTCGCGGCCATACTGATACTGTCGTTCTATTCCGTGGTGGCCGGGTGGACCATGGAGTATACCTGTGAATCTGTGATCGGACGTCTTGGAGATGTGGCCGATGACGCGCGCCATGACCGGTTCGACGGTTTTATCAGCGGATGGGGGTCTGTATGGTGGATGCTTGTATTCCTTCTGATTAATGCGTTGGTGCTATTAGGCGGAGTCAAGAAAGGCATCGAGCGGATGAGCAACATACTGATGCCGCTGCTGTTTCTGATCCTGCTTGTTTTCTGTGTAAACTCTCTGCTTATGTCAGGCGTGGCCGAAGGTCTTGCTTTCCTTTTTTCTCCGGATTTCAGCGCAATCACGCCCGGGGTTGTGCTGGGAGCCATGGGTCAGGCGTTTTTCTCTCTTTCGATCGGACTGGGCTGCATGATGACTTATGCGAGTTATTTTTCAGACCGCACTCCGATAGTGAAGAGCGCGACAACCACCGCTTTGCTCGACACGCTTGTCGCAGTGCTGTCGGGCGTTATAATCTTTCCGGCCGTGTTTTCGTTCGGCATGGAGGCCGAAGCCGGCCCGAGACTGGTTTTCGAGGTGCTTCCGTCAGTGTTCGGGCGACTCTCCGGGAGCGATGTGTGGAGCGCGTTGTTTTTCTTTCTGCTTGCGCTGGCTTCACTGACATCGACAATTTCGATGAGCGAGATATTCATTTCGTTTGCCTGTGATGAATTCAGGATGTCGCGGCGGACTGCGACCGTGCTCCTCACGTTGATAGCAATGTCGCTCGGCACTCTGTGCGCTCTGTCGTTCGGTCCGCTCAGAGACTTCACCCTTGGGGTAAAACGTTTTTCGACCTCTTTGACTATGTGTCGAGCAACATATTGCTCCCGGTCGGCGGAATGGTGATCAGTCTTTTTGTTGGTTGGCGGCTCGACCGCGACACATTAGTGTCGCAACTCAACGGCAACGGCCGTCTGCCGCATTGGGTCATGACGTGGATTGTGGTTTCGCTACGCTACATCGCTCCGCAGTGTATCCTGGCTGTTTTCCTGGCATCGTGATGAAAGACAGGTTTAACGCATACAGCGAAGTGATGTATGTGGATGCCTCAGAGATAAAAGAACTTACCACACCCACCCATCTCAGCCGAATCCGCCGTGAGATCGCCCGTGCGGACGTTGATATATAGTGATTTATTGACGTTTATGCATCTGTAGTCGATCAAAATAGCACCCCGGTGCATGCGAAAAAATAGATTAAGGGGTAACAAAAATTCAGTGCAGTCGAAAAAAATGCTTAACTTTGCATAATTATATTTGAAATCCGCGATGAAAGAAGTGAAATATGAAGGCATGACTTTCGTGCCGTACATTTCGAGAGAAGAGATTGATGCCCGTATCAAGCAACTGGGCAAAGAGATAACTCGCGAGTGCGCAGGTAAATCGCCATTATTCCTATGTGTTCTGAACGGTGCTTTTCCTTTTGCATCCGATCTTTTCAGGGCGTCAGAGGGCATCGACGGCGAAATATCCTTCATAAGGCTCAAAAGCTATGAGGGGACAAGTTCGACCGGCAATGTGCGTCAGATGATGGGTTGCGAGACCGATCTTGAAGGACGTACGGTTATAATTGTCGAGGATATTGTCGACACCGGCAACACCATCTTTAATCTCATCGAGACTTTAAAAGAGAAGCATCCGGCTGAGATCAAGATAGCGACCCTGCTGTTCAAGCCCGATGCACTTGTCAAGCCTGTCAGTCCCGACTACGTGGGTTTCAGCATTCCTCAGAAATTTATTATAGGGTTCGGTCTTGACATCAATGAGAAAGCGCGCGATCTCAATGATATCTATGTTCTGAAAGACTGATCTCACAAGTTCTGATATACAATCTTTTTATTACACATATTACATAATTATAAACAGAAATACAGATGCTGAATATCGTTATTTTCGGAGCTCCGGGCAGCGGTAAGGGCACTCAGAGCGAGCGTCTCATCGACGAATACGGGCTTCACCATATTTCTACAGGCGAGCTTCTGCGCAGACATATAGCAGAAGGCACCGAACTCGGTACTGTCGCTAACAAATATATCTCACAAGGCCATCTGATACCTGACGATCTCATGATCAAAGTGCTCGAGGAGTTGCTTGACAGTAATCCCGAACTTACATCTAAAGGCGTCATTTTTGACGGTTTTCCCCGCACAATAGATCAGGCAGGGTCGCTCAACGATATGCTTGAGAAGCGTGGCACCAAGGTTCACGCCGTGGTGGGGCTCGAGGTCAACGAGGATGATCTTATCAGACGTATGCTGCAACGCGGAAAGGAATCGGGCCGTGCCGACGATAATATCGACACTATCCGCGAGCGTCTCAACGTCTATCACAATCAGACATCGCCTCTGAGGGATTTTTATATCAAAGAAGGCAAATATCATGCGATCGACGGTAACGGAACTGTCGACAATGTATTCGGATCAATAAAGAAATCCTTAAAGGAAAAACTGGGGTAAATCTCCTTCACTTAGTAACACAAGTCTGTATGTGTCTGTTGAACATGCTGCATACAGACTTGTTATTATTTTACTTCAGTTAGCCGGAACCCATGGACAACATTATTAAAGAATATGCGAATTATCCTGATCTCCTGACGATATATCAGAATTCGTTTTCGAGCAATTTCAACCTGCCCGCGCTCAGCGACTACGGCGGCCGTACATTGACCTACGGACATTTTGCCCGGCGCATCGCGAGGCTTCACCTTTTTTTTGAACAGGTCGGCGTAAAGCCGGGTGACAAGGTTGCGCTTCTCGGCAAGAATTCGGTCAACTGGATCGTGATATTCATGGGGACCATAACTTATGGCGCGGTAATCGTCCCGATACTGCATGAGTTCAATCCCGCCGACGCCACAAATATAATCAACCATTCCGATGCCGACATATTGTTTGTCAATGACAATATCTGGGAGAAACTTGACCTCGGTTCGCTCAACAGGATAAACTGTGTCGTCTCGCTTGAGACAAGAAAAGTCATTGAGGAGCGACAGGAGTGTTTTGTGACACGGGGGAAAGGCGTCAACCTTCCGTCGCGGGTAATGCATATGCTGACGAGAAACTTCAACCGACGCTATCCCGACGGCTTCGGCCGCGACGACGTGAGATACACCGTGCGACCCGACGACGATACGGCGGTTATAAACTATACATCAGGGACTACAGGCTTTTCGAAGGGAGTGATGCTATCATATCGCAACCTGTGGGGCAATGTGGTTTTCGGCATTCGCTCTCGGTTGCACTATGAGGGATCGCGGGCGTTGTCGTTTCTTCCGTTGGCTCATGCCTATGCCTGTGCGTTCGATATGCTTGTGCCGATGGCTACCGGAACCCATGTCACCGTTCTCGGACGCCAGCCGACACCCCAGCTGCTGCTCACGGCGCTGAAGAAAGTGAAACCGTCGCTTATCATCTGTGTGCCGCTTATCCTTGAGAAAATATATAAGAAGGTTATTTTGCCGATGATCTCAAAACCGTCGATCCGCTGGGTACTGTCCATTCCTATGCTCGACAAGGCTGTCTACAGCCGCATAAGAGCTAAGCTTGTCGACGCTTTCGGCGGATGTTTCGAAGAAGTTATCGTCGGGGGTGCGCCGCTTAATCCTGAAGTGGAGGCTTTTCTGATGAAGATCCATTTCCCTCTGACAGTCGGCTATGGCATGACCGAATGCGGCCCACTGATCAGCTACAGTCCGTGGCGACGTTTTGAGCCTGGTTCGTCTGGCCGTACGCTACGGGGGCTGATGAAGGCGCGTGTGCTCAAGGCCGGCGATGCCGAACTCGGTGAGATCATGGTCAGAGGTGTGAACGTGATGAAGGGCTATTACAAAAATCCCGAAGCCACCGAGGCGGTTCTTGAGAATGATGGCTGGCTGCACACGGGCGACATGGGCAAGCTCGGCGATCCCGACGATCGTACGATATATATCCGCGGGCGCTACAAGACCATGATACTTAGCGCTACAGGTCAGAATATCTATCCTGAGGAAATCGAAGCCAAGCTCAACAACATGCCCTATGTCAGCGAAAGCATAATCGTCGAGCGCGGAAACGGTCTTGTCGGTCTGGTCTATCCTGACGCCGAAGCCGCGGCCGCAGACGGTTTTGCCGGAGAGGCGCTATTGTCGATCATGGACCGTAACAGAAAAGATCTCAACGGACTTGTGGCTCCGTATGAGCGCGTTGACAGCATCGAACTGGTCGACACCCCCTTTGAAAAAACACCCAAGCAGTCGATAAAACGGTTCCTGTACAAATAAACCGCTTGCCTATAAAGTTTCCCGCAATATATTCAGATAAGGCTAAAATTCACCCCATACCAAAGATAAATCACATATTTATATTTTGCGCTATGTGAAATTAAAATAGGTGAGTGTAATAATTTGTGTAATTGGGAATAAAGCACTAACTTAGCGCTGTTCAAAAAGGACAATCAAGCGTTTATTTTCCTTTTTAATGCCGACGAAATGAAGCAAACGATTATCTCAAAAGTCAACCGTAGTAAGAAAGGTACAATCTTCTTGCCGGATAGTTTCTTGCCTATTGACACTCATTACGCCTCTAATATTTTATCGGAATTGTGTAACGCCGGGAAGCTCGTCAGAGTCGCTACCGGTATATATCTCAAGCCAAAAATGTCAAGGTTTGGCCCGGTTATGCCGACAATAGGCGAAATAGCACAAACCATAGCAAAACGTGATGATGCACAATTGTTGCCGACTGGGGTGACGGCCGAGAACTATCTTGGGTTTTCAACACAGGTCCCAATGAACACCGTATATCTTACATCCGGCACTCCACGAAAAATAAAGATTGACCAACGGACTTTGACGCTTAAACATAGTGTACCATCGACATTCGCCTATAAGGGCAAGATTATGCCTATATTAGTGCTTGCGCTAAAGTCTATAAAGCAGTATAATGTTGATGATGATACTCTTGACGTAGTGTATGGAGTACTAAAGGAGAATCCTGAAAATGACACATGGCATGAGGATATAGCTCGTGCTCCACGCTGGATTAGAAAAATTATAATCGAAACAAAGGAAAAAATCAAACGAAATGAGCAGATGGATTGATGCGATTGTAGATGAATTACAAATCACAGCTTCCTCTGTCGCCGGGAATAAAGACATCAGCGAAGGAGCGGTTGAAAAGGATTGGTGGGTTACTGCCATACTGAAAGTGCTGTTTTCTCTTTCTCCGGCCAAATATATGTTTTTCAAAGGTGGCACAAGTCTCAGTAAAGGCTGGAATTTGATAGACCGCTTTTCAGAGGACATTGAAATCGCTCTCTATCGTGACTTCTATCTCGATGTCATTAGGTAAAGAATGCGCCAAAGCATCTACGAACAATCAAGTCAAAAATCTGCGCATTGCCAATCGCGATTATATCCTTGGCGAATTTGCTGACGAGTTGACAGCGAAACTTGATGAAGCCGGATTAGGCGAATGTCGGGTTGTACCGATAACAACAAAAAAAGATGGCTCATCAATCGACCATGACAGCGACCCGGTAATCATTGAAATTCATTATCCGGTTAAGGTTAGCTCCGATGCGTATGTTCGCTCTGTTGTCAAGATTGAGATAAGTTGTCTTTCGATGAAAGAGCCATACGAAGTTAAACGCATATCATCACTCGTCGGAGAGGCATTTCCTCAGATTGATGATGAAACCATTGCCGACATTCCGACCATAACACCAACACGCACATTCCTCGAAAAAGCCTTTCTGCTCAACGAAGAATATCAGAGAAAGAATCCTCGCACAGAGCGCATGAGCCGACACCTCTACGACTTGGAGCGATTAATGAATACTTCATTTGCAGAGGCCGCACTGTCTGACATGGAACTATATCAAGAAATCATCGCACACCGCCAGAGATTTTATCATGTCGGAGGTGTAAACTATGAACTCAACCACCCGTCAACAATTGCATTTTGCCCTACAAGAGATTTGCGAGAGAAAATGCGCCTTGACTACGACGCAATGAAAACCTCGATGATCTACGGCGAAAAGTTGTCGTTTGAAACGCTAATAGCCCGATTGGAACTATTACAGAACCGTTTCAGAAATATCTTTTGATAGCAAACGCTATGCAATTACCATATAATCTATAAAATCTCACAATAATGAGAGATATAAGCCGATTACCTGATAATAAATGTTTGATGCTTGTACCGCATATTATACCATAAAGCAATAGGCAATTATTGGGGGACAGACTCTTAATTTCTCACGTAGTCAACCACTTGATTTTACATATAAATATGGCCAATGTTTTGTGATTTTATGAAATTCATTTAATTTTGTCATTATAATTTTATTAGTCAATAATCCATTTTCCGATGAAGGAGTCAATAATTCAAGAAGTTGAAAAAATAAAACGTTGTGTCAATCATCTCAATTTGTCAAATATATCTGATGATAGAGCATTTAATCATCTTATCCTCACAGTTTTCTATTATCAGAAAAATATCAGGGATCAAGCTGTTACCGATGGGAAGGACGATGGAGGCATAGACTTTATATTCTATAATGACGAGGAAAATAAGCTGACTCTTGGACAATCAAAATTTACAGAAGCATTGTCCTTGAATGATATGGTTGCGGAATACAATAAAATGTATTCCACTTATCTCAATTTTGTGAAGGGGAATACGGGAATTTATAACGAGACATTAAAGCGTGAGCTACGAAATGCGATCGACAGGTTGCCTGATGACAATTCAGGAAGCGTGGAATACTGTATATTCACTACTGCTGACAATGTAATAGATGAAAAGTTGCTCATAAGTAAGATTGAGACCAAGTTGCCCGAATTTCCAATTGATTCTATTCGGATTTATAATGGCGAAGATATAGAAAATGCAATTGATGCGTCCTACGAAAAGAACGAGATAGTACCATATTATAAAATCAAAATTGACAAGCCCAATAACTGCCTGATATACGATAAAGAAACACTTAAGTAGCTACTAAAAATTAATGTACATATGTTGGCACGGTTTTTGCATAATA
>CAJUMI010000041.1 GCA_910587545.1 uncultured Muribaculaceae bacterium | reverse complement strand
TGTGGAGTTTATCGCCGGGATTGATGCGCTCGGGGGAGTAGCCGGCGAAGAAGTCACGGTTGAACTTGAGGCCGCTGACGCGCTCGACCACGGGGAGACATTCTTCCTCCGTGACGCCGGGGTAGACGGTCGACTCATAGACGACGATGTCGCCTTTGGAGATCACTTTGCCGACGGTCTCCGATGCTCCCCACAGGGGTTTGAGGTCGGGGCGGTTGTTGTCGTCGACCGGCGTCGGCACGGCCACGACGTAGAAGTTGCAGTCGCGGATCTCGTCGAGATTAGTCGTGCATACGAAGCCGTGATTGTTGATCGCATCCTGAAGCAGGTCGTCGCTCACTTCGAGAGTGGCATCATGGCCGGCGTTGAGGGCGTTGACGCGGCGTTGGTTCATGTCAAAACCTACAGTCTTGTACTTTGTCGAAAAAAGGCGAGCCAGCGGCAGGCCGACGTAACCGAGTCCGATTACGCAGATTTTGATGTCAGTAGTGTTCATCTGTATAATGTAATGAGATTGATATTCGAGTTCCCGCAGCTCCGGGCGTTATATGGATCGGACTGCTTCGGTCGGAGAGAATAGAAGCGGATGAGAAATGTGTTCGGGATTTGGATCTGTGTTTGAAGCGGAGTTTGGCTTGTGTGTTATTGTAAAAACCAATGATTTCTATTCCTGCTTGATAAAGCAATAGTATGCAGATCAGGCAGTTAATTCGATATGAAGCGCCAATTGACGTCATTTTTCATTAGCATCTCTTATCAAGAGACTGTGATGTAGCCTTCGGCTTTAATTTTCAAGCAATTGCGATGACATGGCTGTGGTATCACCAGGCATATAACCGTCAGCGGCGATATCTCCATAAAGGTTTTGTATGATGAATTTTGGCCGAACTGTTGCATGCTTTCTAAAAAAGAATTAAATTTGCAGCATAAAAGTATCTCTTGATAAGAGATATTGATAGGTCGTGGTGCGAAACTTTGCGCATCGGCTCGCCTAACTGCTTGATCAGCACACAATTGCTTTGACAGGCAGGAATAGAGATTATTTCTCCGCTCGTCAATTCATGGGAACTTGCACGCTCTCCGTTTGGGAGGTCCTGCTGTCAGGCCTCGGCACATTAGGCAGCCTCGCCTCGGTAGTCGGCATCGTCCTGACCTACCGCCAAGCCGCCGAAGCCAAAAGCGCCGCCGATTCCGCCGCCGAAGCCGCCAAAGCTGTCAGCACACGCTATAACCGCGAATATTCTATATCAACAGTCGCCCGCCATAACGAAACCATCGAGTTTGTACGTCAGTATCTACGAAAGAAGCAATATCCGTCGGCCGAAACAAAGATGCGCGACATCCAAAAATGTATCATAGAGCTGCGCGAAGTGCCTGAACTATCGCACCATTATGATCTTCAAGATCTTAACCGTCTGCTTGAACGCCTGCGTGACGATATACTCAGCATATCTACGCTTGAGGAAAACGAAGCCGGTTTAAATACCGACCGAGTGCTTGAGAACCTCAATAATATAAATATCTTTTTCGAATCATTACAGGCTAAATTAAAATATCATCCGGATGCATCCTAAAAATGAAGCCCTTCTTAAACGTTTGACCGAAGTCACACAGCAAGGCTCGGTTACGTGGCGCGAGACATCGCTGTCCGATCAGTTCATCGTGTCGCTCGGCAGCGGGTCGGTGCTTTTATCACGTAAATATGTCAGTGTTCTTGGCGAAATATCGCCCTGTACAGAATATATAATGACGATAACCGATGTAAACGGCAATGAGGTCGACACCGTGTCGATCATCAATAGTTCGAAACTTGGCACGAGCGCGCGGATCGACTTCGGACATCTAAAAAATCTGTATAACCTCATCAGCCGCAATGTGCGCCGCGTCGACCAAACCATCGACTCCCTGCTGTCGGATCTAGGATAGAGATAACACAATTAAAAATCCCCTCATTAGTCAGGATCGTAGCCGTACTATGCAATAAACATAATTTATGAAGCATATTAACTCAATATTAAGATCATATCTTAAGTCAGATGTATCAAGGCGTATGGCAAAGGGTACATTTTGGACTTTTACAGGCACGGCTTCAGCTAAATTTATAGTCTTGATTGCGGGAATAATATGCGCTCGAATCCTTGGTAAAGAGAGCTATGGGGAATTGGGCATAATAAGATCTACAATCATTACATTTTTATCTGTCGGCATTGCCGGATTGGGTCTCACCGCGACCAAATTCATCTCTGAATATAAACAGGATCAGTCGCATCGAATACCGTCAATATACATTATAACAACTAGGTTTTCTGTAATTTTAGGAACTCTGATTTCTGGTTTAATAATCGTTTTTGCACAAGACATCGCGACAACCATTGACAATCCATCATTATCAGACGACTTAAGATGGGGTGGTGTTTTACTCTTTTTTGGGATACTTAATGGCATACAAAATGGTGTACTTAGTGGTTTTGAAGACTTCAAATCAATAGCTATAAATAGTCTATACGGAAGTATATCAGAAAGTATCTTGATGTGCATCGGTGCGTATTATGGTGGTGTGAAAGGTGCGATTATTGGCTATGGCACAGGTTACATAGTCATATATCTTTTTAACAGACAATCAGTGATTCGTAATTTGAAAAGACATAATCTTTCGATTGCATTGTCCAAGTTCGATAAAAATGACTTGTCGATCATATATAAATTCAGTTTACCGGCTGCTCTTTCTTCCATTTTGTCCGCTCCCGTCTTTTGGATAATAAAGACATTGCTTATCCGTCACGACGGCTATGGGCAAATGGCAATTTACGAAGCTGCAGACCAATGGAGAATAATAATATTATTTATTCCAACAGCTATTAGTAATGTTGTTTTGCCGATCTTATCAAGTATGGTAAATCATAGCAATCATGATTTTTGGAAAGTATTACGTATAAATATACTTTTAAACGCTGGTATATCATTATTCCTCACCTTGGGAATATGTTTGTTCAGTCGTCAAATTATGGAATTTTATGGTAAAGATTTTGGTGACGGTATGACATTGATTATATTGTGCGTTTCGTCGATTTTTACATCTATTTCCAATGTTGTAGGCTTATCGATTTCAAGTAGAAATAAAATGTGGCATGGCTTCGTATTTAATGTAACTTGGGGTGTCATGCTTATTGTGCTAACTCATATATACTTACAGATGAATTACGGTGCAACAAGTGTCGCTATAGCAATGCTCATTTCGAATTTTGCAATTACATTAATACAAATCATATACCTGCGACGTGTAATCAAATAACATGTTCCGGACAAAACGACTTTAGAAACCGATCATAAGGGTTATCACTCTAATCAATATAATGTATTGAAAATAATTTACAAGTTGCTGATATTTAGATGTGTTAGTTATTTCTTGCATGTTGAAAAACTAAAATCATATGCCAAAAGTTAGTGTTATAGTCCCAATTTATGGTGTTGAAATGTTTATCAAGCGATGTGCGGAGTCTCTGTTTAATCAAACAATGGATGATATAGAGTTCATTTTTGTAAATGATTGCACAAAGGATAATTCTATTAATATTCTAAATACATGCATTGATCTTTATCCAGAAATTAATAATCGAATTAAGATTATTAATCATAATGAGAATAAGGGTCTCCCTCAAGCACGAAAAACGGGCTTTGAAAATAGTACAGGGGAATTTATCACATATTGCGATAGTGACGATTGGGTAGACAAGGATATATATCGCCAAATGTATGATAAAGCAATTACCGAAAATGCAGATATAGTAATATGTGGGTATGCAATCAGTGACGGAAAATTCAATAAAACTCAAGAAATAGCTGAGAAAACAGGTCTACTAATGGGCCCTGTTTGGAATAAATTGGTAAAACGAAGTCTTTATGCGAATGATATAGAATTTCCTACTGCAAACAAAGCAGAAGATGGAGCGATAATGATGCAAATTTCCTATTATTCTCAACGACGAGCATATATTCACAAACCGCTTTATTACTATTTTTCAAACCCTATGTCTATATGCGGACAAATTGATGAAAAATCCTGTATAACTAAAATGCAGCAGGAATGTGATAATGTTAATCTCAGATTAGATTTCTTAAATCGAAACGGATGTATCTCTAAATACTCTAAGGACATTATTTCGTGGAAGTTTGAAGCAAGGAACAATTTAATTCCATGTATATCCCATAGACATATATATGATTTATGGAATATAATATATCCGGAAATCGGAAGCCAAATAATCATGTCTGGCAATATTAGGATGTTGGTTAAATATCTTCTCTTGAAGTTTAGACTTCATCGATTAATTAAGTATTTGAAATAAAAAGTGTTTCTTTGGCTTGTATTTTACATATCTGAACTGTGGATTTTACTTATAGGGTATATTGAGACAAACGCTAGAAGTAGAAGAGCTTTACTCACAATTTCAGCTTTAATCGCAATATATTTCAGCGCCTTTCGCAATGGATTGGGAACAGACTATAAAGAGTATCTTGCGAAGCTACAAACTTCGGTTGACTTGGATATTGAGTCCAATATTGAACCCCTTTTTAGAATTATTGGGAATATAGTCATTGATACAAACCTATCTCCCATATTCTTTTTCGCGATTTGTTCTATAGTTACAGTTTACTTCATATGGAATTATCTTGATAATAAAAACAATAAGTTCGCAGGTCTGAGCATTATAATATTCTTATCTCTTCCTGGATTATATTTTAATACATTTAATGTCGTTAGACAATATTTTTCGGTTGCTATTTTTTTATACTCTTTAAAATATATCCAATCTAAACAAGTTTTATTTTATTTATTGTGTATTGCCATTGCGTCTATGATGCATACATCTGCGATTATTCTTATCCCACTATATTTTGCTCTCAATAAACAGTTCTCAATCAAAGTATACATTTTATTTATCATTGCACTTATAGTTGCAGCATATTCATTAGATCCAATTTTAAGCACTATTGAATTACTTTCTAATAGATATAGTGTCTATCTTATTACTGAAAAAGAAGCAAGGTCATCAACAATCACTATATTATGTGTATTGTTACTTATTATTTTTTGGAGCAAAGAAAAGATATCCAATCGTAAAAACGCAACTATAGAATCACCATATATGACTATGACTGTTAATATGTTTATATTGTATACAGTATTCTCAGTCCTAACTTTTATTAATTTTTATTTTTACAGATTGACTTTGTATTTCGGAGCATCTGTTTGCGTTATGATGCCTTACATCTTGTACAGAATATTTAATAATAAGATGTCGGTTACTATAGTCTGCCTGATCTTTTCTTTTGTATATTTTTTTACGTTTATTACGACTGGGCAGGACAATCCTGATATTTGTCCTGATGAAATTCTTCCAATCAGTAGCATATTCGATCGATAAATATATATGAAAACAGTTTTCTTAGGGATGTTATGCCCAAAGGATAGGCTTCCCGAGATTAAATCCAAGAATAGTTATTTTGATTTTCCCGGGAATGTTTTTCAACAAGCCGTTATTGATGGTTTGGATAAATATTCGAGCGTAACAATAATTTCAGCTCCTAATATAAAAGGGCTTAAAGGTAGAATATTTAAATCATCCATTTTTAGTCACAATAATTTATCTTGTGATATTTGTCTACCAATATTTGATGTGCCTGGCCTAAAGGAAATTATATCGGCATGGAATTTTTGGTTGGAGTTGAAGAAGTTTAAGGATATAGATTCGATAATAATCTATTCTACTTCATTTCCAGCCCTTTACGCAGCGAGTAAATTCAAAAAGAGAAATCCGCATGTAAAAATAATAAATATTATAACAGATCTCCCCGAGTTTATGAGTACCGGTAATAGTTATATCTATGAAACTCTAAAATCAGTTGGAATCAAGTTATATAATATATATTCAAAGTATATAGATGGCTATGTTTTACTTGCCCCGAAAATGATTGAAAGGCTACCATGCAGGAATATCCCATGGATACAACTTGAAGGCATATATTCAAATACTTCATATAAAATTACGCCTCAGTCAAAATTAAAGGGCAAACTTATTATGTATTCAGGCGCTCTTGAAGCGAAATACGGCATTATAGATTTGTTAGATGCCTTTAGTATGCTAAATGATAATGAGTATAGGCTATATTTATGTGGAAGCGGAAGTGCAATAGACATAATAAAACAACGAGCTTCTAATGATAGCCGCATCATTTATCTGGGAGTTTTGGATCATTCCAAAGTTATAGAACTACAATCAGAGGTTTCTCTTTTGGTAAATCCGAGGCCAAGTAAAGATGAATATACGATATATTCCTTCCCATCAAAAACTATAGAGTATATGGCATCTGGAACACCTGTACTTATGACTCGATTAAAATGTCTACCCAAAGAATATTATCCATACCTATATTTCATAGAGACAGAAACTTCAATAGGAATAAGAGATAAAATTATTGAAATTTTTGAAAAACCCGAAATAGAAAGAAATGCCTTTGGTCATAGAGCTTCTGAATTTATTCTTAATAACAAAACGGCATCGATACAAGTTCAAAAAATAATTAGCTTAATAAAAAATCTTAAATAAACTCCAATAATATGTCAATCTTCAATGGAAAAACCCTTCTGATCACTGGGGGGACGGGGTCGTTCGGCAATGCCGTGCTGCGTAGGTTTCTGAACACCGACATCAAAGAGATTAGAATTTTCTCGCGCGACGAGAAGAAACAGGACGATATGCGCCATGAGTATCAGGTGCGTTATCCCGAGGTAGCCCACAAGATCAAGTTCTATATCGGCGACGTCCGCAATCTTCAGTCGTGCAAGAACGCCATGCCGGGCGTGGACTACATTTTCCATGCCGCAGCCTTGAAGCAGGTGCCTTCGTGCGAGTTCTTCCCCATGGAAGCCGTCAAGACCAACATCATCGGGACCGACAATGTGCTGACGGCCGCGATAGAGGCCGGCGTGGGCGCGGTGATCTGCCTGTCGACCGACAAGGCCGCATATCCGATCAACGCCATGGGCATATCGAAGGCCATCGAGGAGAAGGTGGCCGTAGCCAAGAGCCGTTTTTCGGGCAAGACGAAGATCTGCTGCACCCGCTATGGCAATGTGATGTGCTCGCGCGGTTCGGTCATCCCTTTGTGGATCGAGCAGATGCGCAGCGGCAACCCCATCACCATTACTGAGCCGTCGATGACCCGCTTCATCATGAGTCTTGACGAGGCTGTCGATCTGGTGCTCTTCGCATTCGAGCACGGTCAGAACGGTGATATCCTTGTGCAGAAAGCGCCTGCATGCACCATAGGCACCCAAGCTGCGGCAGTCTGCGAACTTTTTGGAGGTAATCCTGAAGATATCCGCGTGATCGGCATCCGCCACGGAGAAAAGATGTACGAGACTCTGCTTACCAACGAAGAATGTGCCAAAGCCGAGGATCTTGGCAACTTCTATCGCGTACCTGCTGACAATCGCGGCCTGAACTACGACAAGTTCTTCAAGGAAGGTGATGAAACGCGCAACACTCTCACCGAGTTCAATTCCAACAACACCCGCCGCCTGGACGTCGAGGAAACCAAGGCCAAGATTGCCTCACTGGAATATATCCAAAAGGAACTCAGCGGCGAAGGCAACTTCGTCCAATAATCCCTTTCCTTTCGACATAAAGACATAAAACAGAAAGACATATCTTCGTGCACTGTCAATATAATTAATAGGATGCCATTGGACTTGTTTTTATGTCTTATAACTTGCATCTGCGTTTGAGCGTACAAGTCATGAGTTTGAAGGGCGGTAAACTCGGTATTTCCTCTTGATTTTGAAATTCTCACCAAAATTTACAAGAATTCCATTATCTATTCCGGTAGCTGTAAGATAATTCACCAATTGTGCTTCATGGGATTTATGCAGAATCTCAACAGCCTTTAATTCTATGATAACAGAATTGTCTATGGTTATGTCGGCTTTGAAATCACCCACAAGCTCATTACGATAATATACTTTGATCGGCATTTCAGACACGGCATCCAAACCCGCCGAACGCAGTTCAATCAGTAAAGCCTTCTGATAGACAGATTCGAGAAATCCTTCTTTTAGGCTTCCGCGAACATTGTATATGCATTGAATAATTGTGTTGATAATTGTTTCAGTGTCCATGTCGCAAGGGTAATAAAATTTATACGGCATAAAAACTGAATTCATAAAAATAAAATCCGCTATGTTTTTCTGCTTTATGTCTTTCTGTCATTAAATATATGAAAATATTAGTAACCGGCGCCAAGGGGTTTGTAGGCAAGAATCTCTGTGCGCAACTCAATAACATAAAAGACGGCAAGGCCCGGAATTATCCCGTCACGATCGACGAGGTTTTCGAATATGACCTCGATTCGACGCCCGAAGATCTCGACCGCTACTGCCGCGAGGCCGACTTTGTATTCAATCTCGCCGGCGTAAACCGGCCCGAAAACCCCGAAGACTTCCGCCGGGGCAACTTCGGCTTCGCCTCGACGCTGCTCGACACCCTCAAAAAGCACGGCAACACATGTCCCGTTATGCTCTCAAGCTCGATCCAGGCCACACTCATAGGCCGCTATGCAGGGCATCCCTACGGCGAGAGTAAAAAGGCCGGCGAGGAGCTGTTCTTTGACTACGCCGCCGCTACAGGTGCGAAGGTACTTGTCTACCGTTTCCCGAACCTTTTCGGCAAATGGTGCCGTCCCAACTACAACTCCGCCGTCGCGACATTCTGCAACAACATCGCCAACGACTTGCCCATACAGGTCAACGATCCGTCGGTCGAACTCGAGCTGCTATACATCGACGACCTCGTCGACGAGATGATAGCCGCCCTCAGCGGCAATGAGCACCACTGCGAGTTCGACGGGACAGAGGCGGTCGGCCAAAAAGATGGCCGCTACTGCTACGTACCAACGACATTCCGCGTCACCCTCGGCGAGATCGTTGACCTGCTGCACCGGTTCGCCGACATGCCCCAGACGCTGATGATCCCCGAAATACCGGCCGACAGCTTCGCGAAGCGGCTTTATTCGACCTATCTCTCATATCTGCCCAAAGAAAAAGCCGTGTTCGACCTCAACATGAATTGCGACGACCGCGGATTGTTCACCGAACTCGTCCATACCCCCAAGTGCGGACAAGTGAGCATCAACATTTCCAAGCCCGGCATAACCAAAGGACAGCACTGGCACAACACCAAGTGGGAGCAGTTCATAGTTGTCAAAGGCCATGGACTGATACAGATGCGTAAAGAAGGCACCGACGAGATCCTCAACTACGAAGTCTCGGGCGACCGCATCCAATCCGTGATAATGCTGCCCGGCTACACCCACAACATCATCAACCTCTCCGACACTGAAGACCTCGTCACAGTCATGTACTGCAACGAAATCTTCGACCCCAACAGCCCCGACACCTACTTCGACAAAGTATAATCCAATCTGACATAAGGACATAATGGCCGAAATTTTGCGTTTATGATCTTTTGTCTTTCTGTCTAAAATCAATGATATGAAACTCGACTATTCAGATATCAAATTCGCCGACAACGGCAGACTCAAGCTCCTCATCATCGTTGGCACACGTCCTGAGATAATCCGTCTCGCGGCAACGATCAACAAATGCCGCCAATACTTCGACGTAATCCTCGCCCACACAGGCCAGAACTACGACTACAACCTCAACGGCGTCTTCTTCCGCGACCTCAAGCTCGCCGATCCCGAAGTGTATATGGATGCCGTCGGCGACGATCTCGGCGCGACCGTCGGCAACATCATCAACTGCTCCTACAAGCTCATGGCGGCCATCAACCCCGACGCACTCCTCATCCTCGGCGACACCAACTCATGCCTATCTGCCATTCCCGCCAAGCGTCTCCACATACCCATCTTCCACATGGAAGCCGGCAACCGCTGCAAGGACGAATGTCTCCCCGAAGAGACCAACCGACGCATCGTCGACATCATCTCCGACGTCAACCTTTGCTACAGCGAGCACGCCCGCCGCTATCTCGCCGACTGCGGTCTGCCCAAAGAGCGCACTTACGTTACCGGCTCGCCAATGGCCGAAGTGCTTCATCAGAACCTCGCCGACATCGAGGCGTCCGACATCCACTCGCGCCTCGGCCTCGAGAAAGGCAAATACATCCTTCTGAGCGCCCACCGCGAAGAGAACATCGACACCGAGCGCAACTTCCTGTCGCTCTTCAACGCGATCAACGCCATTGCCGAGCGCTACGGTCTGCCCATCCTATACAGCTGCCACCCGCGCTCGCGCAAACGCCTTGAAACCACCGGCTTCAAACTCCACCCGCTCGTCATCCAACACGAACCGCTCGGCTTCCACGACTACAACTGCCTGCAGATGAATGCCGCCGCCGTCATTTCCGACTCCGGCACTCTGCCCGAGGAATCATCATTCTTCACCTCGGTCGGCCATCCCTTCCCCGCCATCTGCATCCGCACATCGACCGAGCGCCCCGAGTCGCTCGACAACGCAGGCTTCATCCTCGCCGGCATCGATGAAAAATCGCTGCTGCAGGCCGTCGAGACCGCCATCGCAATGAACCACAACGCCGACCACGGCACACCCGTCGACGTCTACACAGGCGAAAACGTCTCCAACATCGTTGTCAAACTAATCCAGTCATACGTCACCGTCGTTAACAAAATGGTCTGGCGAAAAAACTGATAGATCATGAATATCCTATTTCTTTCTCTCAGTCGTTTTACTGACATTAACGAACGGGGTATTTACTCCGATCTCATGCGAGAGTTGGTGAGACGTGGCAACAAGGTCTATATCGCCTCTCCGACAGAACGTCGTTTCGGAAAGCCTACAAGTTTGGTCAATGACGGAAATGTCGAGATATTGAAGATAAAGACGCTTAATATCCAGAAAACCAACATCGTTGAGAAAGGAATAGGGACATTGCTTTTGGAATGGCAGTTTGATCGGGCAATTCAGAAATATTGGGGAGATGTAAAATTTGATATGGTCCTCTACGCCACCCCCCCAATCACTTTCAATAAAGTAATCGGAAAAGTCAAACGCCGTTGCGGTGCACGCAGCTACCTCATGCTAAAGGATATCTTTCCTCAGAATGCAGTAGATCTCGGCATGATGAAGCAAGGAAGTTTGCTTCATAAGCTATTCAGGAAAAAGGAAGAACGTTTGTACCAGATCTCCGACCGAATCGGATGCATGTCGCCGGCAAATTGTGATTACGTCATAGAGCATAACCCTAAGGTTGACCCATCAAAAGTAGAACTTTGCCCCAATGCAATTGAAGTCGTGACATTCCCCCAAATTTCAGCTGACGAAAAACGCTTATCGCTGGAAAAATACGGAATTCCCGCAGACAAAACACTTTTTATCTATGGCGGCAATCTTGGCAAGCCACAAGGGATTGATTTCCTTCTAAAAGTGGTGGAAGCAAATGAAGCTCGAAACGATAGTTATATTATCATTGTTGGCAGCGGTACCGAATCTCATAAAATAACTGACTGGTTTGATGAATATAAGCCGAAGAATGCGAAACACATGTCGGCACTCCCTAAAGACGAATACGACAAACTTGTCCGCATTTGCGACGTAGGTCTGATATTCCTCGACCCACGCTTCACCATCCCCAATTTCCCCTCGCGTTTGCTCAGCTATCTCGAAAACTCAATGCCTGTACTTCTCGCAACCGACCCAAACACAGATATTGGGCGCATTGCCGAGGCCGAGGGCTTCGGCCTGTGGTCTCTAAACGGCGACATACACACATTTATACACAACATGTGTCAATTTGCCAATAACAGGGCGATGATCAACGGAATGGGTGAAATTGGGTATACATATTTGCTCGACAATTATACTGTCGACAAAGCAATCGATATAATTTCTTGTAGCAGCGGAATGCTGTATTCATAATTATATTATAAGCCATTTAATATGTCGACAATTTTTCAAAAACGTAATAATTCGAATAATACAAGAGAATGTTTCTCGTTAGGAAAGCCCGAGGCTGAATATGAGAGCTCTGCCGACAACGAATTATCTATCAAAAGACTTTTTGTCGATGAGATGAATATACTCTCATCCATCAGCAACGGAGCTTTTATCATAAGCGGGCGGAAGGGAACCGGCAAATCTGCCATAAAAACATTTATTCAACTTAATTCATATCCATACAACACTGATCTACGCAGTTACGACTTAAATCCCAATTATCTGAAATTCGATGTCCTGAAAGATGAAATTTCAGATTTTCCCCTGCGTATAACAAAAATGAGCCAATGGGGAATTATCACATCACTTCTCAAACTGATTTTGGAAACAGAGCAAGGGCAAGCGACCCCGGAAATTCAGGCTCTGCAGAAATTACGTAGAAAATATTTCGAGCTGTTTACTCTTGAAGACATTGTGAACTTTGGAAGCATTGAGAAACGCAATATTTCATTTAATCTTCTAAAGTCCTCTTTCGGGGCTCTGTTCTCAAAAGAGGAAATGAGGGATAACACTCAACCGCGACCTTTCTACCATTTCATAGATCGCTTCATCTCCGTTCTAGGAAAAGTATTACAGATGCAGGTCTTCAAAGAATATGAATTTAAGATTCTAATTGATAACCTCGATGTTAACTTCAATTTATATAATGAAGATGACCTCATCGCTCTGATGGCATTAATTCGGTCTGCTCGCGATTTTAACAATAATCCTCAGATTCGCAATCATGCTCAGGTCATTCTTTTCCTTCGTGACGATGTTAAAAGATTTCTTGAAGGAGTGTCAGCTGACAGTAGCAAAATATTCAATAGCTATACACTACCACTGATATGGTATGAGGGAAAAGACATTCCTGACAATAAACTTAAATTAAAAAAATTCATCAATAAACGTATTGAAGAAAATTTCAAGGTATTAGGTAAAGATTATTATACGCCTGATCCTTGGCGATCTTATGTAGATGAATACGACAGAGTCAATAGTCACAGAAGTATTTTTCGCAACATACTTGATTATACATTTTTCAGGCCTCGAGATCTGATAAATCTCTTTCTTCCCTTAGATACGGCCGATTACACTTTACCTCTAAAAATTACAGAGCTAAAAGGCCTGATTAAACAGTATTCGGAAAAAGTTTTCGCCGAATTAAAAGATGAGCTGGGAACAAAATATCCTCAAGATAAAAAAAAGCTTGTGTTGGATCTGATTGCCAAAATTGCCAAAGAAGATGCAGATTCTGATCACGGCATTACTTATGACCAACTGATAGCGTTGCTTCCATCTGCATTAGAACATTCTGTAGTTCAGGATCTATATGATTACGATGTCATTGGATATATCGACAACAATAACGATAAGCATTTCCATTGCCGAGGATCGCTTCCGACTATTGCTCTTGAGCACTGCACTTTCACACTCACACGTATAATAAAACTGTACTACGACAGATCACTACCAATCCTGCTATAATAATATGAAACCATATCGTGATTTTTTCAAACGGACAATAGACATTGTCGCCTCAGGAGTTGCACTGTTAGTCCTCGCGGTGCCGTTGGCTGCTGTCACAATTTGGCTGCATTTCGCCAACAAAGGAGCCGGTGCATTCTTCTTTCAGGAACGCCCGGGCAAAAACGGCAAGATTTTTCGTGTCGTCAAGTTCAAGACCATGACAGATGAGCGCGATGCTGACGGTAAATTGTTACCTGACGCCGAGCGTCTGACTAAAGTTGGTAGGATCGTGAGATCGACTTCTATCGACGAGTTGCCGCAGTTGTGGAATGTATTCAAGGGAGATATGTCGCTAATAGGGCCGCGACCTCTCAGAGTAGACTATCTTCCGCTATACAATACAGAACAAGCTCGTCGTCATGAACTTCGTCCGGGAATTACAGGTTGGGCCCAAACCCATGGACGGAATTCCATCTCGTGGCATAAGAAATTCGAACTCGATGTATGGTATGTGGATAATGTGTCTTTTATTCTTGATTGTAAAATTATCTTATTAACGATACAAAAAGTTTTTAAACGCGAGGGAATATCTGCTGAAGGACAAGTGACAATGTTCCCTTTTAACGGACATAATTGATTATGAAGTGTGTAATTATCGGTGCCGGTAAATATGGTGAAGTATATCTCTCTTTCCTTAGTGAGGCCGGTTTTGAAATAATCGGTTTTTTGGATGATGATCCTAAAGAGATGGGCAATTTTATTCAAGGTATCCCAGTTTTAGGCCCGACAACTTTAATGGATTCCATACAGGAACAATATGGCATAGATGGGGTCTTCTGTCCTCTTGGCAATAATAAATTAAGAGTCCAATTTCTGAAAAAAGCTAGGACACTTGGACTAAAAACGCCTAATTATATACACCCATCTGTAGTAATTTCACCAAACGTTAAAATTGGAGAAGGGGTTTACATCCTTCTTGGTTCGCGAATTATGCCGGACACTGAAGTAAAAGATTTTACAATGATTAGCATGGGAGTAAACATTGCACACCATAACATATTGGACGAGGGAGTATTCTTATCAACAGGGTGCAATTTCGGTGCTTCCATACATGCTAAGAAATATGCTTATTGCGGAATCGGCTCGACTATTATGACCGGACTTAATACTCTTGGCGAAGATTGCTTGATTGGCGCAGGTGCGGTTGTTATCAAAGATGTCCCTGATGGAGCAGTCGTGGCTGGCGTACCCGCAAAAGTATTGAAATATAAAGATGGGTATAATGTACTGAGTGACAGTAATATAAACAGGGGGGGGTGAAATAAGGTTCTACTATGGCTCCGCGGCGTAAGGTGTTTCTCTACGGCGCGAGTGGCCATGCAAAGGTAATTCTTGACATCCTTCATGCAAATGGCATTGCCGTCAAGGCTCTAATCGATGATAATCCGCAACTGAGTGGACTTGCAGGAATTGAGGTTTTACACTCTGCCGCCGGTCTTTCTCCAATTATTATCAGCATAGGCAACAACCGTATACGCAAGTTAATTGCCGAGCGACTTGACTGCGAATTCGTCAGAGCAATTCATCCATCAGCAAATGTCTCGGGATCAGCAAAGATTGGGACACGGACGGTAGTAATGGCAGGAACGACGATAAATGCGGACGCACACATAGGCCGACATTGTATTATCAATACCAACGCTTCGATAGACCATGAATGTGTAATTGATGATTTCGTCCATATCTCGCCAAACGTCGCTCTTTGCGGCAATGTACATCTTGGAGAAGGTACCCATATCGGAGTCGGGGCATCAGTCATCCCCGGAATCAAAATTGGGAAATGGTGCACAATCGGAGCTGGAGCGACAGTCTTAAACGATATACCTGACGGATCTACCGCAGTAGGGATCCCAGCCAAAATCGTCAGGATAAATAGTAAAATACAACAATAACAATATGAGATGCGAACGAATTTATCTCTGTCCGGCGCACATGTCGGGCGGAGAGCTGGATTTTATAAAGGAGTCCTTCGACACCAACTGGGTTGTGCCGGCGAGATGCTAATGGCAATAATTTAATAATAACCCTGCACAAATTTAATTTTAAATTTGTGCAGATATGAGTCTAATATTTTGTGGTAAGCTGACGGATATTTATCACTGAAGGCGGAATATAATCACCGTCGTAGACTACCACAGAATCCCTGACTTTATCCCCGAGGACATCACTGAGATATTTGAGATTCCTTGTGAAATCAGAATGAAATGTCTTTGCGGCCTTCACCTCGAAAAGATCAATGCTGATGCCATCAAATCTGACAATATCTACTTCCTTCCCTCGGTTTTCGCGATAGAAATAAAGGTTTGAAGATTTACCGGTATTATATTGTTCTTTAAGTAATTCTATTACTGCAAGATTTTCAAACACAGCGCCTCTCAATGGATGATTTTCGAGATGGTCCGCTGTATTGATTCCGAGTAGAAAGCACAGCAAACCTGTATCGTAGAAATATACCTTCGGCGTTTTCGTGAGCCGCTTGTTGATGTTGGCATAATATGGAGAGAGCGTAAAGACTATATATGATGCCTCAAGAATGGACAGCCAGGATTTTACGGTAGGAGAGGTTATTCCGATCTCTGTCGCAAGGGCATTGGCGTTAAACTCAGTGCCACATCTACCGGCAAGTAAACGCATGAATGTTTTGAACTGGTTCATCGAGCTGATGTTTCTGAGTTGCCTCACATCGCGTTCGATATAAGTTGAATAGTATCCGGGGTAGAACAGATCTGACGGTCGCTTTCCTGTGATTACTGATGGATATAAACCATTGCAAAGCAATTCTTCAGTGGAATTATTTGAATATGTACCGCATTCCTTCAAACTCATGGGAAGCAATGTAAACAAGGCCGCTCTCCCCGCCAATGACTGCGTTATTTTTTCCATTAATGCAAAATTGTTGCTACCGGACAATATGAACCGTCGTTGTTCATCATGGTCTACAGCAATCTGTATGTATGAGAACAGATCGGGAATATGCTGTACTTCATCAAGTATCACCTTGCCGCCACAATTGTCTAAAAACAGTTTAGGATCGTCAGCGACCTTTTCCCGTAAAGAGACATCTTCAAAATTATATTCACGGAAGTCAGGGAATATAGTTCTTGCCAACGTGGATTTACCAGACTGACGTGGGCCGGTTATCACTACCACAGGGAAATATTTTTCCGCTCTTAGAATCAAAGGGGTTATTTGACGAGGTATATAGTTCATATTCTGCGCTATTTTAAAATTAGATTTTAAATTAGCGCAAATATAGTCCAAATATATGAGAATTCAAATATTATAAGTTATAACAATGACAAGAAATCGAATTTATCTCTGTCTGGCTCACATGAGCGGGCGGGAGCAGGATTTTATAAAGGAGGCTTTCGACACCAACTGGGTTGTGCCGATGGGACCCAACGTCAACGGCTTCGAGGCTGACTTGGAAAATTTTGTGAATACAAAATTTTCAACGCATAATACTCAATCCGGATCGGCGGATGAAAATAGGGTATTGGGCAATGGGCATTGCGCATTGAGCAAAAAGGTTGTCGGACTCAGTGCCGGTACCGCTGCGGTGCACTTGGCGCTTCAGGCCTGCGGCGTCGGCAAGGGCGACGAGGTGATCGTGCAGTCGTTCACATTCTGCGCCTCGAGCCATCCGATCACCTACCTTGGAGCCACGCCTGTGTTTGTCGACTCTGAACGCGAGTCGTGGAACATGGATCCGGAGCTGCTCGAAGCGGCCATCAAGGACCGTATAGCCAAGACTGGCAAGAAGCCGAAGGCTATTGTGCCGGTGGCGCTCTACGGTATGCCGTACGCAATCGATCGCATCATGGAGATTGCCGGCCGTTACGAAATCCCGGTCATCGAGGACGCCGCCGAAGGACTCGGCTCGCGTTTCGACGGACAGGTACTTGGCACGTTCGGCCGCTATGGGGTGCTCAGTTTCAACGGCAACAAGATGATCACCACCTCAGGCGGCGGAGCGCTGATCTGTCCCGATGAAGCCTCAGCCAAAGAGATCCTATACTATGCCACCCAGGCCCGCGAGGCATATCCCTACTATCAGCACACTGACATAGGCTACAACTACCGCATGTCCAACATCTGCGCCGGCATCGGCCGCGGCCAGATGACCGTGATCGACGACCACATCGCGCACCACAAGCACGTTCAGGCCTTGTACAAAGAATTGCTCAACGGTGTCGGGGGAGTGACCCTGCACGAGAACCCCTCGCCGCGCTATGACTCCAACTTCTGGCTCTGCACCGTGACCCTCGACCCCTCGCTGAAAATAAAGGGACAGGAGAACGCCTACGCCGAGATCCTTCACGGAGCCGTCGGCGGAGCAGCCGGAGTGGTCCACGCGGCCAAGACCCCGACCACCGACTGCCAGCCCAACGCCAATGTCGAGGCCATGCGCCTCGCCTTAGATGCCGCCAACGTCGAAGCCCGTCCCCTCTGGAAACCGATGCACCGACAGCCCGTCTACAAAGACGCTCCCGCCTATGTCAACGGCGTGGCCGAATCTCTCTTCGCCATCGGCCTCTGTCTCCCCGCCGGCCCCTACGTCACCGACGACGATGTCCGTTACATTGTCGACACGATCAAGAACTCAATAGACAGTTAAACAACCATTTCCGTCCCGCATCCAGGACGGGACAGGATAGTACAGGCTCGGCTGCTGATTTTTCAGCGGCCGAGCCTGTGTTTTCGGGGGGGTAGGGGGTCAGTCGAGCATGTCACGGAGCACTTCTATGCGTCGGGCGAAGTTTTCGATTGCGGTGCGTTGGGCTTCGGTCAGACCGTTGATGTCTTTTCCGCAATTTTCTTCGCGGCAGTAAATCGCGTCCTGAGGATTAAGATGTCCGTCAGGACAGATATATCTCCGCTCCGATCTGAACAGACCTTTGTGCATCTCGATTGAGCCGAGAACTGGCAGCGTGTCGAAACGAGTCAGCATAAACTGCATGGCATCGATCGTGTCGCCGTCATATTCAGGCTGATACGCGCCCAGCAGGTCGGCGGCAAGGTCGGGGCGGCCGTCGTCGATGAGCGAGCCAATATGCGCGCAGTCAAACAGCCGGCATGTGTAGACCAGCCCGACAAATGCATCCCGCTCGGAACATGGGTCGGCGTACACCGCCTCAATCGCCTCCTGACGATCGATAGCCTCTATGTAACGTGGAAAATTTTTGATCGCCAGTTGATGAAAGTCACAGCGTTTGTCCTCTTCGAGCATAAGCGATACGATATATTTGCGGTATAGTCTGTCGCAGAGGCCGGCCAGGCGGTTGGATATAATGAATTCCCAGTTTTCCTCTGACGGAAACACTTCGGGTTGCGACAGAAGTTCGCAATATTTTCGGCGAAGACACTCCGTCATGAGTTCATCGGCTGTCACTGAAAATCGGCGGTTATCCATATCGAAATAGTTTAATACACCCAAAAGTAGCAATTTATAATGTAATTACCACACAATCCTCAGTGGAATTATATTCCGTCCGTCGGGTCATTCGGAATTCAATATTGAGTATCAGTTGCGGCGGAGCGTCGTTGGGCGATATCGTGCCTTGACCGTCAATTAGATATCGTGATGGAGCGGCTCAGATATCATAGATCGCTTCGTTGTCGGTGATCGTGTCGCTGTAGATGGCCACCTGCTATTGCTGGGGCAGGGTGGTGGAATGTCTGCGCCACTCCTCTACGTAGTCGCCGACATATTCAGGTTGGTCTTAGTGGCCGCGACCTGATCCGATACGTTGCAGCCAGGCGGAAGCAGAGCGGTGAGCAAAATTGTGCGTAGAGATTTCATTTAGAGGGAGTATCGACGATATTTCATTGTATCTAAGTTTCAAATAAATGCTTCTTTTGTGCGGAATTAGTTGATTTGTAATGTTATATTGGATATGTGTTAAGATCGTTTGATCTGTCATATCTTGATTGGAGATACTATTGATTAACAATCTCTTGTTTGGCGATAGGGTTGAAATTTCTATGAGGTGCGAATGGAATTACTCGATTTTGCACCCGACAATATCTCTGCGTTAGAAATTCCGATCCTTGTGCGGGTGCGATACATCGCGACAGCATATGCGAAGCCATTGCCATTACAACAGATCATAGTTGCCCGTAAATTTGTAGTCTTGTCCTGCGGACAGGATATATCGTGTCACTACCAATCCATCGTATCCGTCCCAAAAATCAATTATAAAACGTCTTTTTGATAACGTTTTTGTATTTCGGTTCAAAAAAGTTGGTAAAAAATTTGTGTGTTCAAAAAATATGGACTAACTTTGCACTCGCAAAACGGAAGCAACTACGCAAGAGCGCTTGCTGTAACAGCTTTCCGAAAGCGTTAAATTGCCTTGTGGTGTAATGGTAGCACGTCGGATTCTGGTTCCGCCTGTGAGG
>CAJUMI010000040.1 GCA_910587545.1 uncultured Muribaculaceae bacterium | reverse complement strand
GAGCCTGCCATGCCACTTCCACGATGAAGCGGACAGCCATGCGGGTGTCTTTGTTTGCGCCGCAGAAACCGTCGACAACATAAAGTTTTTTGCCGGAGAGCTCGTCGACTGCGAGAGTCTTGCAGGCCTTCCATGCTTCTTCGGTGGCGGGTTTGTTGTCGTTTTTGTATTCTTCAGTTGTCCACCAGACGGTGTTTTTTGAATTTTCGTCGAGAACGATGAACTTGTCTTTGGGTGAGCGGCCGGTGTAGACACCTGTCATCACGTCGACTGCGTTGAGCTCTGTGAGCACACCTTTCTCGTAGCCTTCGAGCGAGGGAAGAGTTTCCTCTTTGAAGAGCTGTTCGTAAGAGGGGTTGTAAACAACTTCGGTTGTGCCTTTGATGCCGTATTTCTCGAGGTCTTTTTTGATCTCGGCTACACGGGCGTTTTTGATTTCTTCAATGTTGTTCATTGTCGTAAAAACTTGAAAATATGAATGTTTGTTGTTCTATGTCTATGTCTGTTTATTCGAGTGCAAAGGTACGAAAAATTTTGTTTGCAAAAACGCTTATTATGGAAATTTTTCCCTATTAATTATTTTTAGCAATTCCTATGCCGACTCTGAGCCAAAAGTCTCGTAGCTTGAGCATAACGAGATTGTGCTTGATAGAGTTTAGACTGAACGGACAAGAATTGAGCGACTGTTTAATATTAAATGTGAATATACGGTGATGTGTATTTTGGATAAATGGCTATCAATTAAGAAGAAACGCAGCGCGTGCTAAGTGACTGATGAATTATAGCAATTTAGCAAAAGACACACCGCGACAAGAGTATTTTAAATTAAAACAACATTATGATCTCCACTGATAGGTCAAATAATTACCGGACAGACTGACTCCCCGATCGTATTTTGCCCTTCACCTCAGTCACATAGTGCCGTGGGTGATTTGGAAAATACCCGAGAAAAAATTTGGTGCATTGGTTTTATTGTGTAATTTCGCATATCGATAGTCGATAAATATTTATTGATAAACAATTATTAAAATTATGGCAAAATTAAATTTGAAAGCAATCAGGATCACATCATGGATATGCGTGGGCTTTTGTGTATTGGCATTGGGATATGCTCTATATTCAATCATTTTTAGAGATTACATTTTTAGAGATTACATTTTGGCAATAGCTAAAACAGGAATTTGTGTATATGCTATAGTGATCGGACTTATACTGATTTTTTTGAGCAGAATAATACGGGGTGTAAATAACAATCAAGTATTTATTCATGGTAATCACCGTTTGCTAATATATTCGGCCGTAGGACTTTTCTGCTTATCCTATATTAAAGAATTTTCGAGAATGTATGTATGCCATTTGAAAGGAATGGAGACTGACTGGATGCACTTAGTTTTAAACCCAATAATGAAACCTGATCATATTACATATGTTATATCAGGGCTGTTGTTGATGATAATTGCGTATCTTTACAAAATTGGAGTGCAAGTGGCTGAAGAACAAAGTCTGACAATCTGATGTAATGGAATTATGGCAATTATAGTCAATCTCGATGTAATGATGGCTCGCAGAAGGATAACGTTATCGGAGCTGTCGAAAAAGGTGGGTATAACCGTAGCTAACCTATCAATACTAAAAACAGGAAAAGCTAAGGCAATAAGATTCTCGACACTCGATTCAATATGCAGGGTTCTTGAATGTCAGCCGGCTGATATATTAGAATATAAATAGATCTCGCACGATGGATGCCCATCTCGTGTTTTAATTAAAGAAATTTTTATGTAAATGGTTGCGCAATGAGCGAAGTTTGTTTAACTTTGCGGTCGCAGTGTGCGTCGGTCAGACTGCGGTTAAAGAGTAACTAACAATATCAAACAACACATTAATATAAATCACTATGTCAAAAGTAACAGTCGTAGGTGCCGGTAACGTAGGCGCCACATGTGCAAATGTATTGGTGACCACTCAGGTCGCCGACGAAGTCGTTCTGCTTGATATCAAGGAAGGTGTCAGCGAAGGCAAGGCAATGGATATCATGCAGACCGCCAACATCCTCGGTCTCAATTCTCGTCTTACAGGCGTGACAAATGATTATGCCCGCACAGAGAACTCCGATGTCGTTGTCATCACTTCAGGCATTCCCCGCAAACCCGGCATGACCCGCGAGGAACTTATCGGCGTCAATGCAGGCATCGTGAAATCTGTTACTGAAAACGTGCTGAAACACTCGCCCAACGCTATCATCGTCTGCGTATCCAACCCGATGGACACCATGACCTATCTGATCCACAAGATCTCGGGTCTTCCCAAAAAACGTATCATCGGCATGGGCGGAGCTCTCGACAGCGCGCGTTTCAAATATTTCCTGACTCTCGCCCTCAATGCCAACGCCAACGAGGTGGAAGGCATCGTGATCGGCGGCCACGGCGACACAACAATGATTCCTCTCACTCGTTTCGCAGCATACCGCGGCATCCCCGCATCGACTCTCCTGCCCGCCGAACAGCTCGAGAAAGTCGCTGCTGACACTATGGTCGGCGGTGCCACTCTCACCAAGCTCCTCGGCACATCGGCATGGTATGCTCCCGGCGCGGCTGCAGCTCAGGTCGTAGGCGCAGTTCTCGGCGACCAGAAGAAGCTCATCTCATGCTCGGCTCTTCTCGACGGCGAATACGGCGAAAAAGACCTCTGCATCGGTGTTCCCTGTATCCTCGGCCGCAACGGCATCGAGAAGATCGTCGAATTTGACCTCAACGACGAAGAAAAAGCACTCTTCCACAAGAGCGCCGAAGCCGTCCACAAGACAAATGCGGCTCTCGCATAATCGCTGATTGCAAAAGTTTAAAGAGCAGACACAGCCGGCACCGCGATATCCACGGCGTCCGAGGTGTCTGCTCTTTCCAACTATTTGTCTGCAATATTGTTGTTACTGAAATAATAATACTTTTAATAATGAAAAAAACAGTTTTATCACTGGCTGTCGCCGCGTTTGCGGCAGGCTCCCTCTCTCTCGCCTCATGCGGCGGAAACAAAGCCGAAGCATCGGCTGAAGCCAAAGAGTCAACCGAAACCAACGAGACTGCTGCGGCTGTTGAATCCGACGTCACAAAGATCTCCGACGCCCAGAAGTCGGCGCTTGTGGCCTCGACCCTCGTCTCTGAAGAAGACTTCGCCAAACCTGTGTTCATTGACTTCAATGCCACCTGGTGTGGCCCCTGCCGTCAGTTCGCTCCTTTCTTCGAGGCTTCGGCCGCGAAATATGCCGACCGTGCGAAGTTTGTTCCCGTCGATATCGACATCTACGGAGAAGTAGCCAACGCTTTCGGAGTGCAGAGCATACCGACGGTGATCGCCATCCTTCCCTCGGGTGAGTATGTGACCTATGTCGGCTCTCAGGACATCATAGGCGACGGCGTTTTTGACGCTATTGTCGAGGGGTTTATCAAATAAGCACCACATCAGGCACCTGAAATGAAATACGGCGAAATAGCAGCAAACATACGCGACCGCCTCGGCATTGCGGAGCTTAATGCCATGCAACTTGCTGTCGGTGCGTCGCGGTCGCGCAAGATCATGCTCATCGCTCCGACAGGCAGCGGCAAGACCGTGGCTTTTGCGATCGCATTGCTGCGTTCGCTCCATTCTTCCGACGGCCGTGTGCAGGGTGTCGTGCTGGCACCCTCGCGCGAGCTCGTCCTTCAGATTTGTGAAGTCATCCGCCGCATAGCGGCCGGTCTCAGAACCGTTGCTTTCTATGGCGGGCACTCCGTGACCGACGAGGTCAACAGCCTGTCGCAGATACCCGATATCATCGTGGCCACTCCCGGCCGCCTGCTTGATCATATCCGGCGCCGCAACGTCGATCTGAGCCGGGTGACATCGCTTGTCATCGACGAGTATGACAAATCACTCGAGCTGGGCTTTCAGGATGAGATGCGCAGGATTGTCCGCCGCATCTCCGATCCGGCCAATATCGTACTGACCTCGGCCACGCGTCTCGGCGAGATGCCCGATTTTATCAACCTCGACGGTTGCGAGACCATCGACTGCGGTCTCGACGACGCGCCCTGTGCGGCTGCTCCGCGGCTTAACATAGCCAAGGTCGAGAGTCCGGCACGCGACAAGGCGCAGACCCTCGTCGATCTGCTGAAATCGCTTCACGACGGCAGGGTGCTCGTTTTTGTCAATCACCGCGAGAGTGCCGACCGCACTTACGACATCCTCTCGCGCGCAGGTCTGCCCGCCGGTGTCTATCACGGCGGCCTCGACCAGAGCGAGCGCGAGAAGGCCGTGCGCCTGCTTGACAACGGCTCGCGTCCGATACTTGTGACTACCGATCTCGCGGCTCGCGGCCTCGATCTCGACAGCCTGAGCGCTGTCATCCACTATCACATGCCCGTCAGCCCGGAGTCGTGGACACACCGCAACGGCCGCACGGCGCGTGCCGGAGCGTCGGGCGATGTCTTTGTCATCACTTCCGAGGCCGACAATGTGCCCGACTATGTAGTCTGGGACCATGACTACAATCCGACAGGTCGCTCGGCCGATCCGATCCGCGCGCACTATGCCACTCTGCATCTCAACGCCGGCAAGAGAGAGAAGATCTCGCGCGGCGATGTCGTGGGCTTTCTGTGTCAGAAAGGCGGCCTTACGGCCGGCGAGATCGGCAAGATTGATGTCAGCGACCATCAGACCCTCGTGGCTGTAGCTACCGATAAGGCTGCGGGACTTGTAAAGACGCTCGCACCCGAAAAAATCAAGGGTAAGAGGGTGCGCATCACCCTTGTCGACTGAAAAAACAGAGTGCTTGCAGGGTTTAGCTCTTGTTTTCTCGCGGGATCTGCGTATATTTGTCCGATATACTCACGCTTGGCAAAATAAAATAAATTTTCTTTTGCGCTCGCTTATTCGTATATTTGTATCATAAAACAGCATCAGATGCAGGAAAACATGAAAAAGCCCTTGCTGGGCATGACACTCGAAGGCTTGCGGGCTGTGGTCGCCGACCTGGGGCTCAAATCATTCGCCGCAGGTCAGATCGCTTCGTGGCTATATCAGAAGCGTGTCACCGACATTGACTCGATGACCGATCTGTCGAAGAACGCCCGCGCGGCTCTCGCGGCCGGATATTGCGTAGGGCGCGAAGTTCCAAAAGCAGAAGCCCGCTCGGTCGACGGTACGGCCAAATATCTTTTTGAAGGGGTGGGGGGGCGCGATGTCGAGGCTGTCTGCATACCCGACCGCGACCGTGTCACCATCTGTGTGTCATCGCAGGCCGGATGCAAGATGAATTGTTCATTCTGCATGACCGGCCGTCAGGGCTTCCACGGAAACTTGTCCACGGCGGCGATCATCAACCAGGTGCTTTCGGTCCCCGAGTCGGCCGACCTGACCAATATCGTGTTCATGGGCATGGGTGAGCCGACCGACAATCTTTCGGCTGTCCTCGATGCCATAGAGATACTGACCGCTCCTTGGGGGCTGGCCTGGAGTCCCAAACGCATCACTGTATCGTCGATCGGCAAGTTGCGCGAGCTCAAGACCATCCTCGACCGCACCAAAGTACACATCGCCATCAGTGTCCATTCGCCGATCTCCGAGCAGCGCGAGTCGCTGATGCCCGTCGAGAGGGCCTACCCTGTGCGCGAGGTGTTCTCGCTGTTGCGCGGCTATGATTTCGCCCATCAGCGTCGTCTGTCGGTCGAATATATAATGTGGCGCGGAGTGAACGACTCGATGCGCCATGCCGACATGCTCGCCCGGCTGATCAAGGGCACGGCGGCGCGTGTCAATCTGATCCGTTTCCATGCGATCCCCGATTCCGATCTCCGGCCGTGCCAGCAAAAGACTATGGAAGATTTCCGCGACCGGCTCAACGAACTTGGAGTCACGGCGACAATACGCGCCTCGCGAGGCGAGGACATAATGGCCGCCTGCGGCATGCTGGCCGGCAAAAAACGTAATGATACAAATAATAATCCATCCCATGAATAATCGCAAAATCCGTGTAGCCATAACCCACGGCGATATCAACGGGATCTCTTATGAAGTGATCCTGAAAGCGCTCGAGGACACACGTCTGCTCGAGCTGTGCACACCGGTCGTCTATGGTTCGGCCAAGATCGCGGCTTTCTACCGCAAGAGTCTCGAAATGCCTCAGTTGTCTTTCAGTCAGGTCGACTCTGGCGCAGAAATAAAAGACGGGGTATATAATATAATAAACGTAGTGGGCGAGGACACCAAGGTCGAGCCCGGAGTGGCGTCGGAGATTGCCGGTCGCGCGGCTTTTGCGGCCCTCGAGCGATCCGTAGCCGATCTGCGCGCAGGCCATGTCGACGTGCTTGTCACGGCGCCGATCAATAAGAAAAACATCCAGAGCGACACCTTCCGCTTCCCCGGCCACACCGAATATCTCGAGGCCTCGCTCGGCGAGGAAGGCGACAAGGCGATGATGATACTCTGCAACGATGACATGCGCGTCGCCCTGACGACAATCCATATTCCGCTCGCCGATGTGCCCCGGACGCTCACCAAAGATCTCATCGTCGAGCGCATCCGCACCCTCAATGCCTCGCTGCGCCGCGACTTCGCCATCCCATCGCCGCGCATCGCCGTGCTTTCGCTCAACCCCCACGCCGGCGAGGATGGCCTGCTCGGCGCCGAGGAGCGCGACATCATCATCCCAGCCATCGAAGAGGCCAAGGAGCGCCGAATGCTCGTTTTCGGCCCTTATGCGGTCGACGGTTTCTTCGGCATAGGCCGTTTTGTCAAGTTTGACGGCATCCTGGCTATGTACCACGATCAGGGACTGGCTCCCTTCAAGGCGCTGGCCATGGACAACGGTATCAATTTCACGGCCGGACTGCCTTATGTCAGGACGTCGCCCGACCACGGCACAGGCTATGACATCGCCGGCCGCGGCGAGGCGTCGCCCGAGTCGATGCGCTCGGCCATATATGCGGCCATCGACATTTATCGGAACCGCCGTCGGGAGGATGCCGCCACGCGTCACCCGCTCCGTCGCCAGTATTACGAAAAAGGCTCCGACAACGTCGTTCTCGATCTCGGCGCCGAGGATTGATCGGCAGAGAGTGTGACGATACGGCGGATTGCGGGATCGTACGGTCCGTGCGTCCTGCCGCAGGGTATTTGATTGTCCGTCGTATGTGTAAGGACGCGCGAGCCGTGTGTCCTTACGGATCTGTATTTTGCGCCACCGCGAAATTGGTATTATTGCTTTATTTGCTTAACTTTGCACTCAGAGATTATAACTACTTACTTATCACGACCAAAATGAAAAGATTTACCCTTCTGCTTGCGGCGGCAGTCGCATTATTTCCGCTTGCTCTGCAGGCGCAGATCGTAACAACGTCGCCGGCGATTCTCCAGGAAGACAGCCGCGATGTAGTCTTGACCTATCACGCAGATTCGCCTATGGGCAACCGTGCGCTTGCCGGCGTCGACGAGTCGGTTCAGGTCTACGCACATATCGGTGTTATTACAAATCTCAGCTCATCGTGGGCTCATGTCGTCACACCGTGGCCCGAAAGCGACGGCTCCAACGCCGATGCCGCCAACACGGCTAAAAATCATCTGACCCGCGTGGCCCCCGACACCTATACGCTCAACATCGGTGATATCCGCACATATTTCAATATCACCGACCCTGCCGAGCAGGTCGAGCGCATAGCTGTCGTTTTCCGCAACGGCGACGGCTCGCTCCAGGGCAAGACTGCCTCCGACGGCGACATATTCGTTGACGTGATGCCCGACGGCTTCGCCATGTCGTTTACGTCCGACGCCGTGTCGACTGTGATCAGCGGGCCTACCGAGATTTCATTCACCGTGGCATCCACCGTATCGGCCGATCTTAGTATCGACGTCGACGGCGTTGCGATCGCCCGTGCCGATGCGGCCACGACCCTCTCCAAGTCCTACAATTTCGCCGCGAAGGGTTACTATAAGGTGACGGCTACGGCTGTCAGCGGAGGCGAGACTCTCACTCAGACCCTCTCCATCGCGTGGCCGACCGCATCAGCGCAGGCTCCTTATCCGGGCGGCAAGCCTGTGCAGGGCGCCGTCCGCAACGGCGACGGCACGGTGACTTTCTGTCTCGCCGCTCCGGGCAAACAGAGTGTGATCCTCGTTCCGTCGTGGGACGATTACGCGATCGCCGACTCCAATGTGATGTCTTATTTCGATTACGAGGGCAACCGCTATTTCTGGATCACTGTCAGCGGCCTTGCCGACGACATATATTATCCCTACTATTACCTTGTCGACGGCACCGTGTCGGTGGCTGATCCCTATGCCCGCCTTGTGCTCGACTGCTACAGCGACAAGTGGCTCGACCCGTCGGTTTGGCCGGATATGCCGCGTTACCCCTATGAAAAGTTCGACAACATAGTCCTTGCCGTCTATCGCGGCGACATGGACGCCTACAACTGGACTGTCGACGACTTCAAGACCCCCGATCGCTCTCAGCTGATCGTCTATGAGATGCTGTTGCGCGACTTTACCGGCACTGTCGGCGAGGCCAATGCCAACGGCACAGTCCGCGCCGCCATCGAGCGCATCCCCTATCTCAAGGAACTCGGAGTCAACGCTGTCGAGCTCATGCCTGTCATGGAGTTCAACGGCAATAATTCGTGGGGCTACAACACCAACTTCTATTTCGCACCCGACAAGGCCTACGGCTCGCCCGACGACTATCGCGAGTTCGTTGACGAATGCCACCGCCAGGGCATTGCAGTGATCCTCGACATCGTGTTCAACCAGAGCGACGGTCTCCATCCCTGGTATCAGATGTATCCCGTCGGGGAGAATCCTTTCTATAACGCTGTAGCTCCCCACGACTACAGCGTACTCAACGACTGGAACCAGGGGGGCAATCCCCTTGTCGAGCAGCAGTGGGCCGACGCTATCCGCTACTGGATGACAGCCTATCGCGTCGACGGTTTCCGCTTCGATCTCGTCAAAGGTCTCGGCGACAACGACAGCTACTCGTCGGGCACCGACTCCTACAACGCTTCGCGCATCGCCCGCATGAAGCGTCTCCACGACGTCATCCTGTCGGTCAAGCCTGACGGCATACATATCAACGAGGATCTCGCCCAGGCGCGCGAGGAGATCGAACTCGGAGAGGCCGGCATGCTCCAGTGGGCCAATATCAACTCCGCCTCGGGCCGTCTGGCTGCCGGATGGAACGCCGGCGAAACGGGCATACCCTCGTCGCTCGGCTACGGCGCGCCGATGACCGCCTTTCTGTCCACGGCCCAGGACGGCCGTCCCTGGGGGTCGACGGTCTCGTATGCCGAAAGCCATGATGAGCAGCGCATCGGCTATTATGTCGACGCCAATGCCAAAAATGACAACGTGCGCCGTCTCGCCTACCGCCGTCTCGGCGTGCTGGCTGTCGAGATGCTTCTGACTCCCGGGCCGAAGATGATATGGCAGTTTGGCGAACTCGGAGACTCGCAGAACACCAAGACCGATGACGGTAAAAACAACACCGATCCCAAGACCGTCGTCTGGAATCTTCTCGACGATCCCGACGCCGCTTCGCTTCACGACACATATCAGGCTCTCTGCCGCCTGCGTCTCGCCAATCCCGAACTTTTCGCCGAGTCAGCGCAGTTCACCGCCGTCAACCTCGACGCGGCTCTTGCTTCATCACGCTCGATGCGTCTGCGTGCCGGCGACAAGGAGATCGTGGCTCTGATCAATACCTCGATCACTACCCAGGCTAAGACCGTCTCTTCGCCCGTCACAGCCGCCGATGCTTCGGCCTACAGGCTCCTATTCTCGTCGCCCGGCGTCGATGTGACACCGACCGCCGCCGACGGCTCCATCTCATGCCGTCTGTCCGGAGGCAGTTTCGCCGTCTTTGCCGCGCCCGACACTTCGTCGGCCATCGATGACGTCATCGCCGATCCCGACGCTCCCGCCGAATATTTCGACCTGCAGGGCCGCCCCGTCGCCGAGCCTGACGAAGCCGGCATCTACATCGTCCGCCGCGCCGGCAAAGTGACAAAGGTATATGTGAAATAATTCGCTCCCGCCACAGCTGCCCCGTCTGACCCCCGTCCGACGGGGCAGCCTGACTTTCGCCAAATCACGGAATAGTCAGTATGATTGTTTGTCTTTGCGCTGAAAATCAATGGCTCGCAACCCCGGAAGTGTAAAGGCGCACGGCTTGTGCATCATTGATTATCAATTTGTTGATGCGGGACATGCGAGCCGTGCATCCTCGCGTTTTTAAATTTTTCACCCGAAATATTTGTAATGATTGTAAAAAATGCTTAACTTTGCATCGGTTAATTACATCTTTGGCCTACGGGTCTGATGCTCAACGAACCGTTTTTCAAAATATATATGTTTTTATAGATTGTAGATTATTAGAGGGCTCTATTGCGAAATACAGCCCTTTTTTATTTGTACTGTCAGGAAATGTTGCGTTTTTGTGAACACTTTTTTACAAAGTGATTAAAAAAAATACTGAAAGTTTGTTTGATTACCGAAATTAAGTCGTATATTTGCCGCAACTAATGCAGTCAGGAATATAACCATTATACCATATAAACATTATTAACCAAAACAAAAACTCTTATGAACAAAACTTTACGCAATCTGGCTCTCGTAGCCCTTGCTGCCGCTCCGTTCTCTGTCTATGCAGAAGTGGCCGGTTCGGGTACAGCCGAAGATCCTTATCAGATCAAAACTGCAGACGATATCGAAGAAATGCACAATCTTGTCAAGGCAGGTGAGATGACCTATTTTGTGCAGGTTGCCGATATTGACATGGCAGGCATTGAGAAACATATTGCTCCCGTGGGCAGCGACGGCTCTACCTACAACATGCCCATCAACTACGACGGCCGCAACCATAAGATCATGAACTTCGCGCCCAAGAACGACGTATTTGCCGCCCCCGACTGCTACGCTCAGTCTGTGTTCGGTGTTTTTAGCGGCGAACTCAAGAACCTCGGTATCGTGGACATCAATATCAGCGCTGCCGGAGGCCGTGGTGGAGCTATCAGCGGATATCTCGGCCAGTCCACAGCCGGTGTTGAGGTGACAAAAGTTAGCAACGTGTATGTAACCGGTACGATCTATGCAGGCTCAAGCTACATGGGCGGTCTTTTCGGTACAACAGGTACTGATGTTGAACTCAACAACTGCTATGTGAATGTCAATGTTGACGCTGCTGAAGGTGCGCTTGTCGGTGGTATCGCCGGTCGTCTTAACAACCCCGCAACAATTAATAACTGCTATGTTGCCGGTACCGCAACCGGAGCTGCAAAGCTGGTATGCGCCGCTAATACCAAGCCTACTACTATCAATGGTCTTGTTATCTTCGCAACTGGTGCTGACGATGCAACAGGTCTCGTTGCTAATGTAGGCGATCCCCTTATGGCCAACACAGCCGACACTAAGGCTGATGGCATAGCTGAGGTTCTCAGCTGGGGCACATTCCAGGCCGGTCAGGATCTCCCCGTCCTTAAATATGCTCTCTCTGGTGCAGGTACAGAGGCCGATCCCTATCAGATCGCTTCTGTACAGGATCTCTGCAACGCTTATACTGTTGTTAACGGTAAGGGTTGTGATGTCTACTTCGTGCAGACTGCCGATATCGACATGGAAGGTCAGGAAGAATATCACGCTATCGCAGGTTACGATGGTGCCTATAACGCCATTATCCACTATGATGGTCAGAACCATATCATCAGCAACTTCGCTCCCGCTTGCACCGCTCCCGAAGTTTCTCTCAATAATTACTATTGCACTTCTATCTTCGGCGTTCCTTCGGGCGAAATCAGCAACCTTGGTGTAGTTAATGCTTATTGCTCAGGCGATAAGCAGGGCATGGGTATCCTCGGAGCTTATGCAGGTCACGGCAATGGCTCTGATCTTAAACTTAATAATGTTTTCGTTCAGGGTGAAGTTGCTTATGACGCGACCGGCAATTATACCGGCGGTATGTTCGGTACGTCAGGCAATAACGTAACAATGGTAAGTTGCTTTGCCAATGTCAAAGTTTCAGGCGGCACTTATACAGCCGGTCTCATTGGACGTCTCAGAAACACTCTTTCTCTCGAGAATGTTTATGTTGCAGGTTCTGTTGCATCAACTGTAGGTGACGCTTTCCTCGTGGCTGATGCTGACAAGGATTGTGAGGTATCCGCATATAATGTGATAGCATTCAACGAAGGTGGTGAGCTTCTCGGAAGTAAAGCAGCTTCAACAGATGAAGACATCGTTGTTGCTACTGAAGCAGACAAGGCTGATCTTATCGAAACAGTTCAGGGCTGGAATGGTTTCAGCGCCGACAAACTCTTCGAAGACTATCCTATGCTCGACGGCTTCAATGTTGAGACATCTTCTATCTTCGACGCTACTGTTGAAGAGAATGTAGAAGGCAACGGTCCCGCGGTTTACTACAATCTCCAGGGTGTGCAGGTTGCCAACCCCGACAACGGTGTCTATATCGTTCGTCGCGGCAACAAGGTTACCAAGGAGCTCATCCGCAAGTAATCTGACATAATCACAGATATTTCCAGGGCGGGTGACCTTTAGGGTCGCCCGCCTTTGTTTTCAAAAAAGTGGAGACGCGATTTATAGCGTTCGCTCCGGCAGTCCAGGCCTGTCTGACAGCATCTGTCGCGAGGCGGGTTTTTAACTTTTGCGGGGTAAATCGCTTAAGTTGCAGGATGTCAGGTGTTAACCCCGCAAGAGTGTTAATTTCGGCGAAAAAGCCTCAAAAAAATTGAAGCAGATGTGTTGCGAGATTATATATATATGTATATATTTGTAAAATATTTATGATAATACCGTTGCTACTAAGTTAATTTGTAAAAATATAGCTACTAATCATACTTGCATTCAGTTGAAATCTAATCTTTAATACCTACTATTAACCGATCATGAAACTTAATTTGCAAAAAAACAGACTATTGCTTTCTCTGTGGTGTTTCTTTGCGGCTGCCCTTTGTGCATACGCCCAGGTCACAGTCACAGGAACTGTCACAGACAAAGCCGGCGAGACAATGCCCGGCGTGTCGGTCCGTCTCAAGAGCAATCCGCAGGTTGCCGCAGCGACGGATATCGACGGACAATTTACGCTGAAAGTCCCCAATCTTCAGTCGACCCTCGAGGTGACGTATGTCGGCTACAAGGCTCAGTCGGTCGCGCTCAACGGCCGCTCCAAGGTCGAAATCGTCCTTCAAGAGGATTCCGAGCTGCTCGATGAGGTCGTTGTTGTCGGCTATGGCCAGCAGAAAAAAGTCAGCGTCACCGGTTCGGTCTCGGCCGTCTCGGGTGCTGATCTCGTGAAGGCTCCTATGACCAACGTCTCCAACCTTCTTACCGGTAAGGTCTCAGGCATCACCGCCGTTCAGAGCAGCGGTCGTCCCGGCGAGGACGGCGCCTCGATCAAAGTGCGCGGTGTCAATGACTTCGCCAATTCCGGCCCGCTTGTGCTCGTCGACGGTGTGCAGATGGACATGAACCTTGTCAACCCCAACGACATCGAGAGCGTGTCTATCCTCAAGGATGCATCGGCAGCCATCTATGGTGTCGAAGGTGCCAACGGCGTGATCCTCATCACAACCAAGAAGGGTCAGGAAGGCATGGCCCGAATTTCTTACTCCGGAACATTCTCATGGGTCCGCAACACCGCGCTCCCCGAGTTCTGCGACGCTGAAGAGTATATCTACTGGCACAACAAGGCCAGCATCATGGACGGCGTTACGCCCCGCTACGACGCCGACATACTCCGTCGCGTACGTGAAGCCGCTCCCGACGACTACCTCGGCAACACCGACTGGTTCAAGGAGATATTCCGTACGGGCTTCACTCAGCAGCACAACGTGTCTGCGACAGGTGGCGGCAAGAATACATCTTACTTCGTTTCGGGCGGTATTATGGATCAGCAGGGCACGATGCGCGGCACCAACTACCGCCGTTACAACGTGCGCTCCAACCTCGAGATGAAAGTGGCCAAGAATCTGCGCTTTGCCAGCACCATCGCCGCTTTCCGCACCGAAAAGGACTATCCCAACACCGATATGAGCGAGCAGAGCTCCTACAACCCCTCTTCAGAAGCCGTTTACACGCTGCCTATTTTCCAGAAGGAATATCAGGGTATCCCCGTAGGATGGGGTGAAGCCAGCAGAAACCCTGTTGCCGCAATCGAACAGAGCGGTTTCAAGCGCACATACACCAACCGTTTCGTGGGCACAGCCCTTCTGGAATATGACTTCAAGTCTGTCCATCCACTTCTCGACGGTCTTAAAGTCTCGCTCTGGGGATCTTACAACACCTGGCACCAGAACGCCGAGTCCTATTTCGGTGCGATCGAGATGTTCCAGGTGCTGTCTTCCGACATTGCCACTGGTAACGTCATATACAAGCCTGACTATGCCAAGGGAGAGTCAAACACTTCTTACAGCAAGTCTTCGGCATGGGACTACACTGCGATGCTCCGTCCTCAGGTCTCCTACAACCACAAGTTCGGCAAAGCCGAGATCGGTCTCCTCTACCTCTATGAGGCGACCAAATACTATACGAGCAACATCGGTGCGTCGGCCCGCAACTACATCGCTCCCGATCCTGTCGACCTCAGCCTCGGTCTCGAAATTATTCCGACCAGCGTCAACGGTGCCCACAGCCGTTCATCGAAGGCCTCTCACATCGGTCGTTTCAACTTCAACTGGGACGAGAAATATCTTCTCGAATTCGCATTCCGTTACGACGGCTCCTATAAGTTTGCTCCCGAAAACCGCTGGGGTTTCTTCCCCTCTGTATCAGCAGGCTGGGTAATGTCGCAGGAAAGCTTCATCAAGGACAATCTTCCCTGGGTCGACTTCCTCAAGCTCCGTGCCAGCTACGGTGAATCAGGCAAGGACAACCTCTCGGCATTCCTTTACGAATACCTCTATAGCGCGCGCAAGGACGGTTATATCTTCCCCAGCGGCACTTCAATCCCTTTGGTATGGACCGACTCCTACATTCTGAGCCGTAATCTCAAGTGGTCAACCACCAAGACTTACAATATCGGTCTCGATGTCGACGTTCTCCGTCGCAAGTTAGGTCTGGAACTCGACGTGTTCTATCAGGTGACATCCGACCTGCTCGAAGGTATCGGCGGCACATTCCCCTCGTCGCTCGGCGGCAACACTCCCAAGTATGAGAACTCCGGCGCTGTCGACAACCGCGGTATCGACTTCACGGTCAAACACGAACTGACTGTCAACAAGGATTTCAGCTATCGTCTGCGCGGCACATTCGGTTTCGCCCGTAATAAGGTGCTCCGCAAGAAGATCAACGATGACCATCCTTCGTGGCGCAACACCCTCGGCTACCCCATGGGCGCACGCTTCGGCCTCATCGCCACAGGCCTTGCCCAGACCCAGGAGCAGATCGACAACGCTCCCGCCGCTCCCTCGGGCGACATCAAGCTCGGTGATATCCTCTACTATGATACCAACGGCGACGGCAAGATCATGTACAAAGGCTCGGAGTCTGACTATGTGCGCATCGGTTACGGCGCTCTGCCCGAAATCACCTTCTCGATGAACATGGACTTAAACTACAAGAACTTCTACCTCAACATGCTGTGGCAGGGTGTCACCCACGTGGACTACCAGCTCAACGGTGTCTGGGGCACGGGTCACTGCGACCACACTCCTTTCACCCGCCCGTTCTACAACGACGGCAACGCGCCCAAGTATCTTGTCGAAGGCTCATGGACGCCCGAAAACACCGACGCCCGCTATCCGCGTCTGTCTTCGACTGCCCGTCAGAACAATGCGGTCGCATCGACCTGGTGGCTCGTCAACGGCGAATATCTCCGTCTGAAGAACCTCACTTTCGGCTACGATGTTCCCGAGAAGATACTCAAACACACTCCCTTCACACGTTTCAATATCTACGTGTCAGGTACAAACGTGCTTACTTTCAGCCACTTCAAGTGGCTTGACCCGGAGTCTCCCTCCATCGCTGCAGGTTACTATCCCCAACCTTCCACATGGTCTCTCGGTCTTAATGTCAACTTCTAATCAATCCTAACGATTCCGCAAAATGAAAAAATCTATTTTTATAGCAGCTTTAGCGGTCTTGGCTCTTTCGTCGACATCGTGTAACGATATCCTTGACGTCGAGCCGTCTGACAAGTACGGTTCGGACGCGATCTGGAGCACCGAGACCTCAGCCGACTACTATATCATGGCGTCTTACCAGCACTTCAAGGATCACTCGATCCTCTCGAATCACACCCGCCACTATTATGACGCCTACACCGATCTCTATAAGTCGACCACATGGCTCGGAGCCGACCACATGTACAACAAGCAGTTCATGCTCGCCTCGCAGTTCGGCAAGAACAACGCCTCCGACTTCGCTTGCTGGGACGGTGCTTACGGCCGTATCAAACGCGCAAATCTTCTGCTCAACGACCTTGACCGCTTTGCCGGTCGCTTCGATCCCGAATGGGTGAAGATACGCCGGGCTGAAGTCCGTTTTGCTGTCGCGATGAACTACTTCTACATCGCCCGCGTATACGGCGGCTTTGTCATCCGCACCGACAAATCGGGCATCAACGGCGGCACTGACGACGGTGCATGTCCCGAGGACTGCAACCGCGCCCGCGCATCCGAAAAGGATTCTTACGACTTCATCATGAAGACAATGCTCGAGAGCGCCGCTGATCTTCCCGAGTCATGGGGCCAGGGCGGCACACTCGAAGGCCGAGCCACCAAGGGCATGGTCTACGGCTTCCTCTCGCGTGTGGCTCTCTTCGCTGAAGACTGGGAAATGGCCGCCAATGCCGCCGACTCCTGCGCCAAGTACGGCAAGTACAGGCTCGTCGACAACTATGCCGACCTCTTCAATTCCCATGATCCTCAGTCTGACCTTGCTAACCTGTCCGAAGTCATCTATGCCATTTATTATAAGAAAGAACTTGCCACCCACAGTTTCGACAACGCAATGCGCAGTCCCGGTGATGCCGAGCGTGACAAGGTTCCGGGCACAGCCTACATCGTTCCGACCGCCGAACTTGCCGACATGTATGAATTCAAGGACGGCACATCTTTCGACTGGAACACATGGAAGAACGTCAAGGATGAAAATGGCAAAAAACTGACCGATCCCTATACTTACCGCGAACCCCGTTTCCAGGCCACCATCCTTTATGACGGCGCTCAATGGGAAGGCCGCACAATCGAGACTTTTGTCGGTCAGACCGCTTCCGTGGCCGACGGTGTCGACGCAAGCGTGACCTGGACCCGCGCTGGCAAAACCGACGGCCACACATGCACGGGCTACTACATCCGCAAATATCTCATGGAAGGTGACAAGGACTTCCGCACCAAGGGCAGTATCAACACCGAGATCTGCCTGCGCTACGCCGAGGTTCTCCTTAACAAGGCCGAAGCTCTCGGCATGCTGGGCCGTATCGAAGAGGCTCTCGTGCCGCTCAATCAGGTACGCGCCCGTGTCGGTCTGCCCGCACGCACTCTTGAGGACGCTCCCAACACCGCCGCTTTCATGACCCTTCTCCGCAAGGAGCGTGTATGCGAGCTCGCCGGCGAAGGCCAGCGCTACTGGGATCTCGTCCGCTGGAAACTCGCCAAGGAGGTCATCGACGGCAAGGCTTTCCACGGCGTCCAGATCACCCGTCGCTCTACCGGAACGAAGACCTATAAGACTGTCGACATCGACGACGGATATGTCCACATGTACGAAGACCGCTACTATCGTCTCTCTCTCCCCGCCGCCGAGCTTACCAACAACAAACTTTGTGAAGACAACCCCTGGTGGTAATCATCCGACATCCTCTAACAACTTAACAAATCGATCATTATGAAGATAATCAAATATATACTGTTCTCTCTCGTCGGTCTGCTTGCCTCGGCCTCTTTCTCGGCATGCGAGTCGCCCGACAAGGAATTCGAACACGACAACAACCTTATCGCCTGGATGCAGCTCTGTCTGCGTCCCGGCGCGCAAGGGCTCCCCGGTGTAATTGAAGAATATGACGCGAATGGCAATCTCGTGCCTGCCAATGAGGTGACGGTTGAGAGAGTCAAGGGCGGCTACGGTGTGATCTCCTTTGTGCTCGACCTCGACTACAAGGGCGAATACGACCCCGAACACTGCTACCTCAACACCGGTCTTACATTCGACGAAGTGATCAAGCCCGGTCTCGCCGGCATCAAGAACATTACCAACCGTAATGCGGAGGGTGTCGCCCAGGGCATCAAGATGACCGTTCACTCCGGCATTGGCACAACCCGCGAATACACCGTCATCGGCTACTTCGACGGTGAATATCAGGTTGCTCCAAAGGCTCCCGAAAATTAATCCATAACGTTTTTTACCTTAGACAGAAATGAAACTCAATTATAGCAAACACTTCCTGACTGCGGCTGCCGCTCTGCTGGCTGTCCTTGCAAGTTCCTGCAAAGACGACCTCACCGACTCCCTCTCTGAGACTGCCTACATCGAGCCTGATGCTTTCTATGTTCCCTCGGCTGTCGACAAAAACCGTGTCTATAAGGCTCAGCTCAACGCCACTCAGGACACATTCTATATCCGTGTGCCTCAGAATGTCGATCCCGTGGCCGAACTCACAGGCGCAGTGCCGCAGTTCTATCTCAGCCTCGGTGCCTCGGTGACACCCGTGATGACCGACGCACAGAACTTCGCCGATCTCGACAATCCCCCCAAGTACACCGTTACTTCGAAGACCGGAGGCACTACGCACACGTATGTCGTGTCATACGTAGTCGTTGATCCTCAGCCCATCGAGTTCGGCGAGCTCCCGGCAAGCATCGACCGCTACGCTGTGGCTGCCATAGGCGGCGACTTCGGCTTCAACGGCGACATCATCGGTTCGCCCGCTTTCTGCGGTCTCGACCACGTGGTGATGTTCTCGCGCAAGTACAACACGCTCCGTGTTTACGATCTTCCCTCGCTCGCGGTTTCCGCCACTCAGCTCAATACCACTCCGTTCGCTCTCGCTGACGTCGTGGCCGTCACTTCCGACTCCAAGGGCAATCTCGTCGTGGCTGTCGGCGGCAATGCGTCGGGTCACTCCAAATTCTACTATTACACGGCCCCCGATCAGGAGCCCGTCGCTCTTGATGGCGAAACCCACACAAGCGTTGAGTACGAAGCGGGAGAGGCCGCAATGATGGGCACGTATATCAGCTGTACTGGCGACATCTCCGGTCAGGCGGTCATCGCCTTCGCAGGTCCGCGCGACGCTGTCGGCACTCACTTCAAGTACTACTGTTCGGGCGGCATACTCCGTAACGACAACTACGAGACCATACACACCGGCTATCCGTCCAACGACATGAACGAGTTCCAGATGATTTCGTTCTTCTCGACCAAGAAGAATTCGGCTTACCTCGTAGGAGACTGCCAGAAGTCGAATAAAGACGACGGCATGGAGGACGAAGTTCAGATCCGTGTCAACGACAATATGGGCAACACCATCGGTCAGGCAGACTACTATGCACCGGCTTATAACTCATGGGAAGGTTGGTGGCAGCGTACGGGTCAGGCTCTAAGCCTCAAAGGTTCGCGTCGACCGACTGTCCACGCCATGAACCTCAACGGCATCGAGTTGGCACTCTTCACCACCGGCGGCGGTCCGAAAGCGATGCAATCGCAACGTACCATTATCACCGACAAGACCCTCGGCGAATATTACACGGATTACGGTGCTTTCGACGGCACATGGCTTATTGCTATCGGTGATGAGACCGCAGCTCCCTGGAGAGATTATTACACAGACGGCACGGGTGTGATGTGCGACTGGTGTTTCGATGATGAAAAGCAGGAAGGCTACATCGCCGTATGGTATGAGCGCCGCGCTCTCATAATCTACGAAGTAAGTTGCATCAGAATGCTCTAAGACTTTAATCCCCACTCTTATATACGCGGCGCCATGACCTGTTCCGGTCATGGCGCCGCTGATTCTCGATTAAGGTCATTAGGGTCACAAAAGGGGGTGCTGCAGAACGTCAGCAACAGCAGTGCGATTTATCGCGCCCGCGCAATAATGACAATAATCTGGCAGTTCTCTCCATCGGGAACCTTAATGACCTTTTGACGGCCTAATCCGCCTAATTCCCCCGTTATGTATTAGTTGCGCTTGTTTTGGACTTTATGGTTAAAAAAGATTAAATACACTCAAATTGTTTTATTACGTCGAAAATTAATCTTTACTTTGTAAGTAGCTACTAAAAATTAATGTACATATGTTGGCACGGTTTTTGCATAATAC
>CAJUMI010000039.1:12443-21550 GCA_910587545.1 uncultured Muribaculaceae bacterium | reverse complement strand
TTAACGGTGTCGCTACCACTAATTTACTAATAATCTGCGATTTGTGCAACTTTTTCATTATAAATGTTTTACGAAATTAATTCAACCAACGCGTAATCAGTATATAAATTTACGGATTTTTTCCGTGAGACTACCAAGAACAATCAGCCTCTTAGTTTTGCTCTGAATTGCCTGTGGTTTTATTATCGGACAGCAGAATGTTTATATCGGACTCACGTTATTTTAATATATTACTTTGCCGATTTCAAGAACGCAAGAACGCGGGTGAAATTCATGGTGAAATCAGCAGGAAAAACAGGAGAATTACCCAAAGCAATCAATAACACAATTTGTATATGCGTTGAAAACAGCGGAGACCGCTGACTCACGTCGCGGTCTCCGTAATCACAATATTTGAGTTATGGGGTAGAGAAAAGAGTTTCGATTATTCACCGGCCGTGAAGATCACGATACGGTTCCAGTTATTTACGTCGTAAGGCTGGGAGTTGCTGCCTTCGGCCTGGATGGAGAGACGGTCGGCCGAGATGCCGTATTTATCGACAAGAGCTTTCTTGACAGCCTCGGCGCGACGTTTCGAGAGGCTCATGTTGTAGTCGCTTGTACCGGTGTCCTTGTCGGCATAGCCTGCGATAACCACTTTCAGGTCGGGGTTGGCCTTAAGATATTCGGCAGTGTTGTAGACATTGACCATCTCCATATCGCTGATGCGGGCAGAATTGAGCGTGAAGCGTACGGTCGACATCATAGGAGCGCTTTCCTGGACTACGACAGTCTCCTGAACTTCGGGGCAAGGCAACTGGGCTTCGGCTGCTGCGAGGGCTGCGCTTGTAGTTGCGAGAGCACCGCGGAGATCATTGACCTGATTGTTGAGGTTGCTGATATAGCCAAGATAGTCACAGGGGTTGTAAGACTTGAAGTCATCGCCACCGATCTTAAAGATGAAGCCGCCTGTAGCCGTAAGGTTGATGTCGACAGGACGTCCGCCGGGAATATTGTTGAGGTTGTCACCGTAGAACTGTCCGCGCCCCTCGAGGAAGAAGTCGACATATTTGCAGAGACGGAAGTTGAACTGAATGCCGGCAGATACGGGGAGAGCCCATACGTTGCCCTTAGGTTTGCCGTCGTTGCCCATGATAGTGCCGTCAGGACGATAGTCCCATCCGAATGTTCCGCCGAGACCGACGAAAGGCACGATCGAGAAAACACGCTTGGTGTTGACACCGCCCATCGAGTTCAACATATCCCACATGAAGTCAACGTTGGCATTGACATATTTGAACTTCTGGTATGTTCCGGGGTTGTTGTGGAGAGCGCCTCCGAGGAAGCTGATACGCCATCCCAGATAAGGAGAGATATACTTGCCGAAAGCAAGATTGTAGTTGGCGGTAAAGTGGCCGTGGCCTCCACCGGCATTTTCAACGAAAGGCGAAGCTACGCCCGCACCGACCTGGATAAACCAGTTATCTTTTGAAGTGGAATAATAGTGGTTCTTACAAGGCACCTCAGTCTCCATAATGGATTCTTCCACAACGACTGTTTCCTGTGCGTTGGCCGTAATTCCGGGTAAAAGCATTGCGCTGCATGCAGCGAAAGAGCAAAGCACATTCTTTTTCATTTCTGTAAGTTTTTGTTAGACGAAAAGTATTGATATTTCTAATTCTCATAAATAAGCGGTTGAATACCGGCTGTTATGAAATTATAACACATCGTAAAGATCTTTGTTCGGTAGGTCGCCGACTTCTTTTTTTATTTTTTTGTTTCAAGTCCAGTTAACAAGTGCAAAATTAGCGATTTGTTTGGACAACTCGGTCTTCGAACCTGAAAAAAACAGGGCTTTCTTTCCTGTGGCCTGAGCCTGAGTCAGGATAGCGCCGCACGGATTATCCGGAAATTTTTGTCATTACAGCGAGATTGATTAACTTTGTCGATATGAAAACAGACAGGTTCGGAAAGTGGATCAAGGCTCTGCCAGGCAGTGTGTCCGGCTCATTGGGACGCAACTCCAAAACGGAGTTCAGCAACCCGCGTCGCTACCGTCTCGATTTTATTGCCGAGAATACGTTCAACCGTGTCTGGACAATACGTTTCAGCCGCGCAAGACTGATCGTTGTAAGCACGATGTCGGTCGCGGCTGTCGCAGCACTGATGTTTGTGATCATATTTTTCACTCCGGTCAGAAAACTCCTACCCGGTCGCCTTGAAGGAGATCTGAGGTCCCGCTATGTCGACATGGCAATGCGTCTTGACTCTCTCGAGTTGCGATCGATAGCCAACGACCGATATATGACCAATCTGCGCAACATACTTTCGGGCGAGACCGACTCGGCTGCGGTCACCGACGCCGTGAGAAAAGAAATATCCAAAACAAAAGCCGACTCGTTGTTGGCTCCGTCTGAAGCCGAACGGCAGTTCGTGCAGCTCTACGAGGCTTCCGACCGCTTCAATCTATCGGTGCTGACCCCTATAGTAGCCGAAGGCATGGCTTTTTATTCTCCCGCGCCTGAAGCTCTGGTCGAGGCTGTCTCAAATGACAACGCGACTTCTGTAAGTTTCACTCAAGCCGATCTGTTGCCTGTCTCGGCGACCTACCGTGGCACCGTGGTGAGCGTCTATAATAATGCCGAAGGGCTGAAAACCGTGATCGTACAACACCCCAACGATTTCATATCCTTATATTCAGGTCTGTCGGAGTGCTTTACCAAGCCGGGAGCCCGTCTTTTAGCCGGAGAACGCATAGGCCACTCAGGCAAGGGCAACACATTTACATTCGAACTGTGGCATAGCGGTTCGGCTACAGATCCGAGCGACTATGTAGGCTTCTGACCTTAGAGAGCGCTTAAAAACAAGCTTTTATCCGGCCGCAACGTTGCCGTCGAGGCCGAAACAGCGCTTGACCGCCTGACTTATCATCTGAGCCTCATCGCCCGGACGACGCAGCAGCTCTATGATCGCAGCCACATACTCATCTTTGTTTCTGAGACCGCACAGGGCTGCGACATTGCTCGCGGGAAGCATGGATTTCTGATTATACACCTTTAGCACAGCGGCATAGTCGTTAGTCTCAACATACTGACGGAACTGCCTGCAATACGCCTCATAAATTTTTCGCGGCGCGATCTCGTCATGCAGTTTCATGATATGCGACTCCAGCATCGCGATATTTGTGAAACGTCCGTCGATACGATATTCGACAGTGCGCTTCACACGGTGGCGCGTATGCAGGAGCGCCTGCTGCTTCAGTGCCAGAGAAAACTGTGATATCACCGCACGGCTGACTTTGTCGAACACCTTCTCGGGATTGCGTCCGCGGCTTCGCGCGACAACCTTTATCACGTCCTCGAGCATCAGTATGTTTTCGATCTCGGCGACCTCGGGCACCATCACGCGCTTGCCGCGCAGATACTGCACCTCATGTTCATCCCGCCGGTCGCGGTCGACGATGCCGTAGCTATCCATGTGATGGAAGCCGTTGAGATCGTTGAACGATCTCGTGGCCTCGATCACTTTGTTGCAGCTGCCGAGCGATTTGACGGTAAATTCCTTAAACACCAGGGGATAAAGTTTCGAATCAATCGAATGCACCCCGTCGCCTTCGATGAAAAGCACTGGTTTACGGGCTCCGATAATGGCCTGATAGACATCGTCGGTGATGTTAGAACTGTCTGGAAGCACGGAATAGTCCCAGTCAACTGCCGCCTGGTCATAGTCTCTTACCCAGATAACCGAAGCATGGCCACGCGAAGATGTGAATTCCAGATCGTGGGTCGTATATATAAATGTGCAGTCGGGCCTGAGCATTTCTATTCTCGTCCAGAGAGCCTGCATGATCGTAGGATGAAGAAACATCTCGGGCGAGTTGATGAATATCGCTGCATGGCGGGGTGCATACAGCACACCGGCTATATAATATATGACCGCCTGCTCGCCGTCAGACAACCTTACGGCCGAATACCTGTCTTCGGCGTTTGCGCGGCTAAATAGAAACCGACCGCTTCCAACCAATATCCTGTTGCCTGGAAACACTTCCTGCCACAGTTCGATAACACGATCGAGGCGTGTGCGTTTAAGCTCCGCATCACGACCATCGGCCTTGAGCAGCTTATAGTTGAGCAGGTTGACCATCTCGTCGCGCATCAACTGCAACAGCATCAGGTCGAGTTCATTGCAACGACCGTCTCTGATGACGCCGTCGACGACCTCGGGCTCGCATATACTCTCCACTGAAGATTGCCTCAGACTGTCGCTGTCGCGGACATAAAGGCCGTGGAGAGCAGAAAGAGAGAACGCCCGTTCGCCCAGCGACGACGCCAGCTGTGCGGTGAAGCGCGATTTCCCTGCACCGTTGGCTCCGATAATCACAACCGGATAACCGTTGCTTTCGATCGTCACAGGTTCGCCCTGTCTGCATCGGGGAAGAGAGATTTTCATAATCTGATATTTGAGTGTTGTTATAAGAGAGTGTTTTAAAGGCCGAGATATGGAGCTTTCATAAAGAATACTTCCAGCATATAGACGAGAGCACCCGCGAGATATCCGAGAAACGCAAGCCAGGTGAAGCGCTTGAAATACCATCCGAAGGTGATACGCTCGAGGCCCATCGCTATCACACCTGCCGCCGAACCGATGATGAGCAGACTACCACCGACTCCGGCGCAATAGCTGAGAAATTCCCAGAACGTTCCGTCGACGACAAAGTTGGCCGCATAATCAACTGACCCGGGCAAAGCAACGGGATACATGCCCATCACACCCGCCACGAGCGGAACGTTGTCGAATATCGATGACAACACTCCGAGAAGGACATCTATCACATAGACATTATGGACATGTTCGTCCAGAAACTGCGAGGTCGCGCTCAATATACCGGAGGCATCGAGCACCGACACCGCCATAAGTATGCCGAGGAAAAACAAAATCGAAGGCATGTCGATACGCGAGATTACTTTTGGCAGACGGTGCTCACGCGAGCGGTCGAGCATCTTACCGTTATAGAACAGTTCGGTGAAAACCCAGAGCACCGCAAGCACAAGCAGAATGCCGACAAAGGGAGGAAGATGGGTAATGGTCTTGAAAACAGGCACGAAAATCAGTCCGCAGACACCGAGATAAAAGATCGTTTTACGTTCGCGCGACGATATCTCGCTGACGGCCTTGCTCTCCTGAGCCATTTCGGGGAGACGGCCGCTGAGCAGCTTGGCCGTACTTAACATAGGCACAACCATTGCCGCAATACTCGGCAACAGCACATAACTTATCAGAGCCGGAGCCGTCACATTGCCTTTGACCCATAGCATAATAGTCGTGACATCGCCGATGGGCGACCATGCGCCGCCGGTATTGGCGGCAATAATGATCATGCCCGCATAAAGCCACCGCTCATTCCTGTCCGAAACAAGTTTTCTAAGCAGTAATATCATCACGATTGTCGTGGTCATGTTGTCAAGCACAGCCGAAAAAACAAAAGTGGTGGCACATATCACATAGAGCAGCTTACGCTTGCTGCGGGTGTTGATATGGTCGGTAATCACGGTAAAACCGCCGTGGACATCAATCAGTTCTACTATAGTCATCGCACCGATCAGAAAGAATAATGTCTGCGAAATGTCACCCAGTGCTTCGACGATCTTGACATTTAACACATAGTCAAGACACTGGTGGGCGAACGAACTGCCCGCGAGCCGGGGATTCTCGCTGACAAAACGCGCAAGATCCTCATTATCGACCAAAGGCACTATCCACTCCGCTCCAAGGGCATAGACAATCCACATCACCATTCCGAGCAAAAGCGCTATAGCGGTTTTGTCTATACGCAAAGTGTGCTCCAGGGCTATACACAGATAGCCGACCATAAATAACAGAATTAAAGTAACAATCATCGATGTAACAATGACTTAGATTTAAGTAATGAATAAACAGTAATGAATTGGCAACTTTCCGCATCAATTACGGAAATTTTTCTGCAAATATAGAGAATTATTTCCGTTACCGCCAAACCCGAAACTGATGTTTTTCGATAATTTTTAGCTAATTATTGTTAAGCTTTCTAATGCAAACACTCAAACATCCTGAAATTAATTTTGTTGATTGATATGAAATATATACCTTTGCATCAACCCATATCTAAATCCGCCCTTTAATCTTAATATATATCACCAATATGAAAAAACAAGTTTTGTTATTGGCCGCGTTGTCAATGCTTTCATCCGGACTGAAAGCGGGGCAGTTATCTCCGGCTACAGACATTGACGATCTGGCGCTTATATACATAGGTAGCCAAAACAGGCCCGAATGGACTAAAGAAAAGTTTTTGCCTTATGTGGTTCATACTTATCCCGACAGAACACAATCCTGGAAATTCGACGGGTTCCTCTTTCTCGACTACATGATGTATGACGAGAACGGCACGACTGTAAGCCTCGGAGAATTTGACGGCAACCCTTCACGCAGATCACATTGGGAACGTCTATTGGACATCCAGTTCGGACAAGACAAAGGATCCGGCCTCTCAGCTCTCGACGAGCTCATCGGCGAACTTACGCCATCGCTGGGGCAACCGGGACACAAACACAAGATCGTCTTCAACGCGCCTGTGCCCGACAAGCCTTCGCAGATATGGGGAAGCCTCTACGGAGAAAGCATCAACATATCGACCGACGCAGGCAAAATCAAGACCATGAAATGGTATGCCGACGAATTTATCAAGCGCTGGGAAAAAGCAGGGTTCAAGAATATCGAGCTCGACGGCATCTACTGGACAAAAGAGTCTTTTTTCGAGGACTATTGGAATACCGTGATACCCGAAGTCAACAACTATTTCCACTCGCTCGGACTTAAAGTCTATTGGATCCCATATTACGGGGCCCGCGGAGCTGACCGTTGGAAAGAATGGGGCATGGACGTATGCTACATACAGCCCGGTTATTATTTCAAAAAAGAGACTCCGCTTGAACGGCTGACTGACGCTATCAACTATGCATGGGACAACGATGTCTATCTTGAGATGGAATTCGAAGGTCTCGACTACAATTACATCCCTAATTCAGACATTACCTACACGACTATAGCCCCCAACTCCGGACTGCACGCCCATCACCCTGAATTTTATCAGCGTCTTGTCGACTACATTGACTATTTCGAAACAGAACAGGTTTTCGAGTACATGCCTGTGGCATACTACAACGGGCGTCAGGCAGTCTTTGATTTCTGCAATTCCAAAGATCCCAAGGACCAGGAAGTAATGAACCGTCTGGCTCTGATAATCAATAAGCGTCACATCGATACAGGCTGGGACACGGAGCCGCGGACAACAGGCTTCGACGACGCGGTTATCGCTGACTTCGAGATCGCATACGCTGTAGATGGCGGCATATATATAACTGATGGATCCGGCGGTAACGTGACCGTCCACTCTGCCGACGGCCGCCTGATATACAATCGTTCGTCCGCTGAAGCCGACATACAGAGACTCAGATACGGCCTGACAGCCTCATGCCGTCCGGGGGTCTACATTGTCAGATCAGGAGCGTGCAGCGTCAAAGTCGCCGTGCGATGACGGCAACGCATTATGGGCGGATTTTGTCTGTTTTGCGGGAAAATTGTATCTTTGCACATTATATTATCAGCATAGATGAAAAATATTCGCAATTTCTGCATAATCGCACATATCGACCACGGCAAATCGACACTCGCCGACCGCCTGCTTGAATACACCGAAACCATCGCCGCCAAAGACATGGAGGCTCAGGTTCTCGATGACATGGATCTCGAACGTGAGCGCGGCATCACCATCAAGAGCCATGCGATACAGATGGAACACGTCATCGACGGCCAACGCTATATACTCAATCTGATCGACACTCCGGGACACGTCGACTTCTCATACGAGGTGTCGCGATCGATCGCGGCCTGCGAAGGGGCGCTGCTGATTGTCGATGCTTCGCAGGGCATACAGGCTCAGACCATTTCCAACCTTTACATGGCCATCGACAATGATCTTGAGATAATTCCTGTGATCAACAAGGTCGATCTCGACAGCGCCAAGCCCGACGAAGTCGAAGACCAGATCATAGAACTCATTGGTTGCAAAAGAGAAGAGATTTTGCGCGCGAGCGGCAAGACCGGCTTTGGTGTGCCTGACATCCTCAGAGCCATCGTCGAGCGCATACCCGCACCGAAAGGCGACCCGGACGCACCGCTCCAGGCATTGATTTTCGACTCCGTGTTCAACCCCTTCAGAGGCATCATAGCCTATTTCAAGATCGAGAACGGCACAATACACAAAGACGACTTCGTCAAATTTGTAGCGACAGGCAAGGAGTATCATGCCGATGAGATCGGTGTGCTGAAACTCGACATGTCGCCCAAGAACGAGCTTTCGGCCGGCAATGTAGGCTATATTATCTCAGGCATAAAGACATCCAAGGAAGTCAAGGTCGGCGATACTATAACCCATGTCGAAAATCCATGCAAACAGGCGATCGACGGCTTTGAGGAAGTCAAGCCCATGGTCTTTGCCGGCGTCTATCCCATCGAAACCGAAGACTTTGAAAATCTCCGCGCATCACTCGAAAAACTTCAGCTCAACGACGCCTCGCTGACATTCACGCCCGAGTCATCTGTCGCTCTCGGCTTTGGCTTCCGCTGCGGCTTCCTCGGCCTGCTACACATGGAGATCATCCAGGAACGTCTCGGCCGCGAATTCAACATGGACGTCATAACGACCGTGCCCAACGTCAGCTACAAGGTCTACGACAAGAAAGGCAACGTCTCTGAAGTCCACAATCCGTCAGGTCTGCCCGAGATCACTCTTATCGACCATATAGAGGAGCCGTATATCAGAGCCACGATCATCACCGCGTCAGAGTTCATCGGACCGATAATGACTCTGTGTCTCGGCAAGCGAGGCGAACTCGTCAAGCAGGAATACATTTCCGGCAACCGCATGGAACTGACATTCGACATGCCGCTCGGCGAGATTGTGATCGACTTTTACGACAAACTCAAAAGCATCTCGAAGGGCTACGCTTCGTTTGACTACCATGTCTCAGGCTTCCGCGAGTCGCGGCTCGTCAAGCTCGACATACTCCTCAACGGCGAGAGCGTCGACG
>CAJUMI010000039.1:736-12433 GCA_910587545.1 uncultured Muribaculaceae bacterium | reverse complement strand
GCGCATGTGCGAGAAACTCAAGGAGCTCATACCGCGCCAGCAGTTCGACATCGCCATTCAGGCTGCCATCGGCGCCAAGATCATAGCGCGCGAAACCATAAAAGCCGTGCGAAAGGACGTGACTGCAAAATGCTATGGCGGTGACATCTCGCGTAAGCGCAAACTCCTCGAGAAACAGAAAAAAGGTAAGAAACGCATGAAACAGATCGGATCGGTCGAAGTGCCCCAGAAGGCCTTCCTCGCCGTCCTAAAACTTGACTGATATGAAAAAACTGACATTGGCTTTAATCGCCGCAATAGCTCTGGCCGGATGCTCCGGACATGAACAAAAGACCGAACAGACTGCCGGATCACGGGAGCATGAAGAAAACAAAACTGCAACGGCAGCCGCGCCGGTCAACACCTCTGACCGGTTCTTCGCCAACCTCGACAAAGAGGATGGCATCAAATCGACAGCGAGCGGTCTCCGCTACAAAGCCGTAAAAGAAACCGAAGGAGATAAACCGACACCTACATCTCGCGTTGTGGTTGACTACGAAGGTTCGTTTATCGATGGAAGTGTATTTGACAGCGGCAAGGATATCGAATTTCCGCTCAACGGCGTGATCCCCGGCTTCAGCGAAGGCATCAGACTGATGTCGCCCGGATCGGAATACATATTATATATCCCGTCTGATCTCGCCTACGGCACCCGCGGAGCCGGCGATGTGATACCGCCTAACTCGACGATCATCTTTAAAGTGAAACTGTCTGAAATAAAATAAACGACTCGACTGACTGATAACGACGGTGGGGCTCTGTTCCGCCTTCGATGATTTTTATTGCATTCTCCAAAACAGTACTGAATACATATTCTATTATGTGCAGGTCTATATAAACATAGACCTGCACACACGTGTTAGATTTTCATCAACTTCTATTCAGATTACAATGAACGACAAACAGCATAACGCCAACTCCGCAGAGGAGCATAGCGTGTTCTATGCAGCCACCCAGGCTCTGCGTCGCCATGCATCAGGCGGCAATATACTGATAGCAGCCACATTGTGCGCACTGGTCATCGCAAACATCCCCGGCCTAAACAATTATTATTTTGACTTCTGGCAAAATGAGATAAGGCTTCAACTGGGCGATTTCAACATATTCAGCCATTCGGGCGAACCGATGGATCTGATAGCGTTTATCAACGACGCCCTTATGGCCATATTCTTCTTCTCAATCGGACTTGAGATAAAACGTGAGATCCTTGTCGGCGAACTGTCGTCATTCAAACAGGCACTTCTGCCGATCGTGGCCGCCATCGGAGGCATGCTTCTGCCGGTCGGCATATATTTCTGCTTTGCCAAGGGCACAGACTTTGCCGACGGAGCCGCCATACCGATGGCCACAGATATCGCCTTCTCGCTCGGTGTGCTGACCATGCTCGGCAAACGCGTACCGGTCTCATTGAAAATATTCCTTACCACTCTCGCCGTCGTCGATGACATCGGCGGTATTGTGGTGATCGCATCATTCTACTCGACACATATCGAACTGACATATCTCCTTTATGCGGCCGGACTGTTTGTACTGCTGCTGCTCGGCTCCCTGATGCGCATAAAGAGCAAGATTTTCTATCTCGGCGTGGGCGGCGTGATCTGGTTTCTCTTCCTCAACTCCGGCATCCACCCGACGATAGCCGGTGTGCTCGTCGCTTTCTGTGTTCCGGCCACGCCCGTATTCGCCCCGCGAAAATACATCAAGATGATACGCTCGGCAATAGCCCACTTCCGCGGAGAGGACGATGATCTTCTGGTGAAGCGCACCATCCTCAACAAAGACCAGATGAACTGGCTTAAACAGATCGAATCCGCATCCGACAAAGTCATCTCCCCGCTTCAGGAGCTTGAAGATTCGCTCCACCCGATTGTCAATTATTTCATCGTTCCACTCTTCGCCTTCGCCAACGCCGGCATATTTCTGCTTGACACCGATCCGTCGACCATCGTCGAAGGCGTGTCACTATCCATAATCTGCGGCCTCGTGCTCGGCAAGTTCCTCGGTATCTTCATCTTCTCGTGGATCGCTGTCAAGCTGCGGCTTGCTCCTATGCCAGACAAAACCAACTGGGTCATGATGGCATCGACAGCCATGCTCGGAGGCATAGGCTTTACGGTCTCGCTCTTCATCGCCACGCTTTCATTCGGATCGCCAGGAATGACCGAAATACTGAACCACGCCAAGCTCGGCATTGTCATCGGCTCTCTGCTTTCGGGCATCATAGGCTTCATACTGCTCCACCACACCCTGCCCCACTATACTCCTTCTCAGGAAGAATGAGTAGGATCGGACTAATCAGGGGCTGACAGTAAGATTGACAATTAGAGGCCGTATATGCGTACGGCCTCTAACTGCATATACCGCCCCCACAGGCCTCAGATCCGGCTGATTGGCTTCTATCGATTTTTTGCATAAGTTTTCCCGTAAAATTTTGCATTTTCACATTTTTATGTTAATTTCGCGGTGATATGTTAAATTCAAGAGAGGTAAATACATTTTTTCAAAAACAAACATTTGTTTTATTTGTTAAAATATCAAAGGTCAAACATTAAAAGCTCTTTTATTCATACAGCCCCGGCTGGATGATACAAAATAAAAAAATGAAGAAACAGACAATCTGGATATTGACGATATTAATGGCGGTCACGTTTATCGGACTGTTGTGCATTCAGATCATATATATGAAGAACATGGTCGAAATGCGTTACGAGCAGTTCACCCAAGGCGTCCGCCAGAGTCTGCTGAACGTGGCGCTACGCCTCGAACACGACGAAACCCGCTACTTCCTTGATCAGGATGTCAGCCGCATGACTGCCGCATCAATCACGACACAGAACTTCAACTCCGACGCTCTATCGCGCGACGAAGGACTGAAATTTTCATTCACCACCCCCTCAGGTCTCGAAGGCGATGTCACGCTCAAAGGGACACCCGACGAAATCACCAAACTCAAAGGCGGAAGCACTTCGGCAGGCAAGGACTACCGACGCTACCGCCAGGCCTATCAGGATCAATACAACTATCAGAAAGGCGTGGTCGACGATGTGATCCTCAACATCATCAGCCGCGCGAGCGAGCGGCCGATAAGCGAACGCGCCGATTCGGCCATTGTCAGCCGCTACCTGCGTCAGGAGCTCGATACTCTCGGCATAAGAGTGCCGTTTGAATATGCCGTGGTCAACTATCTCGGCACTGTCCAGTACAAGTCGCCGGGGTATATGCCCTCGGGCGTATCGCCCGACAACATGTTTGTCCAGACTCTGTTCGCCAACGATCCCGGCGGCAAATTCAACTATCTGAAAGTCTACTTCCCGACAAAGAAAGATTATATCTTCTCGTCGATCTCGTTCATGGTGCCGTCGTTTGCGTTCACGCTGATACTGCTTATCATATTTGTATTCACGATTATCGTGGCTTTCAGGCAAAAGAAACTGACCGAGATGAAAAACGACTTCATCAACAACATGACCCACGAGTTCAAGACCCCCATATCGTCGATCTCACTGGCCGCACAGATGCTCAACGATCCGGCTGTGCGCAAATCGCCGACTATGCTCCAACAGATCTCTACCGTGATCAACGACGAGACAAAACGTCTCCGCTTCCAGGTAGAGAAAGTTCTCCAGATGTCAATGTTCGAACGCCAGAAAGCGACGATGAAGATCGTCGACCTCGACGCAAACCTCGCCATATTCAACATCGTCAACACCTTCAAACTCAAGGTCGAGAAATACGGCGGAAAAATCACCGCCCGCCTCGACGCGATGGACGCCATAGTCAATGTCGACGAGATGCACTTCACCAACGTCATATTCAATCTGCTTGACAACGCGGTCAAATACAGGCGCGAAGACACACCTCTCAATCTCGTTGTCACCTCGCGCGACATCTCCGACGACAAACTCGAGATCACCATAGCCGACAACGGAATCGGCATCCGACGCGACGATCTGAAAAAAATATTCGACAAATTCTATCGCGTGCCGACAGGAAACCGCCACGATGTCAAAGGCTTCGGCCTCGGCCTCGCTTACGTCAAGAAGATTATATCCGAGCTCGGCGGAGAGATCGCGGTCGAAAGCGAGATCAATTCAGGAACAAAATTCATTATTATACTACCCCTCACTAAAAATTAAACTATTATGGAAGAACGTATGCGCATTCTTTTATGCGAAGATGACGAAAATCTTGGCATGCTCCTCAGAGAATACCTTCAGGCTAAAGGCTTCAACGCAGACCTGTTTCCCGACGGCGAGAGCGGCTATAAAGCCTTCCTCAAAGGCAAATACGACATCTGCGTCCTCGATGTGATGATGCCTAAGAAAGACGGCTTTGCACTCGCTCAGGAAATCCGCACTGTCAACTCCGAAGAGCCCATCATTTTCCTAACCGCCAAATCACTCAAAGACGACCTCTTCGAAGGCTTCAAGATCGGCGCCGACGACTATCTCACCAAGCCCTTCTCGATGGAAGAACTCGTGTTCCGCATCGAAGCCATACTCCGTCGCGTCAAAGGCAAAAAAGACAAGCAGATCACAATGTACAAGATCGGCAAGTTCACCTTTGACACCCAGAAACAGGTGCTCATGATCGACGACAAAGTCACCAAACTCACCACCAAGGAGTCAGAGCTCCTCAGCCTCCTCTGCGCCCACGTCAATGAAATACTCGAGCGCAACTTCGCCCTTAAAGCGATCTGGATCGACGACAACTACTTCAACGCCCGCTCGATGGATGTCTACATCACCAAGCTGCGCAAACACCTCAAAGACGACCCCTCTATCGAAATCATCAACATACACGGCAAAGGCTATAAACTCATAGCTCCCGTACCCGAAAAATAACAACTGCAAAACTCTCTCCGTATATGAAAAAAACAGGTATATTCTACGGCTCCACCACCGGCACCACTGCCGGGGTAGCGCGCCGTATAGCCAAGGCTCTCGGTGTAGCCGAGGCCGACATCCACGACGTGGCCAATACTGCTCCGTCGGTATTAGGCGATTACGAACTGGATATTATAGGCTCCTCGACCTGGGGCAACGGACAGGTACAGCGCGACTTCTACGACTTTCTCGCCGGAGTCGCAGCGCTCGACCTCAAGGGACACAGCTTAGCTTTGTTCGGCTGTGGCGACGAGTCAATGTCCGATACCTTCAACAACGCAATAGGCAATATTTACCACAAGCTCAAAGATACCGGCGCACGCTTCATAGGCGATTTCAATGCCGAAGGTTATGACTTCAAAGGCGGCGCCGCCGACATCGACGGCAGAATCGTAGGACTCATGCTCGACGAAGTAAACCGCCCCGACCTCACCGACACCCGCATAGCCGAGTGGGTAAAGTCTTTGAAACAGTAGGTAATATTCAAAACAGAGCACCTGCCGGATATGCAATGCTACATATCCGGCAGGTGCTTTGTTTTGAACCGACTTAGGTGAGTTTATTCTTTTTCTGCCACTGGCTCGGCTTTTTCGTCTTTGCCGGAACGGCCCTTAACCACGCCAAGAATAATGACCAACAGAATACCACCTACAAGAAGTTTACCTCCCCAGGCATCCCAGAAAGGCATCTGCTCAAGTTCGGCAATATCTTTCACACCTGCGTCTGACAGAATTTCCTTACGAAAATCGTCTTGTCTAAGCGCATCATCGATGTCATACCAGGTTTCGTCATCGCCCTGATTTATTGCTACGACTTTTCCTTCATCGGTCTGCCACAGAGGAATCCAGAACAGATGAGCCATTGTGTATTTGTAGGCAAGGCTATAGCTGCCGTCTTCATCATCGTAATCCGATGGTAATTTTGCAATCTCGTTAATCTTTTCGTGAGTACCGTAAACTACGGGAATCTTGGCATATGACTGATTGACACCAAAGGCAATCAGCATAGCAAACAACAGAACTATTTTTTTCATACTGTGATATTGGTTTATAGTGATTGGCGCAAATTTAACAATAATTTCAATACCATGCAAGTTTTTTACATAATTTATTAACCTTCTGTGTCAGAATCCGAGTCATAGAACCGGTATATAGCTTCTATGGCAGTTTCAAGCATATTGTCAATACCGTTTGCCACAGCTTCCGGGTCAAGGTCTACGACATAGCCATCAGTAGGCTCGATGCCGCTTTCGGTTTCGTGGCCTAAGGGGTCGTAAAGCCGTGAACCCGACATACGCACAGCCCATCCGCACGGTATTTCCGACGAAAACGGCATGCCGCTGCCGCCGCCTGTCTTAGCTCCCACTATGGTCACCATTGGCAGAGTTTTCATTATGCCGGTAAAGTTGTTAGCTGCGCTGAATGTGCTGCGGTTGGTAAGCACGGATATAGGTCGCAACCAGCGCACATGTTCGTAATTAGGTTCGTAATAGAACTTATACGGCTCCGAAAAATCATTGTGGGCCGGTCCATTCTTATGCGATATAGCGCCGGCAAGAATACGCCGGTCGATAAATCGGCTCACCAGGGTTTCCACGTTTGTAAGACTGCCGCCGCCATTGTCGCGGATGTCTATTACCAGTCCAAGGCAATCGCGCATCTGATAGAATATAAGGTCGAGAGTCCCCTCGCCTATTCCGTAGCTGAAACTCGGATAGCGGATATAGCCTATGGTGCTGTCGGCAAGCAGGCCGTATGTGAGCCCTCCGGCCTGGCTGTATTCGAAATTGAAGTAGTGTTCCTGAATCAGACGTTCGTCGAAGTTCTGCGGGTAGTCGCTCCACCATTTACGGTAGTACGAGGTCTTGAACGACGACGAAAGGTTTACGTGGCCGTCGCGCAGTTCGTCGAGCATATCGGCACAAACGTCGAAATAGGCAAACATATCCATGGTGTCGTTTACGCGCGGCTTGTACTCGCGGTACACCGAATCCCAGTCGACCTCCTTCTCTTCGAAGAAGCAGTAATGCTGGTCGACTGTTGTCCAGAGTGCGTCGAAATTGCCCTGCAATCCGTTGTCGAACTCTTCAATGCTATGGCAGGCGGCCATCGCTGCCGCGCCGGCTATCACCAGAGGCAGGTATCTTAGATTCTTCATCAATAATAAGCTGATATAATTCGGGCTTCGTCCGACAGCTTGCCGCTGCGGCCTACCGGCAGCCACTCACCGCTGACACCCAACGATATACAATGGTTAATTTGCCTGCTGACTATATTCGAGGCCTTTGTGCTGAGTATATTGCAGCGGTACCCCACCCTCAGTGCCGTGGCTCCGAAGCGCAGGTCGGCGCTCAGCAGCTGGTCGAGGCGGAAGAAACTGCCGGGCCAGGCTACATGGGCCAGTCCGCTATGGTTGCCCAGATATATTTCGTAATATAGTTCGTCGTAGTCCGGCGAGAAAAAACAGCCAATCAAGGGCAGCGACGGACGATAGCCCAGTACCACCGGCAGGCGCCCCAATGTGAGGCGATATGTGGCCTGTCCGGTTATTCCCACGGTCCATGCGGCTTTTGCCGAGGCCGGATTGTTGCTGTTGCGGTTCAGATAGAGCAATCCGCCGTTGAGAGTTGTCTGGCCGCCGGCTGCAAGAGTCAGGCCGGGGGCCGAGGCAATATCGAAACGGCGCATCATAGCCCAGTCGAGGCGCAAATCCAGCCCCCACATCACTGCATTTCGCGCCGGATTGAGGGCCCGGTCAATACTCAGTCGGCCGCCAAGATTCATCACCCAGTTTTCGGGGTCGAAACGCATTGCCTGCCAGCGTTCATAGCCCAGAGCCATCTGCCAGCCGGTATATTTTAGCGGGGTCATGTATGTGTCGCACAGGTGCGAGCTGCCGGCTTCGACGGTATAGACCGACGTTACCGGCCGCAACACGGCTTCATTCTGCGCGAAAGCGCCGAGGCCAGCACTGAGTGCGGCCACTGCGCCAAGTATAATCTTTTTCAGTTTCATCAGAACAGACGTTGCTGCCCGATTATATCGTCGCGCAGCTCTTCGTCGGAGATTTCTTCGGTTTCTAAATCTTCGCTATCTTCTCGCTCCTTGTCATCGGTACTTTCCTCGGCCTCAGGCTCATCGCCGCCTTCAGCCTCGCCTGCCGACAGCGACTTGGGTTCAAGTTCCTCCACCTCGGCAAGATTGAATGTAGTAAGGCGCTTGCCTTTGGCCTTGAACGACTTGACGGCAATAAATTCCTCAACATCCACTATCATCGGTTCGCGGACATCATCGGGAGCGGAGAAGCTTACTTTCAGCATGGCGCCGACAGTGTCGATAAGCAGAATCAGCCTTGAGTCGCTGTTCTCGCCAAGATAACGCTGACGCTTGGCCGAGGCCTCGAATGTAAAGCGCTTGAGATATGGGTAGCCCTGGTCGGCATCGAACAGCACTGCGGTCCATACGGTGTCGGGGCGGAATTTCTCTATGCGCAGTATGTTGTCCTCGTAGTGGTTGGTGGCATCGAATGTGGAGGTATAGTATTCGCCGTTTTTCAGTATCACCAGTACCAGGTCCTGAGGCTGGAACTCGCCCAGATATTCGCCGCGGCCATCGTAGTTGAGGCGCTTCACATCGTGGTCGAACCACACGTCGCGGCCACCGAGAGTCGATACACCGCGCTCCTTGAGGCTCATGCGGTGTATTTCGTTTTTGGTCACAAGGTTGCCCAACGCGCTCCGGCCTTTGGGCTTCAACTGCGCGAAGTCCACGTCGATCTGCAGACTTTTCAGTCTTGCCTTTGGTTTGAGTATCACCTTCACCACTTCGGCCTCGCCGTTAGGATTGGCGCTGAACCACATTATTTTGCTGCCGGGCAGACCGGGAGTAAGGTCGTATTCCTTGTCGCGGGTTATTCCGGTTACGGCAAAGCGCTTCATATAGTAGTTGCCGGCACGGCCATTGCGATAGATTACGTTGTATATGGTTCGGGTGTCCTTGGGTTTGAACACATTTACATAAAGCACATTTTTATCTACGAACAGTTTCTCGGCAACCTTTACTATTTTATACTTTCCGTCTTTATAGAATATGATTATGTCGTCGAGCATGGAGCAGTTGCACACAAACTCGTCTTTTTTCAGCGAGGTGCCTATGAAGCCTTCCTCACGGTTGATGTACAGTTTTTCGTTGGCTTCGGCAACAGTAGACGCCTGTATGGTGTCGAAACTGCGTATCTGTGTGCGTCGTGGATATGCTTCGCCGTATTTTTCTTTCAGAGTCTTATACCAGCGTATGGTGTATTCGGTAAGGTGGTCAAGGTCGTCAAGTACATCCTGTATCTGCTGGTTGAGGCGTGTTATGAGGTTCTCCGCCTCGTCGCTGCTGAAGCGGAAAATGCGCTTCATCTTTATCTCCACCAGCCGCAGTATGTCATCGCGGGTTACAGGGCGGATAAAATCGGCAGTCAGTGGTTCGAGGCGACTGGCAATATGCTCCACAGCCACATCGATATTTGCAGCGGTTTCGTATTCCTTGTCCTTGTAAATGCGGTTTTCGATGAACACACGCTCGAGCGAGGCGTAGAACAGGCGTTCGCGCAGTTCGTCAAGCTTGATTTCAAGTTCGCGCCGGAAGATGTCGCGCGTGCGGTCGGCACTATGGCGCAGCACGTCGCTCACACCCAGAAAGTGCGGTTTCTTTTCCGAAATCACGCAGCAGTTGGGCGAAATACTCTCCTCGCAATCGGTAAAGGCGTAGAGGGCGTCGATGGTTTTGTCGCTCGACGTTCCGGGCAGCAGATGCACCACTATGCATGCGTGCTCGGCGGTATTGTCCTCAACCTTGCGGATTTTGATTTTACCCTTTTCAAATGCCTTGAGTATGGAATCAATTACGGCTCCGGTGGTTTTGCCATATGGTATCTCGGTGACGGCCAATGTACGGTTGTCGATTTTCTCGATTTTTGCGCGGATGCGTACGGCACCTCCGCGACGCCCGTCGTTGTAACGGCTGATGTCGATGGCGCCGCCTGTAGGAAAGTCGGGAAAGAGTTCGAATTCCTCGCCGCTCAGATACGCTATTGCAGCGTCGAGTATCTCGTTGAAGTTATGAGGCAGAATCTTCGATGCCAGACCTACGGCTATGCCTTCTGCTCCCTGGGCCAGCAACAGCGGGAACTTTGCCGGCAGGGTTACAGGCTCGCGCTTGCGACCGTCGTAGCTTACTGTCCACTCGGTTACTTTTTCGTTGTACAGGGTTTCCAGTGCAAATGGCGACAGACGGGCCTCGATATATCGCGGAGCCGCAGCTGAAGTTCCGGTGAGTATGTTACCCCAGTTACCCTGAGTTTCTACCAGCAGGTCTTTTTGGCCAAGCTGCACCAGGGCGTCGCCAATCGAGGCATCGCCGTGTGGATGGTACTGCATGGTGTTGCCGACTATGTTGGCAACCTTGTTGAAGCGGCCGTCGTCGAGAGTTTCCATCGAATGGAGAATACGGCGCTGCACGGGCTTTAGACCGTCGTCGATATGAGGTACGGCACGCTCGAGTATCACGTACGAGGCATACTCGAGAAACCAGCTCTGGTACATGCCTTTTAGCTGGTGACGCACTACATCGGCAGCGGCTGTGTATGGTTTGTTGTGAACGTGGGCACCTTCGGCGGCATCGCCCTGCGGAAGTTCTTCGGGGTTATTAGTATTCTGGCTCATCGTACTGACATTTGCTACAAAGTTAGCAAATTTTTCCGAATTTTGCAAATCAGACATTCGGCATTCGGAAGCACATTCGGGAGCTTTGCACCGACAATGCCCTTCTCTATCGGCGGTATGTACGCAAACTATAGCGGTGTCGGTACGACGCCGGATTCTTACGGTTGCGAACCAGCTGAATCGAGTCGATCCAAGTAGTCATACCCGGACGGGATTGCACTTCCATATAACCGTAGATTTTTTCAGGGTGCAGCGTGGAGTCCGACACGAATTCTATTTCGTTCCATCCGTCTTTATCAGCCTCGGCATCAAGCACTTCCACAGTACCATCGGAATAGGTTGCGGCTATACCCCAGCGGGTCTTGGAAATATTATTCACAAATTTGCCGCGCCATGTATAGCGGTCGCCCTGTTCGCTATTTTCGTCCGCCTCGATATTGAAAGTTACGTATTTTGTAGCCGAGAGGGCGCTTACGGCAAGGAAGCGCGCACCGCCCCATAAATCAACCGAATCGCCGACCACCGACAACGAACCGGCAATCTGGGCATCGTTTTCGTTCATTCGCGTCTGCAGTATCTCTATGGTTTTGTCGTACACCTCGAGATATATTTCGGGGTTGTGCGCATACCACGACAGCGATGAGTCAAAGCGCTCTCCGTCAACCCCGTGGCGGGCCATAATCGACTGCTTCAGCAGCATCTTTACCGAGTCGCTGCCGTAGTCGCGCCTGTTCTGCTCCACTACAGCATCGCCTACATGGATATCGGCCAGCAGCATCGCCATTTCGTCAGGGGCGATTACCTCGCCGGGCACACGGCGGCAGGCGGTAAGAGCAAGCACTCCTACCGCCAGCAACGCGCATATACGCTGTATTTTATTTCTTTTTACCACTTTCAGCAGATTCATTTTCACCCCCCAGATACTTGTAATAGAATAGTATCAGGGCCAGCATACCCACAGTGATGGCCGCGTCGGCAAAGTTGAACACAGGGTCGAAGAACGAGAATACCTCGCCTCCCACCAGCGGCATCCATTCGGGCCAGATAAAGGAGAACAGCGGG
>CAJUMI010000039.1:0-705 GCA_910587545.1 uncultured Muribaculaceae bacterium | reverse complement strand
AGACCGTGAAACAGCGAGCCATAGCCTTCGCCCCAAGACACCACAGAGGCCACCTCGGGCGGATAAGGATTGGTGAATATCTCGCCGTATACCAGACAGTCGGCGATATTGCCGGCAGCACCGGCCACTACCAGCGATATAACCGCCACATAGCCTGCCGGAATCCGCGGATTGCGGCATAATCGGACTAGATACCATATACCCAGACTTACGGCAACTATGCGGAAGAGCGTAAGCAACAACTTGCTGCCGAACTCCATCCCGAAGGCCATGCCGTTGTTCTGGATAAAGCGCAAATGAAACCAGGAGAAGATTTCATAATCCTCTCCCAGATAGAAATTTGTCTTTACCCAAACCTTGATTATCTGGTCTATGATAAGTACGCTTAATATAATGCCGGTAGCCCATAGTGCCTTGCAACGGGCAGAGGCTGTACGGGATATATTATTTTCGGCCATTATCGTTTTTTGCATCAATACTAAGGGTTGCGTGCGGCACTGCGCGCAGACGTTCCTTGGGAATGAGCTGTCCGGTGACACGGCACACTCCGTAGGTTTTGTTTTCGATGCGCACCAACGCTGCCTGCAGATGCTTTATAAAACTGCGCTGACGCTCGGCCAGGCGGGCTGCCTCTTCGCGTCCGAGTGTCGAGGCGCCTTCTTCGAGTACCTTGAATGTTGGCGATGTGTCCACGGTGTCGTTATC
>CAJUMI010000038.1 GCA_910587545.1 uncultured Muribaculaceae bacterium | reverse complement strand
ACCTCCGGGTTATGAATCCGACGCTCTAACCAACTGAGCTATCCCGCCGTTTTGCGAGTGCAAAGTTACGACCTTTTCTCGAAACTGCAAAATTTTGATGAGTTTTTATTCAACATTTTTTCATCAGCCGACTTTAGAGGCTCAAAAACAACGATGACGCCTCTTTTTCGGCGCTATATCATTTTTTTTTAGTAACTTTGTGTGCTAAAAAACTACACATTGGATAATGGACGTCAATAAAGTACTCTTCATATCACAGGAAATCACACCGTATCTCGCTGAAAACGACCTGTCGCTTTTCGGTCGCGATTTACCGCAGGCCATCCAGGAAGCCGGGATCGAAGTCAGAACTTTCATGCCCAGATACGGCATCATCAACGAGCGCCGCAATCAGCTCCACGAAGTCATCAGACTCTCAGGACTGAATATCTCCATCGACGACAACGACCATCCCCTGATAATCAAGGTGGCCACGCTCCAGCCTTCGCGAATGCAGGTCTATTTCATCGACAACGACGACTACTTCCTGCGTCACACATCGCAGGGCCTCGAGACCTCTCTCTCGCCTGAGGACAATGACGAACGCATAATTTTCTTTGTCCGGGGAGTGGTGGAGACAGTCAAGAAACTGCGCTGGGAGCCCTCAGTCATCCATTGCACCGGTTGGGTCACCGCGCTGACGCCCCTGTTCCTCAAACGAGTCTACGCCGACGATCCTTCATTTGCCGGCACCCGCATAGTCTACTCGCTCTACGACACCAAATTCGACGGCAACCTCGATCACCGCATGGTTGAGAAGCTGCGTCTCGACGGTTTCTCCGACGACGATCTCACGTCGCTTCTCGACGGAGATGTCGACTACAACAAGCTCAACAAAATAGCCATGGACTATGCCGACGCCATCGTCCAGAGCTCCCCGGAAATCGACCCTGAGCTCATCGAATATGCCCGCAAATCGGGCAAACCGTTCCTGCCCTACCCCGGCACCGACAACTACGCCGAGGCCTATCTCGATTTTTACCGTTCACTTTAATTAACTATCCGGTCTACAATCATCCGCTAAAAAACTCGTTTTTCAGTCGACAGACTTCATTAACCTGCATGAAAATTAAATCAATCATAGCCTGCGCACTCGCAGCCGCGACATTCATCTCATCGTGCGACGACAATGAATCAAACATCGGTTCATCTATTATCGAAGACCGCATATCCATCACCGTTGACTCGACGTTCACAATCACCGGACGCTCTGTCGCCAACTCTGCCGTGCAGTCGCGCACTCTCCTCCAGCTCCTCGGCCGCATCGATGCCGCCGGCTACGGAGCGCTGTCAAGCGACGTCGTAACCCAGTTCATGCCCTCGACATCGCTCGACACCACCGGCGTGACCGTCGAGATGATCGACTCACTCAAGCTGATGATGGCCGTATACCACGGTAATTTTGTCGGAGACTCCATCACTCCTATGGGCATCGAGGTCTACCGCCTCAACCGCGACCTGCCGTCGCCGATCTTCAGCAACTTCGACCCCGCAGGCTACTACGACCCGTCGCAGAAAATCGGATCGCTCATCTACAACGCCTCGACCCTCGGCGAGTCTGACTCACTGAAGAACGCGTCATATCACACGATTTCCGTCAATCTCCCGCGCGAACTCGCCCAAGAATTCTTCACCGCCTACAAAAACGATCCGTCGAGCTTCTCGTCGCCATCATCGTTCATCAACAGAGTGTTCAAAGGAATATACATCCGCAACTCCTACGGAAGCGGCCGCCTCACCCTCGTCTCCAACACACTGATGCGAGCCTACTATCGCCGCAAGGACAAGAAAGACGACGGCACAGACACCATAAAGCCGGCCATGGCCAACTATTTTGCCGTCACTCCTGAAATTGTCACCAACAACAACATCGGCCTCCGGCTGGCTCCGTCGGTCACAAGCCTTGTCAATCAAGGCGAGAACATCGTAGTGTCGCCGACAGGCTACGACGTTGAATTCGAATTCCCGTTGACCGAGATCATCTCGTCATATAAAACCAACAAAGGCGACGAGTCGGCGATCAACAGCCTCACATTCTCGCTGCCCGTCGACTCCGTGCCCAACGACTTCGGCTTCGGCCCGGCGCCGAGCATGCTCATGATACTCAAGAGCAAGAAAAACGACTTCTTCCAAAACAACAGCCTGCCCGACAACATCACGTCATTCTCGGCCGACTACGATGCCGTCAACGGCCGCTACTACTTCGGCAGCCTGCGCAACTACCTGATGGACATGATCGACAAGGACGACATCACCGCCGACGACTACACATTTGTCCTCACGCCCGTCTATATAACCGTCGAGACCTCGGGCGACTACTACTACGGCACATCGTCAACCATAACAGCCGTCACCCCCTACATCTCCGCTCCGTCGATGACAAAAATATTATTTGACAAAGCAAAAATTCGATTCACATATAGCAATCAAATCATAAATTATTAGTAACTTTGTCCCCGAAAAAATCTGACAAGCCGCAATAGCTCAGTTGGTAGAGCATTTCATTCGTAACGAAAAGGTCGTGGGTTCGAGTCCCACTCGCGGCTCTAACAATCAGACACCGTGGCTTCTCAAGTCACGGTGTCTTTTTTTGTTTTCATGCGGGTGAACAGTTGCTGCGCGGCAGATGTTATAAAATCAAAAACAAACTCAACTATTATCCATTAACGTTTCAACGATTATGTTACGCAAACTATTCATCTCATTAGCTCTGGTGATCGCATCAGTGACCGCCGCCAACGCTCAGAAATCAGAACTCACTTTCTCCTACGGCGCATACACACAGATGGACGGCTCCGACATGCACGACGGCTGGAAACACGTCAACAACGCCTGGGGAGCGCTCAACGTCGGCCTAAACTTCCGCGTAGCGCCCAACATCTGGGTCGGCCCGTCATACACATTCTCGAGCACGACCACAAAAGGCGGCCCGCATCACAGCAACATCGCCTACCACGCAGTGATGATCAACGGACGCTATCACTACTACCGCAACTCCATCGTGACCCTCTACGGCAAACTCGGCCTCGGCGTCGAATTCTCATACATGCAGCCCCGCGACGATGACAGCTACACCAAGTCCTACTGCGCCTTCCAGATCGTGCCGGTCGGCGCAGAAGTCAGCATCAACAGATCTATTTCGATGTTCGGCGAACTCGGCTACGGCGCCCAGGGCCTGCTTCAGGTCGGCATGAAAGTCAAATTCTGACTCTCAGCTCCCACATGGCGACAGCAGCGGCAGCCGCCACATTGAGCGAGTCGACGGCGTGGCTCATCGGTATCCTGACCGTGTAATCCGCCTCGGCGATCGTCGCCGGCGGCAGACCGTCGCCCTCAGTACCCATAATCATAGCGATGCGTGGTTCGGCAGCGAGCCGCGCATCGTCGATTCTCACCGAGCGGTCAGTCAGCGCCAGGGCAGCCGTCCTGAAGCCTGCGCGGCGCAAATCGCTCTGATAGTCCGCGCCGACCCGGGCCCACGGCACAAGAAAAACCGACCCCATCGACACTCTGACGGCCCGGCGGTTCAGCGGGTCACACGACGTCGCCGTCACCAGCACGGCATCGGTCCCCAGGGCGGCAGCCGACCTGAAAATAGCGCCTATATTGGTCGTGTCGACCACTCCGTCGATCACCACCACGCGGCGCGCCCCTGCACACACCTCGGCAAGACCGCGAGCCGCAGGCCGGCGCATCGCACACAGCACCCCGCGGGTCAGCCTGTAGCCCGTAAGACCGGCCAGCAGCTCGCGGCTACCCGTATAGACAGGCATATCGCCCGGACAACGCGCTATCACCGCCGCCGCATCGCCCTCTATGTGACGGCGCTCGCAGAGCAGCGACAACGGCTCGCAGCCCGCATCGAGCGCTACGGCTATCACCTTGGGACTCTCGACAATAAAAACACCCTCGGCCTCATTGAGCCGGTTGCGCAACTGCGCCTCGGTCAGCGCGGCGTAAGCCGCCACCCGCCTGTCGGCCAGATCTGTTATCTCAATGATTTTCATGACCTTTCAGACTTGTCGGACTTGTCAGACCTTTCCGACTTAAAAAACTGTTGCCGCGTAATCGTTGGCAAGAGAGTGGATTCCTCTTAATATCATTTGCTCTCTGACTTTCGAAGGTTTTTTAAAGCCGTTGATATAGTTTCGCAATAATGTCGCATCAATGCCTATCTTTTTTGCGAACTCGGATATTTTGATTTCCTTGTGAGTCAGAAAGAAACGCTGCAGAGCCGTCGGTTCCGCATCATCGTCCGCGAAACTGTCAAAACTGATATCCTCGTCAAGGTTTCTCCAATGAATACCGCGAAATCCAAACCTGTAATTCATACGTTCCTCAGCCGTAGCATTCTTGAGATTCGGATACCACAACAAGGACTGGCGGTATTCCTTTCCGCTCTCATCCACTCCGTATATATAGTCGGCGTCAAACCGGATCCGAGTTATCTTCATATCCTTACCTATTAAAATGTTCATTCCATTTGTCGAAAATCTCCTGCTTTCTATCTGCGATCGCTTTCCTTATCTTGCGCAAATCTCCGCCCTTTATGTTATAACATTCACGTTCTATGAATGTTTCTGTTTCTTCATCCCAATCATAAGTGGCATATCCGTCTGCACCCTCGACATGAACATGAACAGGCTCGTGCTCTTTGCTCCAGAAGAAGAAACTATATCCGTATAAGTTAAAAATTTCAGGCATGGTGATTTGATTTTATCCATGCAAAGATAGGTATTATTTTTAATACCACGATAGATTCCGGCAAATTTTTTCAGACTATTCAGACTTGTCGAACCTCTCAGACTTGTCAGACCTGTCTGACTTGTCGGAGTTGTCGGACAGGTCTGATTTGACCGATCGGGTCGCTCTTGCTTGCCGGCGGGCGCGGGTCATCTGCTCGCGCACACCGCCGTTGGCCAAAAACAGCTCCTGCTGTCGCTCGATCAGACGATTGAGCATATAGTTGGCTTGGTTGATGAGCGTTATGGCCATATTTGCGAGTTCTTCATCGCTGAGGCGCCTCATCAGCCCGGAGTAAGTTTTTTCAAACTCTTCGCCGGTAACGAAACGCCTCATGCGCTCGAAACGGGGATGATCCGTCGACCACCGGCACAGCGACCTCACCCTCAGATAATCCTCATAGTCAAGCAAAAGTTCTTCGAGACTCGACTTGGCTACATTGGTCAGCTTGATCTCGGTCTCGGCCGAAGTCATCGCCGCCTTGCTGCCCTCGGCGATGTTCTGCTTGCCGCTACGCGCGGCCTGCACCATCTGATCGACCGTCCGATCGCCCAACTTGAGATAATGCTCGCAGAAATAGAACGTCAGATCATAGATGATCTCCGTCACCTTATAGACACGCAGCTTGCGATAGCTGCCCTTTTGCTTTAGAAAACCGCTCATAATGAGCGTGAAAGTAAGCAAATCTTTTCAGCGCGACAAATTTATAGCAGACTTTTTCCGACAAATCAGACATTTCAGACAAATTTCAGACAAATCAGACCGATCAGACAAGTCAGAGAAGACCGGAAAATCCGAAAAGGTCAGAGCCGTCTGACTGGTCAGACCTGTCAGACTTTTCAGAGCTGTCGGACATGTCAGAAAAGTCCGAGAAGTCAGAAATGTCTGAGTTGTCTGAGAAGTTCGAGAGGTCCGATCAATCAATCACACATCTGATGAAGCATGCATCGGCTCCATGTTCGACATTCGCTGAACTCAACGCTGAAAAATCAAAGGTTGCATAATTGATATCCCAGGCCACCCGACTATTTGAACCCGGATCATTTTCAGCCAACCAATAAATAGCTCCCGGCGACCGAAATATATCCAAAAAAAGAGGCGCACTATAGATGCCAAATCGATAAGTTTCCGCTTTAACAGCATCAAAATATCCCCAACGCTCATTAGATGAATATCGCAATACACCGCACTTTTCATTCTTAGTTTTATTCTTTCGGTGTCCATATCCTGACGACCCTATCGGAAAGAAAAGATTATTTCCTGTATGCTTGTTATAGACAAAACATCCACGCATGCCGCGGGTCACCGAACCACCTGCTTTGTAGCCGTAGGCTTCATCAATGTTATTGGCCGTCGCCACAGCGCCGTCGCCGTAGAGCACTCCATATCCAGTCTTTATCAGCCAATCCTGATCATTATCAGTGGGAGGCACTAAAGTAGCAAAATCCTTATATTCAGCAATTCGTCCTTTTGACGGTGCAAGGAATTTATTTTCAGAAGGGGTTTCTTTTTTCTCATCATACTTGCCTTCTGTATTTAATTGGAGCACTTTATTCCAACTTATTTTGTTCCAATCTATCCCTTGTTTTGAAGCCTCGTTAGCAAAAAAATCATCAGGTTTAACATTAACCCAACGGGATTTGCCATTGACATTTTTACTCGATGGAATTCCGTCCCAGTTGCCGTATCTAAATAAGGAACCTTCATCAAGCGGACATTCCCCAAATTCATTCTTATCAACATTATTAGCCGTACACCATTTGGTTGACACTCCATCAATATCCAAATCGTCTGCTTCAAATCCTTGACGAACAAATATCAGATGATAGCACGAACAATAGTTATACTCAACGCGAATTATGGCATAGCGCGGCTCTGAGCCCTTCTCCTTGGTGAAATTGACACGAAACTTAATTTCAGACTCGTCAACACCTTCTACAGACTTGCGCGTCATTACTTTTCCTTCATAGTCAAATGTAGTTGTAGTGCTTGTAGTTTCTCTCGATCCTTCAAGTTCGATAAATCCACCTATTCCATTATCTTTATCTGTAAAATCTGTATCAAGGATCACATAGGCTCTCCATGGACCGGCACTTTTCAATGTTTCGAAGTTATACTGGTCATTTTTAAGTACCTTTAATTCGACATCAAACGGTTGTGTGTTCTGATCGCGCCAGATGCCTTTCGGATTGACAATACGGCACACCTGATTGACCTCTATATCCTCACCGGGCCTACTGTCAGACGTGATGTCGTCGACATCGCTTTTCAAAATTTTGGTTGTACCGTCAGGCAACAACAGTTCGATTTCGACATGTACTCTTGCTTTCCTATAATATGATTCATAAGGATTGTTACCGGTATACCCCGTAGTGGATATCAACTGACGAGCACGAGTCCATATAGGCAATTTAACAAAATAGGTTTTACCCACCTTGCTTATATGCAACGAATCTTTGGCCATTGCCTCATAAGGCTGCTCATTACTTATCTGGACTGCACTGCCTATGAATTTTCTATGCCCGAGATCATATTGATCAAAATGCTCCCGGTTATTATCCAACTTCAATGGAAAAGCACCCTGGACAGCCAATATATTTTTAGGTTTTCTCAAAGAAAGAAAACCGTTATATTTAAACTGGACCGGATCATCCATCGTTTTAACATAAGTATAGTACTTACTATTATCATCTGACGAAGGCTGCAAGGCCTTAATTTTATTTTCATCATCTGATTGGGATAACGGCCCTTTGTAAAATGGAGAAGATGCGCCGTCTGGAGCCCAGTTGTTGGACGTTATCCAGGCTTCTACTCTATTGATCTTCACGCCGCTTTTGACTTCGAATTCGATCGGGATCATGGCCGCCTGTCCATATAGATAAGATATATAGAACGGACGGGGTATGCGGAGTTTATAGGCCGGTTCTTTGTCATAGTCGATGTGCCAGTCGACATCGTTGGCCCAACCCTTGAATTTCATCGTCAGTTTATAGTGATAGTTGCGCTCGGTGTTGTAGTCAAACTCTGCGTCTTTGCCGAGCATGAAGCGATAGGTGATCTCGCCTTTGCCCTCTTTCTCGTTGAGAGTGCCGTCGGAATTCAAAGCCCGGTAGTAGGCTTTGACCTCGATATATGAGCCATACTTCTTGGCATCTTTCCAGGCAACGTTCGACGGATCGACACCGTCGGGATATGTAGGGCCGTTGATGTTGACATTGACTTGCTGACGTTTGTCCGACGGTGTGTTAGCCTCGCCCATGCCCTGCATATTCTCGTAGAGATATAGCGCCCTGGCTGACTCCGAATGCAGAAGCTCGAGTTTCTTGTCATTGGTCAGCGACGCGTCGTCGACTACTTTCTGATCGCTGCCGTTGATCTGATGGTCTAATGATATATAGCCAATGGTATTTTTGTCGAAACCGGCGCTCGCCGACTCGTTGTCGGCCACCTCGTTATAAGTAATCGTACCGCCGTCAGCGATAAGGTCGATTTTTTCGTCGGGCTTGCCGGGATTCTGCGCGCCGAGCAGGCAATACTGCGGAATGTCCTTTATCGTCACCGACTGAATGAAAATCTCCACTCCGGGCTTGAGCTCACTGCCGTCGAAAGCGACGGTCACTTTCGAGGCCAGACGGCGCACCCAGGCCGACAGACGCACGGCCGGACGGTTGACCTTCACATCCGGCGCCTGAAAACCATCGCTCGAATTGTTCTCCGAAAAATATCCGAACATCTGGTTGTTGGCCGGAACGTTTTCGCTGCTCCACTCGAAGCTGAGATTTTTCACATTCTCGGCATTGCTGACCACGTCGTCGGTAAACTTCTCTTCAGGGACATTGGCGACGGCATAGATCTTATATTTGCCGTAAGGCACAACGCCGAGCCTTACAGTTGCCCTTTGAGTATCTTCTTTATCATCAACAGGTTCGCCACCCGCACCGGGGTAGTCCGAGGGTCGGTCAGTAGTCCCGCTGACAGTCATGTCGGGACTACCTTTTCCGAAATAGTATTTTTTTACGAATTTGCCGTAATTATCGCCCAGCTGCGCATCATAAAATAAGATGCAGACACTTTCGATGGTGCTGATCGCATCACCCGGCTCTCCTCCTTTGACTTCGCCTTCCACAACTTCCCCGTCGCCTGCGGCGCGGCTCAGGGCGACTCTTTCTGACGGGAAAGTAATCTCAGCCGTCACTTCAGCATCGCCCTCGCCGATAAAATCAGGATCATACAGAAGGTCGTCCTTACATGACGACAACACAAAGGCAAGAGCAATGGATAATATGGATATATATGATTTTAAGAGTGGCATAGGAATGACTAATTAGTATCTTCTTCGGGGTGTTCGAAACCGCCGAAACCGGGATTCAGAGATATACATGTATATGGAACCAGAGTCACGTCAGCCACGATGCCGACGCTTGTGATCTTGATATTCACCTTGACGTGGGTGTTGCGGGGGATGTCGGTGATGGCGAGGGGGCGGGTGCCGAGCCAGTCGGAGAGCTCATCGTCCTTGTCGCCGTCGAAATAGAGTCTGACATTGTAGCTGCTGCCTTCTTTGACATCTGACTCGGGCATGTAGATGTAGGGGGTGAATATCAGTTCATTGTCGGAATCGAGATCATAGTACGGCATGACAGGGAACCGGCGTTTGGTCGTACTGAATCCATCAGGCAACTCGAACGAGGTGATAAGCCGGCCGCCTTTGTCGTTGGTGCTCTGGGTTACATTGCCGCCGGCGTCGTATTTCGGGGGATCGTAGACGGTCGCGCGCGGCAGATAGTAGGACCGGTCGGCAAGGTTTGTCACTGAGATGCCGGTAAGCTTGCGTTTGGTGTCATAGGGCACTTCGCTCTTGACCGAGAACGAGAATTTGATCAGTGAGCGGGTGATGAAAAGCTGTCGGGTGATCTCGAAATCGTCCATGGTCTTCGGCGCATCGATCTGCACGTCGAAACTTTCGCTCATCGGAACGTAGGTCCGCGAGGTCGACGACAGGCTGTTGTCGATGGTGGCGTTCAGCTTCAGATCCGCTACAGTTCCGGCCGGGAACTGTGAGCCGACCGCGATGGCCGAGAAGTCGTAATCGCCGTTCTGCTTGCTGACAACGGCCTCGTTGCCGAGGAGATAGATCGTCTTGCGCTCGCTGTGCCTGACATTGAAGCGGAGATTGTCGCTGTGGAGCACGTTGTAGGCCGGCGTGGAGAGCTCGACATAGCGGTTGTGCTCTACAGTGCCGTCGGGACGGACGATTATCACGCGCAGAGTCTTGAGCTTTTCATAATCCGTCACCGGATCCTCAAACGATCCGTCTTCTATGACAGGAAACGCGCGCGAGCCGACGGCGCCGGGGTCGGTCTGTCCGTCGACGACGACGTTCAGGTCGAGCATGACAGTCCCTTCGTCGCCGGGCAGCCGGGGCGGGGCGACGGGTTCGTCGGCCGGGGAGCCGCACGAGGCGAGCATCACGGCGAGCGACGCGATCAGGGCTGTTATATGTTTGCTTATGAATGTCATCGGTGGTTCAGACCAATGAATGGAGTTGAATGATTGGTGTTAAAAAATATAATTACAAATTATCGAGCTGAAAATCAGTCAAATTCGATGTCGTTGATGCGGACTGTGTAGTCGTTGATGTAGATATAGGCATCAAGCCAGATGCCGTCGGCGATAAAGAACACCATCTCCCAGCGGCTCTGACGGTCGAGGAATTCCTGCGACTCCATCCGGTCGAACTCCTCGCTGCGGAGACGCTCGAGGACCTTGATCAGCGGTATATCGGCGATCACGCGGGGTTCGTCGGCCTCACTGCCGGTGTAGCGGATCTGCAGACGCGCCTTGCTGCCGGTGACCAGTCGCGAAGTGGCGATCTCGGCGTAGGCGAATGTGGCCACGCCGCCGTTGTCATACTCTCCGACCTCAGACTGTCCCCAAGTCCAGGGATGGTAGGTCACGGCGGGTTGCGCGACGATGTCGTTGCGGCTGTCGAGCAGGGTGTTGTCGTCGGTGATGGTGAACTCGTAGTCGTCGCCCGAGATCTCGGTGCCGTTGAGATTGTTGAGCAGGATGCGTATGTTGTTTGTGTCCTTCATCATCTCTACGGTGGCCTCGGTGTAGTCGGTGCTTTCGGCGGGGACGGTCATCTCCAGACGTCCGAAGAAGAGCGGATGGAGACGGTTGCCTCGCGGCGAGGTGAGCAGCGACGGATCGAGAGCCACCTGCAGCGACTGCAGCGGCATCGACGAGGGATCGGCGTTGAAACTGAAACTCGACGACTGACAAGCCATGCCGCCCCACGCCTCGAAGATATAGTCGCCCGGCTCGAGAGGCAGCGTCAGGCGCCAGTTCTCGTCGGAGAGCAGTTCATCGGATGTCTGCACGAAGCTCTCCAGATAGCGGCCGTCGCCGTCATAGACAAGGAGCGTCAGACAGTCGACCTGCGAGGGAAAAGCGTTGGCAAACTCCATGTTGTAGTCGTAGACGAAGCGTAGCCTCACTCCACGGGGGCAGGGGGGGCAGGGATCGAGATCGTCATAGACCAGCGAGTCGCACGAAGGCATGATAATCGCCGCCATGGCCGCAAGGGCCATGACGGTGATTGTCTTTAGTAAATTATTTCGTCGGAGTTTCATCAACTTTCAGACTATATTAGAATTCGATATCGTTTACACGAACAACCCAGGGAAGCACCTGTGCGTCGACGGTGATGCGAAGTTCTTCAGATTCGTCGGGAGTCCCGGGTTTGGGAACGAGAGGATCATTGAGTGAAACGCGCGGATGACCGAGCTGCTTGATATTGGTTACAGCAAGTTTATAAACGTTATTGCGCACCACTGCAAACTCCATCGGACCCATCACACCGGGTTTACCGTTATCATTGTGACGGTTTTTGTAATAGTAATAACAGTAATAACCCCAACCCGTCTCTGCATCTTGCGAACGTTGATAGATGGTGATCATGTTTTTCTCAGAAGTAGCGGCTTTTTTAAATGCTTCAAGGTTAGCTGTTGAATCATCTTTTTTCCAAGCATTCCAAAGATAGTTGGGTGACGTCTCATCCTGTACGCCATTATCTTCTATCTTACCTATTGAAACTGTCTGACTACCGTCTGCTGCCGCAGGATCGTATTTTTCAACTTCAATGGTCTCACCTGTCGCACCTGAACCGAACACTGCCTTGTAAAGCGAGTTGTCGCGATTCCAGCTGTAAGTGAAATCGGTCATATTGTCATTATACGTGATTTTAAGCGAATTTTTGATTGCAGTCTCACGCATCGATTCCCAACCGTTATAAAGTACACCGTTAAACGCATAGAGAATAGGAGCCGTGTTGCTGTCACCAAAGCTTGCATCGGTATTATTGAGTGTTTCAACAAGGTCCCAGCGATTCTTTGCTTCAAGATATTCGGGAGTTGTCTTGTCGTCAATTTCTGCAGGATTCTTCAAATTATCTTTGATACCCTGCATCTTTCCTTTGAATACGACAAGTGTTGACTGACCGTAGTTCTGATTGTCAATGCCCGGAATTGTATTTTCGGTAACATAACGCCAAACATGATATCTGTTGTCTGCCGAACCTTCCCATTGATCCTCACCTTGCGCGAGGACAGTAGAGATCAGTGATACATCCCAGCGGTCGGCACTCTGAACATTGGCATTGTTGATTGTTCCATCAGGATCGAAGAAAGGATAGTTGAAATACTGCGCAAAATTTGCAGAAATACCTTCACCATTTGCTTTTTCTGCAGCATTTGTACTCACTACATAGTTTCCACCTGCGATTTCCGTACCTTCAGCGTCCGAGAACCAAGGCATTTCAGCACCACAGAGTAACCATTTATTTGGATTTTGAGTCTGGTCGTATGTTACAGTGTTCTGTCCGTTATCCGACACACGTCCGAAAACATAATATGTCTTGCTCATATTGGTAAGAGCTATCTTATCAAGCTGAATATCTACAAAAGGTTTTTCCATGTCCGGTGTACCGTCATTTTTGCGGAGATACATGACGTGATATTTATTATCTTTGAGCGGAGAACCGTCGCGGAAGTCAAAACGCGCAGCCACGCGCTCAACTTTGATTGCGCCGCCACCGGAATTGGCCGAATTGTCGATATTTGCAACAGCACCTGCAACGCCATTCATATCTGACAGATGAAACAGATTGTTTCCATCAGAATAAGGATTCCATCCTTCAATGCTCGAGGGAATTTTTCGGATATTGATGCGTTGGTTAGACATGAGGAAAGCGTTATCATTCCAAATAGATCCTTCGACACTCGAACCGGAACCTTCGGTGACTGTACCAATAGATTGTGCCCAATTCTGGTCACCGTATTCAGCATCCTGAACTGCATTGGTAGCTTTATTCGGGTTCACGACAATAAATACGGCTACTTTTCCTTTCTGTTCATCCGTAACTGATTTATCGCTGTAATACTGGGACAATGTTGTTTTACTGAACTTGGTAGTCGCACGGTAGATAGGTGATGCAGAGCTGTTTTTAGTGATATTTGCGCTCTGAACTACAGCCGACGCAATCAGACCGTAATCATTAGGGCGAGCGAGAATGACAAGAACCTCACCCACATTATTCTCTTTATCTGTACCTGGTTCTGTACCATTATTGGATACTTCATCTTTATCTGTGAATGAACGTGAACCGGTGCCGATACTCGGCATTTGAAAATTGACACTCAGGTAAACCGGATCGGTAATTTCACTCACTTCTCCATCGGTTCCTGGCTGATTGCCCATTTCTTTTCCGAGGTCGTCGCTACATGACGCCATAAGGGCGACAGAAGCAAGTCCGAGGAAAAATTTACTAATTATTTTCATAAGATTTAAATTATTGGTTTATGATTGTTTGATTGATATCATTTTACAAATGACTGTATGTTGTCGATCTGCTGCAGAGCATCGGCAGCCGGTTGGATGCCGCTGTCGAGAGCCTGACGGAGCAGCGGGCGGGCGGCGTCGTAGTTGCCGCTGAACGCCTCGTAGAGGCCTCTGGCATAGACTGCCTCGGGCGAGTCGCCGGCCTTGGCGAGGTATGCGCGGGCGGCGTCGAGGCTGGCGGTCTTCATCGCGGCGATGGCGGCGTTGAGGTTTGCCTCGGGGCTGTCGGGATACATGCGCACGGCGATGGCGAAGGCTTCGTCGTAGTCGGGCGTGCCGGGCTCCATGGTCGAGGCTGCGGCAAACATCTCGTTGAGGCTCAACTTCTGAGGTGCGGAGAAGAGCACTTTGCGCATCTCTTCGGGATCGGTGTACTGACGGACGGTGTAGTCGATCTTGTAGTCGGTGTGACGCAGGGCGGGATACCAGTTCTGAAGCATGAAGCGATACTGGGCCGGATAGCGCGACTTGATGCGCGCTTCTTTTGGATCGGGGGCGAGGTCGCTGTCGATGATGGCGAGAATGTCGTCGCGGTTGTCGATGTTTGACCGGTCGACGAAGCGGCGCAGCCCTGCCCAGTCCTCGGGCTCGTAGTCGGTGACGACCACTCCGGCGGGAAAGCTGTAGAGCTGGTTGATGTAACGCCGCAGCGATTCGGTTCGGCCGATGGCGAGCTCGGTGTTGTGGCTATATGGGCTTTCGGGCGATGCGAAGCCTTTGAGGGCAACGGCGGCTATGGTGACGTCGGCGTCGTCGCGGACAGAGTCGATCGTGGCCCGGATGCGGGCAAGCTCGACGGTGTTGCGGCGGTAGTCGGGATAGATGACTGTCTGATCGACGGGGAAGTCGATATAGGCCGATCCGCTGATCTGGCGGTGTTTCTCAAGCTCGGCCTCTGGACGGATGAAGACAAACTGCGGCATGAAGGCTGCGGGCTCGATCTTCTCGACGCTGATGGGGGTGACAGGCACGGCGGCGAGGGTCTCGGGAGTGCCGCAACATCCGCGCGACAGGGCGGAGATGACGAGGTCGGATGTCTCCATCCATTTTTCGGCGGCGACGGTGGCCTGATAGTCGACAACGGCTCCGTCGGAAGCGCGGTAGAGCTTGTCGGCCGGCCAACGGTCGCTACTCTGCCGCAGCCAGAGATAGTAGCGCGAGCGTCCGGCGACGACGAGCGACGGCAGGGCGAGCGAGTCGGCACCGGCGACGATCATCGGCGTGATGATGACTTCGCGGTTACGCTCGAGGTGCTTGTAGCCGCTGAGATCGACAGTCATACGGATGAAGAAATTGTCGTCGGATGTGACGATGTCGACGTCAGATGTCCTCACGGCGTCAGTTGCCGGTCTGCTGTCAGAGGCTGCCGCAGCCCCGACCGGAAGCAGGGCTGACAGCATTATAAGTATATGTCGGAGTAACATGATCAGAATACGTATATCAGGTTAAGCGCAGCCTTGGTCGGACCGACGTAGTTGCGCGACTTGTTTTGTTCAATCTTTGTACCGCAATGCGCGCAGGGGTAGACGTCGTAGCGGCGGTAGACATATCCGATGCCGATCTCGGCCTCGATGCTCCAGTGCCGGGCGAGAATCCATGTATATCCGTAGGCGATGCCTGCACCGGCAAACCATCCCTGAAAGCGCTCGCTGCCAAGGCGGCTGAGCTGCAGGCCGAGGAAGTCGTGGCTTAGTCCGCGGATGCCTCCGACGTTGTACTGGCCTCCGAGCAGATGCGCTCCGAAAAAGTGGCCTGAGAAACGGTCGCAGAGCCAGTAACGCACTTCGGGCTGGACGAGCCAGTGCTTCCATCGCTTGCCGTCGCTCAGAGTCCAGGCGTTGATGTTGCCCGAGAGCTCGGCCGACCACTTGGGAGCCAGTGCTATCTCAGCCCCGAGATTGGGCGACAAAGTCGCGTCGTAGAGTAAGTTGCTCTTGACCGCAATCTGTGCCTGGGCAGACATAGAGCAGCCGAATACAATGAGCAATATGCGCAAAATTACTTTCATATAGTAAGTATATGTCGTTTCGTAGTAGAACTGTGATATATATGCGATCGATAGCCGGAAACCTCTTTAATTATCTTTTAGCATCATAAAACAGTGTGTTTATAGAGTTTAAATTATAGCTTATATAGATTTGCAAACGTCGGTTTCATATATTATGATTCGGATTACAAAATTCTCTATTTTTCAGTTTTCAGACAAATTATTTAACTGTAAAAATGTTAAAAATACATAATGGGGGGGGTAATTTGTTGAGTTTCAGTCATATTCAAATGTTAAATTATATTTTTTCATTTAATTAACTATATTTTCTTGCCAAAACGGATCTTTTGTGTCGAGATGTGATTTCAGCATCGCAAAGATATGCAATAAACCACGGCGGGCAAGGGTCGCGACATGGACAGATCAATAGACAGGCGTGTGATCGCATGGACACACGGTGCGAATAAAGCGAAATGTATCAAATGCGACGACCCGGGGTGCGTCACGACCTTTGAAGATACTTGGCGTTCGGCAAACGAAAATATTATTTTCTTTTGCGCTCACTTATTCGTATCTTTGACGGCAAATGGAACTATGACTTATGAAAATGCTCCCGACAGGTACAATCCTGCTTCTGATTATTCTTTCGGCCGCCTGCGGCCAAAACGTCAATACCGTCGACGCAAACACCGACAGAGACAGCAAAGTGAGACGGCTTCACGATTCGGCCTTCAATGCCAAAACCGCAGGCGCATCACCCGAGATATACATAAACATGCAACAGGAGACAATCGACGAGATGCGCAGGAACGGGCCGAGCGACATGTCGGTCGAGGTGCTGTCGCAGATGGGGTATTTCCTGTGTCGGTCAGGCAGATATATCGAGGGTCTCATGCTGCTGCAGGAAGCTACTGACTCATTGCGCCATGCAGCGCCGGGGCTTGTCGACCCGCAGGAAGAAGCGCGACTGCTCGGCAATACAGCCAATCTGTATTCCAGGATCGGATTGTATAAGGACGCTCTCGAACTCAACCGGCAGGCAATCGACAAGACAACGGGCAGCAATTCGGCGATATCGGCGGATCTATGGCGGATGCGTGCGACAACCTATGAGCATCTCGGCCAATATGACTCAATGTTTCATTGCCTTGAGACGGCAATGGAAGCGTCGGGACAGATCGCCGAACCGAAAAGCGCGGCAATCAGCCGTGTGCAGGTTGAAAACCAGATCTCGCATGCCATCATCGAGCATCCCGGGCTCAGGCCTGACGATGTCGCCCATGCAGTGAAATCATTGGAAAACAATGTCGGCCGCAGAAAGAGCGCCGCAACAGATTCGATGCTTATCGGACGAGGTTATTTCCTGTCAGGATCTCGGGAAAAAGGACTTAAAATAATGAAGCAAGCCCTGGAATTCAACCGCAACAAGGGGTTTGAAGACTATCAGTGGGCTCTGTCGATTTTGTCAGAGTCGATAATCGAGAACGAGTTGTCGCCTGGAAGCCTGAAAACCTACAATGAGTCACGCCGGCTGACAGACACGATAAACCAACAGAGGACAGCCGACGCCCTGCTGCACGCTGATTTCAAATACCGCACGTCGCAACTCAAAAATGAAAAACTGCTCCTCGAAACCGAAAAACGATACACCCGACAGCATATATTTCTATGGAGTGTGACGGCCACGATGGTCATTTTGGCTCTGACATTGCTGACACTGCGGATCATCAACAACAAAAACCGCAAACTGAGGGAAAACAAGCGCGCCATCGAGCAGTTGCTCGACAGCCGCATCGAACTCAACCGTCAGATCGAGCTGCTGAACGAAAAGATCAAAGAACAATATATCCCGTCAGAAACCTTGGCCGCCGAGCAGCCCGACAACCGGATATTCAGCATCGCCATACTGAAGAGAGAGGACGAAGACCGCTTCAGGCAGTTGTTCTCGTCGGTCTTTCCGGGGCTGATCGAGCGCATCAGGACGCGCTATCCCGACATGTCGCCTTCGGCTGAACTGATCATGATGCTCATCAGACTGCAGAAGTCAAACAGCGAGATAGCTTTTGCGCTGGGCATCAAGCGCGAAAGCGTCGCCAAGGCCCGCTACAGGCTGCGCTCGCTGTTCGGCCTCGACAAAGAGACCGATCTCAACGATTTCATCAAGGAGCTATAGGACCGGTCAGGCAAGCCGGGGTTGTCCGGCTGAAAAAAAATCGCTACTTTTGCCGCTGTTTTTCTCAGATATGAACTCAAAAGTCAAAGGATATATATTCGGTGTTCTTGCGGCCGCGACCTACGGCATGAATCCGCTTTTCGCCCTGCCGCTATACGACGAGGGGCTCAACGCCAACTCGGTGCTTCTGCTCCGCTATTTCGCCGCTCTGCCCATACTGTGGGCGATGATCGCGATGCGCGGACGCTCGCTGAAACTGCGCCGCTGCGAGATTGTGCCGCTCGTGGCGCTTGGCCTGATGATGGGTCTGTCGTCCTACGGACTGTTTGCAAGTTATACATATATGGACGCCGGCGTGGCGTCGACACTTCTGTTTGTCTATCCTCTGATGGTGGCTCTGATGATGGCCGTTATCTATCACGAACGTCTGTCGGCGCAGACCCTGGTGTGTCTCACGGTGGCGCTCTGCGGCATCTGGCTTCTGAGCCGCAACAGCGCGGGCGTCACACTCTCGGCAGCGGGCATCGGCTGGGTCGCCGTATCGGCGCTGTCATACGCCATCTATATAGTGGCAGTCAACCGCATACCGGCGATGCGCGGGATGCCTACGCTGAAACTGACGTTCTATGTACTGCTTTTCGGGCTTACAATATTCGCATCAAAGGCATTGGCCGACAACAGCCTGCAACTGCCGTCAAGTCCAGGCAGCTGGGCCTGCGTAGGTGCGCTCGCCCTGCTGCCTACGGCACTCTCGCTGACCTTGACCACTGTAGCCATACAATATATCGGCTCCACGCCGACGGCCATACTCGGAGTGTTCGAGCCTGTCACGGCGGTTATATTCGGCATCACTGTCTTCGGCGAGACACTGACTGAGCGCCAGACAGTCGGCCTGGTGCTGGTTCTCGCCGCAGTCACGGTTGTCGTCGCCGGCGGCAACCTCACCCATCACCTGATCAGACTAAAAAAAATGTTTCCGTCGTTACGTATAGGCAAGAAATAATTGCTATTTTTGCCTCAGCAACCAAGACAGCATAGCCCATGGACAGCATAGCATCGGAGATCAAGCGTCTGCGCGACGACCTCAACCGCCACAACCATAAATATTATGTAGAGAACTCACCCGAAATCAGCGACCGCGAGTTCGACGAAATGATGAAACGTCTCGAAGCACTCGAACGCGAGCATCCCGAATATGACGACCCTCTGTCGCCGACCCGTCGCGTTGGCTCCGACATCACCAAAGGTTTCGAGCAGACGCGCCACATCTACCCGATGCTGTCGCTCGGCAACACATATTCGATCGAAGAGGTCGACGAATGGGTGAAGCGCACCGAGACAGCCCTGCCGGGCCTGACAGCCGAGATAGTCGGAGAGATGAAATTCGACGGAACGGGCATATCGCTCATCTATGAGCATGGCCGGCTCGTAAGAGCCGTGACACGAGGCGACGGCGAGAAAGGCGACGTGGTGACCGACAACGTCATGACCATACGCAGCATACCGCTTGTTCTCAACGGCGACGACTGGCCCGAACGCTTCGAGATCAGAGGCGAGATCGTGCTGCCATGGAAAGCGTTCGACCGCCTCAACGAGGAGCGCGAGCGCAACGAGGAGCCGCTGTTCGCCAATCCGCGCAATGCTGCCGCCGGCACACTGAAGATGCAAAATTCGGCTGTTGTGGCCTCACGCGGTCTGGACGCATATTTCTACTACCTGTTAGGCGAAAATCTGCCTTACGACACCCACTACGACAACATGATGGCGGCCCGCCGCTGGGGCTTCAAGGTGTCTGACGCCATGACCCTGTTGCACGACATCGCCGACGTCGACCGCTATATCAGCCACTGGGACACGGCGCGCAAGGAGCTGCCCGTGGCAACCGACGGACTGGTGTTCAAGATCAATTCCCTGCGCCAGCAGCTCAACCTCGGCTTCACAGCAAAATCGCCGCGTTGGGCAATCGCCTACAAATTTGCAGCCGAACGCGCACTGACGAGGCTGCGCTTCGTGTCGTTCGACGTCGGACGTCTCGGCTATATCACGCCCGTGGCCAATCTGGAGCCGGTGCTGCTCAGCGGCACCATCGTCAAGCGCGCATCACTCCACAACGAGGACATCATGCGGGCGCTCGATATCCACGACAACGACATGCTCTATGTCGAGAAAGGCGGCGAGATAATACCGAAGATCACCGGGGTCGACACTGACGCCCGTCAGCCTGACGCCGAACCGGTCAGGTTTGTCAGCCACTGCCCGGTGTGCGGCACGCCCCTGGTCAGGTTTGAGGGCGAGGCCGCATGGATGTGCCCCAACCACTACGGCTGCGCACCCCAGCTAATCGGGCGTATAGAGCACTTTGTCAGCCGCCGCATGATGAATATCGACGGCATCGGCGATGAGACAGCCGCAGCCCTGTATGCCGCCGGACTCGCGCGCACTCCTGCCGATCTCTACGATCTGAGAGCCGATCAGCTGATGATGCTCGCCGGCTTCGGTCACCGCAGCGCCGAGCGCGCCATCGAAGGCCTCGAAGCAAGCCGGAACGTGACGTTCGACCGTGTGTTATTCGCCCTGTCGATCCCCTTTGTCGGCGAGACAACCGCAAGGAAGATAGCCCGCGCGGCAGGATCGATCGACCGCCTCGCATCGATGAACCGCATCGAGCTTACAGGCATCGAAGATGTCGGCGAGAAAATCGCCGACAGCATAATCGAGTATTTCGCCAATCAGTCAAACCGCGACAACATCGAGCGTCTGCGGGCGGCCGGCGTACAACTCGAAATGACAACAGAAAACGACGAAGGCCGCACTGATCTGCTCGCCGGCAAATCGTTTGTGATCAGCGGCATATTCTCACGTCATAGCCGCGACGAGTACAAGAAGCTGATCGAACTCAACGGAGGCAAAAACGTGTCGTCGATCTCCAAGAAGACCGACTATGTGCTCGCCGGCGAAAACATGGGTCCGGCCAAGCTCGAAAAAGCCAACTCACTGGGGATAGCCATCATCGACGAGAACCAATTCCTCGAAATGATAGGCCAATAGCCGATGCCGCGACAAACGCGATGACAACCTTCAGCCACGACGGAATAGCGCCGCCGCTTCTCCGGGTCTCGCTCTCCGAGGTTTTGCCGCTGTAAACGACCGACACACTGTCGGACAGCTCGGAGCAGCCCGACGCCGCCGCCACATCAGACAAGACCAATTCGGCCGCCTGCAGCTCGACAAGCGCCGTATCGTCGGCCGCGCACCTGACGGCAAGCAGGCGCGGTTCCTTGAAAACGAGATTGACCGATCGGCCGACCGATAGCGTGTCGACACGTCTGAGCACACGGACATCCGTATAGCAGTCCGAACGATCGACTGCTCTGACCGTTTTGCGCGAGCAGCCCGACGCCGAAACCATCACGGCCGCAAAGACTGAATATGTGATAATACGCTTCATGACGGCTGCCGGCCTGAGAATTCCTTACTGACATCAAAACACGGACACGCCTTTGCCGCGAACTCATTGTGGCCGTGGACCGATGAGCCATTATAACGCGATCTCAGCCGGGCGACCAGCCCCGCCAGACTACGCCGCTGAGCCGGCGTGCGTGTATCCTCCGGTCGTCCCGCCGAGTCAAGTCCCCCGACATAGGCCACTCCGATCGACCGGTCATTGTGCCCCAGACAATGTGCTCCGACAAAAGAGCAATCCCTGCCCTGCTCTACTGTGCCGTCGATCTTGATGAGATAATGATATCCGATGGTCTCAAAACCACGCTGCCGATGATATCGCGTAATGTCGGCCACGTCCAGATCCCTACCTCGGGGAGTCGCCGTACAATGAATGATGATCTCGCTGATCTGTCTGCTGAATTTTTTCATAGTCTTACAATTATTACGTGAATCTGACGCAAAATTAGCGCCTTTCGCGCCGCGACCGTTAGCAAAAACTGCCGTACAGGCGTTTTAGACAGTGTTAAATCGCCTGTCATACGCCCTACATAGCAGTTATTCAACAAAATAAGCCGACAACGGCCGTTGCAAGAATTATTTTTTGCTCTCGCCCCGCAAAAATATTTGCACAGTCCGAAAAAAAAGTCTACCTTTGCATCGCAAAAGCAACGACAGAGGTCGATTGCAGCAATTAAAGGAGAGATGGCAGAGTGGTCGATTGCGGCGGTCTTGAAAACCGTTGAGGGTC
>CAJUMI010000037.1 GCA_910587545.1 uncultured Muribaculaceae bacterium | reverse complement strand
CTCAGTTAGCGGCTTAGACAAGGCTGAACAACCTCAAATTTTACCGAATCATTGAAATAGAGAATATAGCTTATAAAAACTTTTGTAGTGGAGAGTTCTGTTCATTGCAAAAGAATCATTAATTTTGTCAATGACGATTATAAATAAAAAATATATGAAATATGTAATTTTAGCGGCCGGATTAGGGTCGCGTTTTGCTAAGAACGGAGAAAAGAAACCCAAACCTCTCGTGGAGATCGACGGTCAGCCGATGATCGGCCGTCTGATCGATATCCTCATGAAGCACGGCGGCGAGCAGATCAACATCGTGGCCAACAGTCGTATGCCCGAGCTTGTCGAATATCTCGAGGGCCTAAAAGCCAAGGGTTATCCGCTGGTGGTAAGGCCGATTATATCTGATAATTCCTATTACAGCCTCACCGAGGCGGCCGAAGGCATTGACGGACGTTTTATCGCCATGACCGTTGACACTATTTTCCCGCAGAAGGAGTTTGCCGAATATGTCCGTTTGTCGGAAGCTGCCGACGATGACTCCGTTCTGATGGGTCTCACCCGCTTTATCGATGACGAAAGCCCGCTCTATGCCCGTCTCGGCGCCGACGGCAATGTGATCGACTATCGCTATGGCGGCGAACCTTTCGCCGAGTGTGCTATTGTGTCGGCCGGGCTTTATGCGTTGTCAGACAAGGCTATGAAAACAGTTGCCGCCCGTGAAGGATACCCTGAGTCGCTCAGCGACTTCCAGCGCATTCTTGCCGCCGAAACCGACATCAAGGTCGTGCCTTTCGAATTTTCAAAGGCGATGGATGTCGACTGTCTCCACGACCAAAAGGTGGCCGAGGAATTCCTGAAAGAGATAGCGGAGAAGTAATCTCCCGATGTATTTATAAAAGGAGCGTGCAGATTGCTATAACCTGCACGCTCCGTCCATTTATGAATTGCATTTACTATTCATAACTTCCTTCAAAATGATATACGAGCTGTTGGAATGACTTATATTTTTCACCTCCGATCCATAGCTCTTTCGGAGACAGATTGAATATTATGCTATGATAAAAGTAATCGGCATCGCCACCAAAACTTTGATCGAAAACGATTTTTACTGCTTCAGGAGTACCATATCCACCGTAACAAATCACATTTTTGGGAAGCAATACGAAATGATACATTTGTTCATCCATTTGCAAAAATTCATAAGCTGCTTTTACTTGAACTATTCCAATGTCACGAAGTCGGGATGCAATCCTTTCATCTGTAATGGACTGTGCCATTAAAGACAAGTCCATGTCGACTGTCAAGGAATCTTTTGAAACCGCCTTGCACACATTACCTTCTGATATTGTTTCCCCATGATAATAGGAGACACTCATCTCTCCATGATATGTGCCTTTCATTTCAAAAAGGGCTCTTTGAATCTCGGATGATGAAAACTTAGGCTCATCCTTATCGCAACTTGAAATGAATGCCAAAATAAATAACAGAGCGATTGACATTGTTGATTTCATGCCTTTTCCGTGAAAGATTAATGTTTGAGCTGTTTTATCTTGCGCGTGTTATGGCGCTCAATATCGTGTCAAATTTTATTGATCTGTAGACAAATGTGCGTTGCAACAGGAGATTCCAGAATACAGACACAAGAAACGACACCGTCAGACGGGCGATAGTGAAGCGAAGGTTACGTGATATGCCCCATGAGTCGAGCATCTCGCTTGCCAGACATAGTTCTGTCAGGTACTCGGTGCCATAAGCGTTGAGAAGCAGTGAGCCTATCCAGACCATCATGTATTTGATGACGACGTTGGCCACCGGGCAATGCGAGCCGCGGAATGTCCATTTGTAGTTGAGCGTGCAGTTTACAATGCCTCCGGCGATGGCTCCGGCGGCTGCCGCGTCGCCGCCGCTAAGACCGATCCAGGCGAATACCACAAACGAAGTGATGAAATCGACCCAGGCTGATGCCTGAGAAGTCGCCATCGCTTTTAAGATCCACGTTTGTGATTTTATTCTATCTAAAAGATTGATTGACACTGCCGGTTATATAGATCAGCGCAAAGATATGTAAAAAATCTCCGCGTTGCAAATAATCTGTGTTAAAAAGCTCTGAGCGAAGGCCGCAATCAGTGATCCCGGGCTATTATGTAGTCAAAAAGTGACAGCAGGGCTTTCTTTGACTCTGATTCGGGGAATGCGGTCAGAGCCTCGGATGCCTTGTCTCTGAGGCGCTTCATTTCGGCGAATGCATGATCGATGCCGCCGTTGTCGACAGCATAGGATATCAGTGTCGCTATGTCGTTATCGTCAAGGATTTCCTTGCGCGAGAGCTCGAGCATGGCGCTGTGGTCCGGAAGGTCTTCACGCAGCAATGTGTGAAGCAAGGGTAGGGTTATCTTGCCTTCCTTGAGGTCGTTGCTGGTCGGTTTGCCGATAGAGTCGCTGCCGAAGTAGTCGAAAACATCGTCGCGTATCTGGAAGCATAGCCCGAGCAGGCGGGCAAACTCGGCGAGCGCGTCCACACGTTCGTCGGCTACACCGGCCGCATAACATCCCATCTTGGCACAGGCCACAAACAGCGAGGCTGTCTTGTTGCCGATTATGTTGTAGTATGTCTCCTCTGTGAGTGTGTGGTATCTGGCGTTGTAGATCTGATCGATTTCTCCGAGTGATAGCAGTTTGCCCAGATGGCATAGGGAATCGATGATGCGTATGTCGCCGGTAGAGATGGCCTGCTGCATCGCACACGACACAAAATAGTCACCGACGAGTACGGCTATATGGTTGTCCCAGATTGAATTGATCGTTGGTTTGTTGCGGCGTGTCTTTGAGTCGTCGACAACATCGTCGTGGATCAGAGTGGCGTTGTGGAGCAACTCGACCGACGCGGCTGCGGCTATGGTATTGCTGTTGGCGTCACCGACAAGTTTGGAGCACAATATGACGATCATGGGCCTGATCTGCTTGCCTTTTGAACTTAATTGGGCAGTGACGACCTTGTCCATCAGTGGATTGGATGTCGAGAGCCGTTCGCTCATCTGTCGGTTGAGCAGCTCAAGTTCGGGGGCTATGGTCTTATGTATGGCTTCGAGAGTCGTCATATTATGGATTACAAGGTGCAAAGGTAGTAACTTTTTTTGATGGAACGGCGAATTCTTAGTAATTTTAGCCATCGGAAAGATCATTTTGACAACCTGCCGCATTATTTTACTGTTTTAGAAAAAAGAGACAATTACACTGTCATGGAAAAGAAGAAGCTGTTTTTGCTTGATGCCTACGCACTTATTTACAGAGCATATTATGCGCTGTTGCGCTCGCCGCGCATTACATCGGGCGGATTCAACACATCGGCCATTTTCGGGTTCTGCAATACTCTCGACGAGATCCTTCGCAAGGAGAACCCCGATTATATTGCCGTATGTTTCGATCCCCCCGGCGGCAAGACATTCCGCCATGAAATGTATCCCGAGTATAAGGCTCAGCGCGACAAACAGCCCGAGGATATAACCCTGTCTGTGCCGTTCATCAAACGGATACTCGAGGCTTACAGGATACCGGTCGTCGAGATGCCCGATTTCGAGGCTGACGATGTCATAGGCTCTCTTGCCACACTTGCCGGCAGGCAGGGCTTCACAACCTATATGATGACCCCCGACAAGGATTACGGCCAGCTCGTCGATGACAACACGTTTATGTATCGCCCTGCCCTCAGGGGGCAGGGCTTCGAGATACGCGGACCTAAGGAAGTCTGCGAGCGCTACGGGATATCCTCGCCGCGGCAGGTAATCGACCTGCTTGCCCTCGAGGGTGATGCAAGCGACAATGTCCCGGGATGCCCCGGCGTGGGCGAGAAAACGGCCTCGAAACTGATCGCAGAGTGGGGTTCGGTCGAAAATCTTCTCGACAATGCTGACAGCCTCAAAGGTGCTCTGCGTACCCGCATCAGCGACAATGCCGAGCAGATACGTTTTTCCAAGGTTCTTGTGACTATCCGCACCGATGTGCCGCTCGTCGTCACTCCCGACATGTTTGTCCGTCGTGAGCCCGACACCGATGCCCTGATCGCGGTCTATGAAGAACTCGAATTCAAGACCTTTGCCGCGCGTCTCCGGCCGGCGGCTGTGCGGCAGCCGGAGTCTGTTCCGGCTATGGGATCTCTTTTCGATGTCAGGGCTGACGAACCTGCGGCAGGCACTTTCGAGTTCGATATGGTGGCCATTGACGACGCTGATGCGCTCTCGCGTTTCGTGGAAGAGGCGGCCGCAAGTCCCGTGGTAGGCGTCTCGCTTCTGGTTTCCGGCGAGGAAGCCATGACTGCGCGATGGGACGGCATCGCCGTCAGCATCGCCGATTCCCGGAGCGTCTACGTCGCATTGCCGCCGCATTGCATGGGGCGCGAGGAAATGACCGCTGTTCTGGCTCCGCTCTTCTCTTCACAGACGACGACCATCGTGTCGGCTGATATCAAGCGCGACATCATACTGCTGCGTCGCGAGGGCATCGATCTCTCGGCCCGCTACTTTGATGTGGCCGTAGCCCATTATATCCTCTCACCCGAGACCAACCACCGTCCCGCTAATCTTGCCGCAGCTTATCTCAGCCGCAAGACGATGGATTTCGACCTCACTCCGGCCGATGTCAAAGCGGCCTATGCCGCTGATTACACCCGCTATGCGCGGGTCTGCGCCGAAACGGCTCTTGTCGTGCGGCTGCTCATGCCTGTGTTGCTTGAAGAAGTCCGTAAACAGCGGCAGGAGCATCTGCTTGACAAGATCGAGTTCCCTTTCGCGCGCGTGCTTGCCGACATGGAGTGGGAGGGAGTCCGCATCGACGTCGCTGAACTTGAGGCGCAGTCGCGTCGGCTGACTTCGCGTCTTGCGGGTCTCGAACAGCAGGTCTATGAGTTGGCCGGCGGTCAGTTCAACATCAGTTCTCCCATGCAGGTGGGCGAGGTGTTGTTCGGGAAATTGCAGATCGACTCGTCGGCAAAAAAGACCAAGCGTGGAGCATGGTCGACGACCGAAGAGGTTCTCGAAAAATACCGCAACCGTCATCCGGTCGTAAATCTTATCCTTGAGATCCGTGGTCTGAAAAAATTGCTCGCCACTTATGTCGACGCGCTCCCCAGGCTGGTAAATCCCCGCACAGGAAAGATACATACGACCTATAACCAGACTGTCACTGCGACCGGACGTATTTCTTCGGCCAATCCTAATCTTCAGAACATCCCGATCCGCACCGACGAGGGCCGCGAGATCCGCAAAGCCTTTATCCCCGACCCAGGCGATCTGATAATGAGTGCCGACTATTCTCAGATAGAGCTGCGTCTGATGGCTGATCTAAGCGGCGACTCCGCGATGGTCGAGGCCTTTGTCGATCATCAGGATATCCACCGCGCCACCGCTGCAAAGATATTTCATCTCGAGCCCGACCAGGTGTCGGACAACCAGCGCCGGGCGGCCAAGACGGCCAATTTCGGCATTATCTACGGCATATCAGCCTTCGGACTGTCGGAGCGTCTGGCTATTCCGCGCGCCGAGGCCAAGAACCTGATCGAAGGTTATCTGCGCACCTATCCGGGTGTCGACCGCTATATGAAGGAAATCGTAGAGCAAGCCCGTCGTGACGGCTATGTCACCACTATCATGGACCGCAAACGATTCCTTTCCGATATCAGCTCGCGCAACTCTGTCGTCAGAGGCTATGCCGAGCGAAACGCTATCAACGCTCCGCTCCAGGGCTCGGCTGCCGACATCATCAAGATTGCCATGATCGACATCGACCGAGAGATCAAGCGGCGGCAGTTGCGCTCTCGCATGATCATCCAGGTTCACGACGAATTGGTGTTCAATGTCGTTCCTGAGGAGCAGGCCGAACTTAACGAACTCGTCGTTCGTTTGATGGAGAAAGCTTATACCGGACGTGTGCCTCTTGAGGTGGGTGTAGGAGTCGGATCAAACTGGCTTGAGGCCCATTAAATGGTAAAACTAAACCTTTTTTCACAAAATTTGTAGATTTTACACATAATCGTTGTTTTATCAATTCTAAATTACTAATTTTGTGGAGCGATCTTTTTCGCGCCTCTCACCGTTTGATAGAATTATGGATAAAGAACAGAACAAACAACCGATAGAACAGACAGAACAGATCTCCGTTCCCGAGGTCGATACGACTGCCGATGTGGCAAGCTCCGCGCCCGTAAACGGCGGAGACCCTGACGGCGGGATTGCAGGCATGAGACCCGAAACCGCCCCTGTCATCAAAAAAGACTCGCGCGCCAAATTCAATAAATTTGCCCTGCTGAGCATTATCCTTACTCTTGCGGCATGGGTTGTGCTGTCGTTCGAGGGCAAAGTGGCGCTCGGCATCAGTGTGTTTGCGTTTATCCTCGGTTGTGTGGGGCTGAAATCTTCGACACGCACATGGCGCAACACCGCCATCACCGCTATCGTAGCCTCGGCCGTTCTGATGGTCGTGCTGTCGGCCTTTCTGATAGTTATATTTGTCGGCCTTAACGCCGTGTGATCCGGATTATCTATTCTTCGAGCAGGTCGGGGCGCAGACGGCGTGTGCGGGCTACTGCCTGCTCGTGACGCCATTCGTCGATTTTGGCCTGATGGCCTGACAGCAGTATCTCCGGCACATCCCAGCCTTTATAGCAGGCCGGCCGTGTGTAGATAGGAGGTTCGAGCAGATTGTCCTGGAATGAGTCGGTCAGCGCGCTCTGTTCGTCGCCGATCGCGCCGGGCAACAGTCTGACAATGGCGTCGGTTATTATGGCCGCGGGCATCTCGCCGCCGGTCAGCACGTAGTCGCCGACCGATATCTCGCGAGTGATCAGATGTTCTCTGATGCGGTAGTCTATGCCCTTGTAATGGCCGCAGAGTATTATAATATTTTCGAGCATCGACATCTGATTGGCCATCTGCTGGTTGAAGACCTCGCCGTCAGGGGCGGTGAATATCACCTCGTCATAGCGGCGTTGCTCCTTGAGCGCCGATATGCAGCGGTCGACGGGTTCGACCTGCATCACCATGCCCGCATCTCCGCCGAAAGGATAGTCGTCTACTTTGCGGTGGCGGTTTGTCGTATAGTCTCTGAGATTGTGGACTTCAAGTTCCACAAGACCTTTGTCCCGGGCTCGTTTGAGTATAGAGCAGCCCAGCGGCGACTCGAGCATTTCGGGGAGAACGGTTATAATATCGATGCGCATAAACTCATTTTTGTTTTCTATGCAAAATTAGACAAAAAATTGTACTTTTGCAGCATCTCGCAGTTCAACTATTTCGGGACGGATTACGTTCTAATGACTCAGTGTATTTTTATGAACCGTATTTTTCTTTGCTTGTTTTTGGTCAGCGGACTGATGATGTCGTCATGCTCAAAAGGTTATGACCCGGATCTGTGCTATAGGCTTTCCGACAGAATTATGCGCGAACAGCCGTTGGATCAGCATGATTATGCCGAAATGCTTGTGCAGTATGAAGCAATTCTGAAATATCTTATCGATCGCTCTGACGAGATAATCGCGCTCGATAGCGACAGCGAGAAGGATCGGATGCGTCGCGAACTGCGTGCCGACGATGATTACCTGCAACGTTTCAGCTATATGTTCACTTTCGGTTCGGCCCTCTATCAGGCCGAGGTGCGCGATGATCTCGACGAGGTCAATCTTGCTGCCTATCACAGGCTCGAGCGATATTGTGACGAGTTTGCCGATAGTTCCGAGGAGTTTTGATGTTTTGACATTTGATAATTTTTTAATTTATGCTTTAAAGATATGAAAAAATCAACCGTTCTTCTGTCCTCGGCCTTTATAGCTGTGGCTCTCATCATTCTCGGTTTTGCTCTCAAGGCCGGTATCGATAACTTCAGTGATCGCGACCGTGATGTCACGGTCAGAGGCCTGTGTGAGCGTCAGGTGATGGCCAACAAAGTCACATGGCCTATCGTGACCAAAGAAATGGGCAACGATCTTGTGGCGATCTATGACAAGATACAGAAGAATAATGCAGCCATCATTAAATTCCTCAAGACAAACGGCATTGAAGAAAACGAGATCTCCGTCAATCCGCCGGCCGTGACCGACCGTCTTGCCGACAGTTATAACGCCGAAAACGTCCGTGTGCGCTACAATGTCACCAACGTCATTGTTGTCACTTCGTCGAAAGTCGACCAGGTGCGTCAGTTGATCGACCGTCAGACTGATCTGATGAAAGAAGGCGTTGCTGTGGTTGCTGAGAACTACCAGTATCAGACGACCTATGAGTATACCGACCTCAATTCGATCAAACCCGAGATGATAGCAGAGGCCACACGAAACGCCCGTGAGGCGGCCGACAAGTTTGCCGCGGATTCCCAAAGCCGGCTCGGCAAGATCAAGACAGCCCGCCAGGGGCAGTTCTCGATCGAGGATCGCGACCAGTATACCCCCTACATCAAAAATATCCGCGTTGTCACCTCTATAGACTATTACCTCGAGGACTGACGGCCCGCGGTAGCCGCGTTTTAGGCATCGATTCCTTTTTTGTTTTTCGAATAAAAAGGCCTATCTTTGCAGATATATGGAACATTACATCGTATCAGCCCGAAAATACCGTCCGTCGACTTTTGCGTCAGTCGTCGGACAGCCCGCGCTGACCGCAACGCTTAAAAATGCCATTGCATCGGATCGTCTTGCCCATGCCTACCTGTTCTGTGGATCAAGAGGTGTCGGCAAGACTTCGTGCGCTCGTATTTTCGCAAAGACAATCAATTGCGAGAACCCCGGACCCGACGGAGAGGCCTGCAACAATTGCAGCTCATGCGCCGCGTTCAACGAAGGCCGCTCGCTCAATGTTGTCGAGCTTGACGCCGCATCCCACAACAGCATCGAGGATATCCGCAGCATGATCGAGCAGGTCCAGCTCCCGCCGACTCAAGGTCGCTACCGGGTGTTCATCATCGACGAGGTGCACATGCTGTCGACCTCAGCCTTCAACGCCTTCCTCAAGACGCTTGAGGAGCCGCCGTCCTATGTAATCTTCATCCTCGCGACCACTGAGAAACACAAGATCATACCGACTATTCTCTCACGCTGTCAGATCTACGACTTCAATCGCATAACCGTCCGCGACATGGTCGACCATCTGTCGTATGTCGCACGAAACGAAGGCATAACAGCCGATCCCGCCGCACTCGCCGTTATTGCCGGCAAGGCTGACGGCGCCATGCGCGACGCTCTGTCAATCTTCGACCAGGTGGCCGCGTCATCACGAGGCAATATAACATATCAGTCGACCATCGACAACCTAAATGTCCTTGACCACGCCTATTACAAGCGCCTGATCGATGCGTTTCTTTCAAATAATGTTCCCGAGGCGCTTCTGATTTATAAGCAGATCCGCGACAAAGGATTCGACTCTCAGTTCTTTGTCAACGGTCTAGCCCTCTATATCCGCGATCTTATGCTCGCGTCGGGTCAGCAGACGCTACCCATGCTCGAGGTGCCAGACCAGATGCGGGCCGAGATGGCCGCGACGGCCTCGCGGTGCAGGCCGGAGTTTCTATACAAGGCGATGGATCTCTGTAACGAGACAGACCTTAATTACAGGCAGGCGTCCAACAAACAGTTTCTTGTCGAACTGATGTTGATCAAGCTATGCCAACCACTCAGCCCCTCCCACAGTGACAGCGGCGATGGTGAGGGGCAGTTGAAACCGATAGCCGCTTTTACAGAGCCTCACGGAGTTGAACCGCAGCCGTTGCGCAGGCAGTCGGCCCAGCCACAACCGGTCGCATCTGCGCCGTCGCCTGCTCCCGCAAGTTATGACATCCGGCCTTTAGAACCGATGGTGGCTGCGGAGCCGCGGCCTGCGATGACGGCGCGTCCCCGTCTGCGCACACCCGAACTCTCTCTCCGCAAGACATTGACCAGGCCTGAGGATGCAGTAGACGCTGCTGCGCCTCACGCCGACGTGCGCTCGGCATCTTACACCGATGCCGCCGTGACAGATTCCTGGCAGTCCTACATTCAGTCCCACAATACGGCCCGCCTGCTCATCAACATCATGCGCAACTGTTCGCCCGTGCGAACGGGCGATGACAGTTTCCGCGTCGAGGTCGAAAACGACATACAACTCAACCTGTTGAACGACAATCTGTCTGACATCACCTCATATCTGCGGGACGCCGTCATCAACGACAATATTACACTCGATGCCGTTATAAAAAACGGTCCTTCATCGCCCAAGACATGGACCGAGCGCGAAGTCCTCGACCACATGAAGCGCACCAATCCTGACTTCGGTGCCTTCGTCGATGACTTCAACCTCACCCTTCTATAAGATTTGGTTGCTTGACTCCTGCACCTTTTGACAAACCATCTTGAGTCAGGTCCGGCTCAAGTCTCCTGGTCCTGACTCTTGTTGCAATCTGCAGGCCATATCCTTGAGGCTATCGCTGAATTCAGAATCTATTTTACTTGAATACCGGCAATACATATATACAAGTGCCTGTAAAATTGTCGGGATGGCAAAGCCCGACATCCAAGGCCGACAGCCTAAAATCAAAGTCGAAACGCAATTTTCACCCGCGAGGCTCTGCCATGTTTTGCCCATGTCGTATTTTTTTGCGAACTTAGCAGAATAATAGCTAAATAAGATCCTTTTTTTTAATGAAAACTAATCTTTTAAAATCCGGTCTGCTTGCTGCATTACTTGCTGCCGGTGTGCCGGCTACTGATGCCAAAGTCAGATTTGCCGCTATTTTCTCTGACAATATGGTTTTGCAGCAAAACGCTGTTGTCAAGGTTCATGGTACGGCCGCTCCCGGTTCAGAAGTGAAACTTACCGCGGGATGGGATAATAAAAAGTTGAAAACCAAGGCTGACAACGACGGCCGTTGGGCTGTCGAATTGCCGACACCGTCATACGGCGGCCCGTACACTGTCACCGCCTCTGACCGTGACGGCGATCTTTCGCTGTCGGATGTGTTGATCGGTGATGTATGGGTGTGCGGCGGACAGTCCAACATGGAAATGCCGGTAAAAGGTTTTGCCGGACAGCCTGCCTGTAACACATCGGATCTTATAGCCAAGACAAACCCCTCGCAGCAGCTCCGTCTTTTCAACCAGCCGCGCGACTGGTCGACAACGCCCAAAGACACAGTCATAGGCGGCGAGTGGACAACGGTGACTCCGAAAGCAGTCGCCGATTTCAGCGTCGTAGGCTATGTGTTCGGTAACTATATCCAGGAAGCGCTCGACATCCCCGTGGGCTTGATCCAGTGCTGCTGGAGCGCCTCGAAGATCGAGGCATGGATGTCGCGGCCGACTACCGAGGCCGCTTTTCCCGGTGTCAAACTGCCCGAAATCGGTCAGGCCGACTTCGGTTGGGCGGCCGGAACGCCGACGCTGCTCTACAACGCCATGGTAAAGCCATGGGACGGATTTCCGGTAGCCGGTGCCGTATGGTATCAGGGCGAAGCCAATTCCGATGCTCCCGAATTGTATAAATCACAGTTCCCCGCCATGATCAACGACTGGAAAGCTGTGTTCCGCAACGACAGCATGCCGTTCTACTACGTGCAGCTCGCGCCGTTCGGAGCAAAAGGCGACAACTGGGCCAGGTTCCGTCAGGCCCAGAACGAGATCCTCGATCTTGTGCCCGATGTGGCGATGGCTGCGATCGGAGACTGCGGCGACAGCCTCTTTATCCACCCACCGAAGAAGATCCCAGTGGGTGAGCGTCTCGCGCGTCTTGCACTTCAGCACAGTTACGACCGTCCCGGCATCATGGCCGACGCGCCACGCGCCCGAGCCGCACACTTCGAGGGCGACGACGGCAAGACTGTGATCGTGGAGTTCCACAATTCGGCCGACGGTCTCACTCCGACTCTCCGGCCGCTGAAAGGTTTCGAGGTTGTAGATCCTTTTGGCGACGTATATCCAGCCGAGGCTGTCATTTACGGCCACGACCGTGTCAAGGTGACAAGCCCCGTGAAAAATCCTGTTGAAGTGCGTTATGGCTATCATAACTATTATGAATCATCGTTATACAACAACGTCGGCGTGCCGGCTACGCCCTTCCGTCTCGAGTTGCCCAGACGCAAGAAGCCGGCTCTGATGTGGTTTGATGCCGAAGCCAATATCAAGCGCTTCAGCAATCCCGACACGATCGACTATTACATCGACAAGATCGCCGACCTAGGTTTCACCCATGCTGCCGTATGCATCCGCCCGATCACAGGCTATGTGCTCTACGACAGCGAACTCGCACCTCCTTACCGGGGCAATTACGACGACGTGAAGGTCGACTTCGACTATCTCGGCAAGTTTATCGAGGCCGCACACCGGCGCGGCATAAAGGTGCTCGCGTCGATGAACACTTTCTGCGCCGGCCACAACTTCATCGACAAGGGTCTTGTCTACGAGGGTCATCCCGATTGGGCGAGCCGCGTGCTTGATGTCGACCGAGGCATCATTCCGATCACCGAGCAGAAAAACAAATACGGCGCGATGGTCAATCCCATCAACCCCGAGTATCAGGACTATATCATATCGGTGATGAAGGAGATAGTCACCAAGTATCCCGAGGTCGACGGCATTATTCTCGACCGTGTGCGATACGACGGCATTACCGCTGACTTCTCCGACCTGTCGCGCCGCGAATTTGAGAAATATATCGGTCAGAAAGTGCGTCGTTTCCCCGATGACATCCTCAAACTCGAAAAAATAAGCGACGATGGCAAATTCAAGGTCATCCCCGGCAAGCATTATCTCAAATGGATCGAGTGGCGCACCAAGAACATCACCGACTTCATGGCTCGCGCACGCAAGGAGGTCAAGGAGACAAAGCCCGACGCGATTTTCTCGACCTACACCGGCGCATGGTATCCTTCCTACTATGAGGTAGGTGTCAACTTCGCGAGCAGCACTTACGATCCGTCGAAAGATTTCGACTGGGCTACCCCCGAATATAAAGACCTCGGTTATGCAGAACTGATCGACCTTTACACTACCGGCAACTACTACACCGACATAACCATCGAGGAGAGCAACGCCAACACCAACACCGTCTGGAACGAGACCGACAGCGAAGGTCACAAAGGCTCGTGGTACTGTGTCGAAGGTTCATGCCGCCATCTGCGCGACATCATGGGCGACAATGACGTGCTCGGCGGAGTGCTTGTCGACCAGTTATATTTCGACAAATCGCGTCTGCCACGCGCCATCGAGATGAATCTCCGTGCGTCCGATGGCCTGATGATATTTGACATCGTTCATATTATCAACGAAAATCTCTGGAAAGAAGTCGAGGACGGCATGCGTGCCGGCGGCAACATCAAGTAAGATCCAATCAAAATAAAGCCATAGGTGAGGGGCGACACACGGCAGTGTCGCCCCTCTCTTATGTGAAATGCCGGTTTCTAAGATGTTGTTATTAAACAACCTCTTAGATATTATCGACTGCTGTTGCGTGAGCCATGCCGTATCATCTTCTGTTCTGACTTCGGGTTTGACAGAAGCGACGGGTTGGCATAATCTGATTTCACAGGTTGTATTTGTTTGTTAAAATAATGCAATCAATGTTTTTAATATTAAATTGAAAAAAACCATTGCGTCAATACAAAAAATAGCTGTATTTTTGATAAACAAACACAATCATAGACATTTCGATGAAACTTAAAACCATTTTATCTATTCTGGCGGTGTCTGTCGCCGCGATCAATGCCGAGGCTGATATGGCCGATTATAATGTTGTGCCGTTGCCGCTGTCGGTTGAGGTTGATGGCTCACAGAAACCTTTCGTACTCGGATCTGACACTAAGATTCTCACCGAGAAGAAGCTCGACCGCGAAGGTGATTTCCTGCGCTCTTATATCTCATTTCTGCCTAAAGCAGGGGTAAAGGGAACGGTGGAACTTAAAACCGGGCTGAAGTCCGATAACCCCGAGGCATACCGGATCACAGTCACTCCGAAGCGCATCACGGTCGAGGGAGCCTCGGACGCCGGAGTGTTCTACGGAGTGCAGACGTTGCGCAAATCGCTGCCCGCCGATATTACCGAAGCCGTCATGATGCCGGCCGGTACGGTCAGCGACAGTCCGCGTTTCGCCTACCGCGGAGCTCATCTCGACGTCGTGCGCCATTTCTTTGATGCCGATGAGGTGAAGACCTTCATCGACATGCTCGCTCTCCACAATATCAATAAATTTCACTGGCATCTGACCGACGACCAGGGCTGGCGCATAGAGATCAAAAAATATCCCCGATTGACCGAGGTCGGCTCAAAGCGCCCCGGCACACTGATAGGCCGCTACGGCGCGGGCACGGAGATCGACTCCATCCCTGTCGAAGGCTTCTATACGCAGGATCAGATACGCGACATCATCGCTTATGCCGCCGAGCACCATATAGAGATCATTCCAGAGATCGACCTGCCGTCGCACATGATGGCCGCGCTGGCCTCGTATTCCGAACTCGGCTGCACCGGCGGGCCTTACGAGGTGCTTTGCACCTGGGCGGGATACAAGGATGTATTGTGTCCCGGTAAAGACATGACCATGGAGTTTATCGGTGATGTCCTGTCGGAGGTGATGGAGCTTTTTCCGTCGAAGTTTATCCATATCGGCGGCGACGAGTGCCCTAAGGACCGCTGGAAGGAGTGTCCCGATTGTCAGGCGCGTATCGCCGAACTCGGCATAAAGGCAACCGACGAGGCGTCGGCGGAGACGCAGTTGCAGGGCTATGTGACGCGTTATGCGGCCGATGTCGCACGCAGACACGGCAAGTCTGTTATCGGATGGGACGAGATACTCGAGTGCGAGGACATCCCTCAGGATGCCGTCGTGATGTCGTGGCGGGGCATCGACGGAGCCGTGAAAGGCACTGTCCGCGGACACCGTGTCATCCAGACCCCCAACGACTATCTCTATTTCGATTACTACCAGTCCGACAACATGGATGTCGAGCCTCTGGCGATCGGCGGATATGTGCCCGTGGAGCGGGTGTATTCGTTCGAGCCGTTCTCCGAAGGCATGACCGACGCGCAGAAGCAGCTCGTCATGGGACCGCAGGCAAATCTGTGGACCGAATATGTTCCGACGTTCTCGCATCTGCAGTATATGGAACTGCCGCGCATGGCGGCTCTCGCCGAGGTGCAGTGGACAGCACCCGAAAAGAAAAACTATCATGACTTCAAGTGCCGTATGCCGCGGCTGATAGCCAGATACGAGCGTGAGGGCTACAATTATGCCCGTCATATCTTCGACACCGACGTCAACTTCCGTCCTGATCGCGAGGCCGGAGTGCTCGCCATGTCGGCGTCGGTCTACCCCGGCACCACGGTGCGCTATACGCTCGACGGTAAGCAGCCATCGGTCTCTTCAGCGGCTTACAGCGAGCCTCTGAGGCTCGACAGCGACTGTGTCATCGCCGCTGCCGCATTCTCCCCTGACGGTGAGCGTGGCACTGTCACGACCGACACACTCCGCGTCAGCGCGCCGACATTTGGTGACATCACGCTCGCCTGCGAGCCGTATTCGCCTTTTGCGTTCGGTGGCGCAGACGCCCTTGTCGACGGGCTGGTTGGCGGCGATAACTTCCGCAGCGGCCGTTGGGTCGGATTTCTCGGCGACCCCTGCGACGCGACTGTGACTTTCCGCTCGCCCGCGTCAGTGTCACGGGTTTCATTCAAGACCTGCATTGTGTGGCCTGAAGGCGCCCTCGAGTTCCGCAAAGCCGAAGTATACGGATCGGCCGACGGCAATAATTTCGAACATCTTGCCACGCTCGACAATTCCGCGCAGGATCCCGCGCAGGGCAACGGTGCATATCTCCACGAGATTAACTTCGATACCGTGACGCTTAAGGCTCTCCGCGTAGTGATCACACCATGCGAGCCTTCGGGCATCTGGAAACGCATACTTTTTGTCGATGAAATACAAGCTCAATGACCAATCATATTCAAGAATAAATTTTATGAAAAAACTTGTTTTACTAATCTGTGGTGTATTTGCGATGTCGGCGCTTCACGGCCGGGACACTCGCAACGACACCTACTGTAACCCTCTCAATATCGATTACACCTACATGATCTACAATTCGGCGCGTGACATATCCTACCGTTCGGGCGCTGATCCTGCCGTGGTGGAGTTCAGAGGCGAATATTACATGTTTGTCACCCGTTCCCACGGCTACTGGCATTCGACCGATCTGCAGAACTGGGAATTCATTGAGCCGGGCAAGAACTGGTATCCCCAGGGTTGCAACGCTCCTGCCGCCCACAACTACAATGACTCCGTCCTATATGTCTGCGGAGACCCTTCGGGTGCGATGAGTGTGCTCTACACCGACGACCCTGGGTCGGGCGACTGGAACGCCGTTCCGGCCCTACTTCACGATCTTCAGGATCCTGATCTCTTTCTCGATGACGATGGCAAGGCATATATGTTCTGGGGCTCGTCAAACGTCTATCCGATCCGTGGAATCAGACTTGACAAAGATCATCGCTTTATAGCCGAAGGCGAGTCGGTGGAACTGTTCAATCTTGATCCCGACAGACACGGATGGGAACGCTTCGGAGAAAATCACACCGATACGGTGCTCGGCGGCTATATCGAAGGGCCGTGGCTGACGAAACATGACGGCAGATATTATATGCAGTATGCCGCGCCTGGCACAGAGTTCAACGTCTATGCCGACGGTGTCTATGTGGCTGACAATCCCCTCGGTCCGTATAAGTATCAGGCTCACAATCCTGTTTCATACAAACCGGGTGGCTACATGAACGGCGCAGGCCACGGCAGCACCGTCGTCGGCCCCGGCGGCCACTACTGGCACTTCGGGTCGATGGCATTGCCGATCAACATGAACTGGGAGCGCCGCCTGTGCATGTTCCCGACTTATTTCGACGAGGACGGCGTGATGTACTGCGACACGCGTTTCGGCGACTATCCGCGTTATGCACCCGCGGTGTCAGGCAAGAAAGGCGAATTCCGCGGGTGGATGCTGCTGTCCTATAATAAGCCTGTCAAGGCATCATCGACTGCCGGTGGACACGCTGCGTCAGGTTTGACCGATGAATGCAGCAAAACCTTCTGGCTTGCCGAGGACAATGACGACCGTCAGTGGGTGGAGATCGATCTCGGGCAGCCTGCCACAGTCAACGCCGTTCAGGTCAATTACAACGATTACAAAAGCGACATGTATGGCCGCTATCCTGACCTGCGTCACCGCTACACGATCGACGGATCGCTTGACGGCATCAATTGGACCCGTATTGTCGACCGTTCGAACAGCTTCAGGGACACTCCTCACGACTACGCCGAACTTGAGACCCCGGCGCGTGTGCGCTATATCCGCTATAATAACATAGAGGTGCCGATGCCCAATCTGTCGATTTCAGCGATCAGAGTGTTCGGTCTCGGCGAGGGCAAGGCTCCTCAGACAGTCAAGAGCTTCGAGGCTAGTCGTCACGACGACCGCCGCGATATCACGCTCAGCTGGAAGCCCGTCAAAGGCGCTCAGGGATATAATATAATGTGGGGCGTCGCTCCTGACAAGCTCTACAGCTCATGGATGGTCTACGGTGATGCAGGCGAGAATCTGATGAAGTGTCTGTCGACCGATCAGAAATACTATTTCGCCATCGAGGCCTTCAACGAAAACGGCGTAGCTCCTCTGTCCAAAATAATAGAAGTGGAATAGCAGGGTCACCCGGACCCATCATGTATGATAAAAAAACTCGCCATGAAGGCGAGTTTTTTTATGCAAAAGAAAAAGGGTAAGCTTACTACATCGCACCGCTACAACCTCATACCCTTGCTTCGGTCAAGACCTGGGGGATTCTGAGGGAGCTGGTCGTGTAGGACTTACCCGATGCAAAGTTACAAAATTTTTGTGACACGGCAAGGATTTGGCGATTAAACTCTGATTTTTTCAATGATGAGGATCTTTAGAATCCTTAGGGTCAGCGAAAATAGGATGCACGAGCCGCGTTACACACAGATAGTCTACAGGCTGACAGGTACACACAGAAGGTCGGCAAGAGCTGCCGCGTCGGCATCAGTAGCGCCCATAGACTGAGCGGTCGCGACTTCGTCTCTCCACGACGGGCTGATGCAAAGCGCTTTGCGGTCGAAATAATCTTTCTTGATGTAGGCAAGCATCAGTGTGTAGACCGTATTGGGGGAGATCATATTGGCGGCGTTGAGATATTCCATGGCCTTGTCTATGTCGGGGCGCGGAGCTACGAACGCTTTTTTGCCCTTAAGACGTCCGACAGCGGCGTAGAAATACGAATCTGCATCTTCAAAGTTGTCAGTCACGGCTCGCTCGAAAGCCTCATTGGCTTTGTCGAAAAGTTTGAGATTCAGGTAACAGATACCCATCGAGCGGTTCAGCTCGCGGTTGTCGGGCTTGTCGGCAAGCTGTTTGCGGTATGATAGGGCGTATTTGTTGAGCTGCAGGGGTGAGAATGTGCTTATCGCCCCGATTGAATGAATTACGACGGGGTTGTTACAATATTCACATTTTTTCATGTCGGGAGACACGCTCGCGCCACATCCCGGGCATTCATAGAATTCAGCGGTAGCCATTATTTTCGAACGGATTTTTTGAGTTGATTAAGAGTTATAAGCGATCTTTCGGCGAAGTCCTTGAGACTTCGGGCGAGGGTGTCCGACGCCGGTTCCGACAGTTTGTCATCAAGCTCGGAGCAGATGTTGTTGACGCGCTTTGCGGCCGTAGGGTCGGCCATGACGGCGGGGGAGAGCGTGGAAAGTCCGCGGCAGAGCGCAGTGACGGGTTGTGACGCTACGCCAAGCTCGGGATGTGCCGTAACCATCAGTCGGAACTGTTGCATGAGCATGTCGGCGTGGTTGTTGATCCGATCGGTCTGTCGGCGGTTGTCGGAGAGGGTGGCGATGGAAGTCTCATTGATGCTGTCGACCTTTAGTGAGAGTGTGCAGGCAAGTATCCATAGCACGGTCAATACGGTGATTACCGCGAAGTAGAGTTTTATCGGACACCACCGGCTTAGCACGAGACTGAATAACAGCAGCCATATCAGAGAAATGCTGATATATACGACGCTGTAGATGACGCACATCCACTTGAGCGCCACAGTTGAGCCGTGGGCGGGAAGCCGGACGATGTATGCCAAGAGTAAGATCTCAAGAAAGGACACATACACCATGTTGGTCCAAAACAGTGTGCCGGGTTCTTCGGGTTGAAAAACGAAGAACAACGCGACTGTGACTGTCACAATCGCAAGCGGAGCTATCACATCCGCCACCAGGTTGATGGTTCTATTGTTTTTCATAATCACGGCATTGGTGGAGCGGGCGGTGTCTGAGGCGGAGGGAAGAGTGTGGCGAGTTCTGGGCATTGCGAGGCCTGCAGCCACTGCGGCATGCCGGAGCGCCAGACATAGGTGTCTGGTGTGATCTGACGGTTGGCGGCCATCTGCCTCAATGCATTCGTATCGTAAGGTCCGTACTGCTGACCGTTTATGCTGAGATGGAAACTTACGGCGGGAGCGGCTCCGGGCGGCGGTAGCGGACATGATTGCGCGGGAGCGACGGATGAGCCCATCGCCTGGCCGGCGATGTTGCTGATCTGGGCATTGAAGGCTGCGCCTATGCCCATGCCCATGCCGAGTCCCATGCCTGTACCCATCACGGTGCCGGACTGTCCTTCGTTACCGGCGGCGGTCTCCAAGATGTCGAACTGACGTTCCTGCTGATATGTGAATCCCTGGACTGTACGCTCTTTGGCCTTTGCATAGCCTTCGAGTATGCGTGCCACCTGTGGATCATTCTTGTCGTAGTTGATGTTCTCGACCTTGAGGTTTGTCACCTCGATGCCGTAACGGGAGAACTCGTCGTTGATCTGATCCCGGATATATTTGCTAACGGCGGAGAGTTTGCCGTTGATGGTCACGACGCTCACCTGTTCTTCGGTCATAAAGTTGGTTATACGTTCGCTAAGAGCCTGAACGATGTCTGAACGGAACTGCTCGATGATGTCGTCGGTAGTGAAGAGATGAAGTGTGCCTACCATTTCGCGGAGAAATGCGGCTGAATCGGCTATGCGGACACCATACTGACCGAATGCGCGGACGGGTACTGAATTTTGGATCAGCGGATCCCAGATGTCGACGGGGCGCTCGGTGCCGAATTTAAGGTTTCGTCGTACGGTCTTGCTGACATACCATACCTCTGCGACAAAGGGTGTGTTTTCTCCGAACGGCAGATTGATCAGTTTCTGAAGGATGGGTATGTTGTTGGCGGAAAGTGTCTTGGTGCCGGGTCCGAAGATGTCGGCGACTTCGCCGCCTTTCAGGAATACCGCTTCCTGACTCTGGTTCACCACAAGTTGTGCGGCTGTGGAGATATTGTTATAAGGGAACTTCCACACGATATCATCGGGTGAACCGTTGAATTGTATCACATCGATGAATCCACGGCGGTCATCGCCCTGACCGTCAAATGTCATACCGTCGGTACGTTTGCGGTTAAATATGCCCATGAGATAAGATGTTTGTTTATTAATGATTTAAGGATAGTCTGTGACGGGAGTGCCGTCGCATCGGTGCCGCAGACGGCGATATGTCATCAACGTCCCGCGGAGTATGCCGTGCCGGCGTATGGCCAGCACGGCATACTCTGAGCAGGTGGGCGTCATGGCGCAGCGAAGCCGGATATGCTCCGGAGCGTACCGCTGATAGAGCCGTATCGCCAGCACGACATTAGGGCGGGCTGTGATTACAGTCAGAACTATAGTGCAGATATCAGCCAGAGCGAGCGTCTGAATGCCGGTTTGAGACCGCAGAACGGCTATGGTCATAGAGGCGATCGTGTCTCCGGCGATTAACAGCAATAGTCTCACAAGCCCGTTGAGCCATGTCACCTCCGGTCTGCTGACTTTATTGCGGTGCGGTGCAGAAGCCAATTTAGTTGGTTTTCTTCTCGCGCAGTTTGGTCTTCAGGCCCTTGACGGCAGCTTCGTTTTCGTCGGTCTGAGCCATGACGCAGTACAGAGAGTTGCCGGGAACAGTGATGCGGAAACGTGTAGAATCGACGTTCTTGAGGACGATCTTCTTCTGTTTCTTGTCCCAGTAGGGGATCTCGACCGTGTCGGAGCTTGCCGAGAAGTTGGTGATATCCTTATAGAAGTATTCTTCGGTGACAACTTTCTTGCCGTCTTCGTCGGTGTTGAAAGTGTACTGATAGAGATAAACATGAGTTGCAGAGCAGAAAATCCATGAAGCCTGGTACTTCGAGGATCTCCACAGACCGTCGTTGCCTACCTTTGCGTAGGTGTTCTTGTCACCGAATACATAGCCGTCGAGGTAGATGGGCTTGACTTCGGTCACTTCTGATTCGTCCACACCGAGTTTGTCCAATGCAGTCTGGGGATCAGTGAGTTTCTTTTCTGCGATCATCGATGCTACGAGTTCGTCGTAAGCCTGATCTGACGGTTTCTTTTGCAGACAGCCGTCATTAAGGAAATAGCGGAGAGCGAGTTTCTGTTCAGACGAGCGGTTTTTGCCGCGCTGCTTTACTTCAGAAGAGTCCTGCGACAGCCAGAAGTATGCGCCGACGCCTACGATAACAAGGAAAATTATGAATCCCATAACTTAACTAAATTTGTTGCCTCCGGGCTCACCTCATCGGCGGTAAACAGATTAAAAAAGAATGAGTGAGAGCCGTACCTGCAGCTCGTTCACGCATTCCGAGGCCTTCGCATTGCCCATCTTCGTAGAACGAGCAAACTGCAGAAGCCTCACGCAGAAGATACAGATATATCAATAGCCGACACTCTCGTGCCTGCCGTTGATATGATGTACATATCCACAAGGCATCTACTGTCTGCTGCATTCTTGACGAAGATTTGAAAGTTGCGAAGTTTCGGAATGTCAAGAAAGAGCGTTAGTAAACGCATTTCCAAAATGTATGCCGACCGCCGGGTGTTATCTGTCAATGGATTTCCGCTGGGATGGTCTGCGGTCGTAAAGTTAAAAACAAATTTTCAGACTTCCAACATATTGATGAAAATAGAGCATAAAAAAGACCGACAGAAGTCTGCCGGTCTTTATATATATGTATGAGTTGTGAATGGGCTTATCAGCCGTTGATTTCAACCATGCGGGCGATGAGATCGAGCACCTTGTTAGAGTAGCCGATTTCGTTGTCATACCAAGAAACGACC
>CAJUMI010000036.1 GCA_910587545.1 uncultured Muribaculaceae bacterium | reverse complement strand
CAAAGCGCGGAAACGCTGACTGACAAAGAGAAAATTTTATCGTTTATCCCTCTCCCTCATTACCCGATTCAAGTATAATGTAAGACAGACAGGAGAATATCCGCGCATATTGCAGATATTCTCCTCTCTGTTTTGCTTATGATCGCGCCGGGCTGTCAGATCTTTCGCCCGGGGTAGGCCTCGAGAGCTTTTTCAAGCACGGTCATCGCACGGGCGAGATCCTCGCGTTTGAGCACGTAAGCCAGACGCACCTCGTCGCGACCCATGCCCGGCGTGGTGTAGAAGCCCGAAGCCGGAGCCATGAAGATTGTCTCGCCCTCATACTGGAATTCCTTGAGACACCACTGGCAGAAGCGGTCGGCATCGTCGACCGGCAGACGGGCCACGGTGTAGAACGCGCCCATAGGTATGGGTGAATAACAGCCGGGTATCTTGTTGAGCTTGTCGATCATGAATTTGCGGCGCTCGACATATTCGTTGTATGTCGCGAGCATATATTCCCGGGGAGTGTCTATGCTGGCCTCGGCCACGAGCTGGCCGAGCAGTGGCGGGCTCAGGCGGGCCTGGCAGAATTTCATGACGTTGGCCTTCAGCTCTGCGTGCTTTGTGATCAGTGCGCCGATGCGGATGCCGCACTCATTGTAGCGTTTCGACACAGAGTCGATCAGCACCACCTTGTCCTCGATGCCCGGCAGATGAAAAGCCGAGATGTAAGGCGCGCCCGTGTAGCAGAACTCACGGTACACCTCGTCGGAGAAGAGGAAGAGGTCGTATTTGAGTACGAGATCGCGGATCTGGAGCATCTCCTTCATCGTGTAGAGATAGCCTGTCGGGTTGTTGGGGTTGCAGATCAGTATGCCTTTTGTGCGCGGAGTAATAAGTTCCTCGAATTTTTCGACTGACGGAAGCTCAAAGCCGTCGTCGATGCTCGACGGTATGGTGACGATCTTCGCGCCGGCCGAGATGGCGAAAGCCATGTAATTGGCATATGCCGGTTCGGGCACGATGATCTCGTCGCCCGGATCGAGGCACGCCATGAATGCAAACAGCACGGCCTCAGAGCCGCCAGTTGTGACGATTATATCATCGACATCGACGTCGATGTTGAAGCGTTTGTAGTACTGCTGCAGTCTCTGACGCAGTGACAGCAGACCTTCCGACGGGCTGTATTCGAGCACATCGCGATCGATCTTGGTCAGCGCCTCGAAGGCCTCGGGGGGCGTCGGCACATCGGGTTGTCCGATGTTCAGACGATGGACTTTGACGCCACGGCGTATTGCGTCGTTGGCAAGCGGAACGAGGCGGCGTATGGGCGATGCGGGCATTATCTCGCCGCGGTTTGATACTTTTGGCATTTTATATCAGGAATTAAATATATGCAAAATTACACCTTTATTCTGAAAGACCAAATTATTGGAATCTGTTTGCAAATTCTGAAAACGGATTATGTTCATGATGATTATTTGAAGATAGTCTGTTACGGTATTTCGGAAAAATGGAGTACGTTTGCGTAAACGTGGAGATACTCTTGCTTAACAAAGCACAAGTAAGTTTGGTTTTGTTCCCGACTTATCCGTATCTTTACGCATCAAATATAATGTCATTATGCAAAAGGTCCGTTTTGGTGTCGTCGGCACCAATTTTATCAGTGACTGGGTGATCGAAGGCGCGCGCGAGGATCCCCGGTTTGAGCTTGTAGCCGTGTGTTCGCGCTCGCGGGAACACGGCGGGGAGTTTGCCGCCCGCCACTCGATAGCCCATGTGTTCACTTCGCTCGACGAGATGGCCTCGTCGCCGCTGATCGATGCCGTCTATATCGCGTCGCCCAACTTCATGCATGCTCCGCAGAGCATCCTTTGCATGAGCCGTGGCAAGCATGTGCTCTGCGAGAAGCCGCTCGCATCAAATGCCCGCGAGGCCCGCGAGATGATTGAAGCCTCGGAGCGCTATGGTGTCGCGCTCATGGAAGCTATGAAGCCGACTATGACGCCTCATTTCAAGGCATTGGCCGACAATCTGCCGAGAGTTGGCGAGGTGAGGCGCTATTTTGCGAGCTACTGCCAGTACTCGTCGCGCTACGACCGTTTCAAGGCCGGCGAGCTACCAAATGCGTTCAACCCGAAGATGTCAAACGGTGCGATCATGGACATAGGTGTCTATACGATCTATCCTATGGTCGCGCTGTTCGGGCGTCCCGACCGCATCACGGCGTCGTCGGTCGTACTGTCGTCGGGAGTCGACGGACAGGGAGCGGTGACGTTCGATTACGGCGGACGCATGCAGGCCACAGTGTTGTATTCCAAGATTGCCGACTCGCGTCTGCGTTCCGAGATTCAGGGCGAGCAGGGTCTGATCTCACTCGATACCATCAACCGCATGGCGGATATCACATTCACTCCGCGTGCCGTGAACCTCGGCGGAGGCAAGAGTGTGGCGACGGTTGCGGATACGCTGTCGGTCAAGGTGTCGCACAACGAATATTATTATGAGGTGGCCGAATTCATCTCGCTTGTGCTCGAGGGCCGACGTCAGTCGGAGGTCAACAGTCACGAAAATTCACTCATAACGATGGAGATAATCGACGAGATCCGCCGTCAGGCCGGGATCGTCTATCCCGCCGATCAGCCCGAGACCTGAACCGTGATGCCCGTCTCGCGGGTGATGCGGTCGGCAATGCTCTCGAGTTTCTCCCGGCTGATATGACGCAGGGAGCGTTCGGGCGTCTTACGGTCGATGGTATAGATCATCACTTCGCGGGGCTTGATGCGTCTGTATGCCTCGATGAGAGCGTCGATCTCTTCGTCGGTTGAATTGTCGACTGCCTCACCGTCGTGCTCGCCGGCCGTGATCATGGTCTGCACGATCGCCTGACCGTCAAACGACATGAGACTTTCTATCACGTCTGCCACGCTGTAGCGCGGGTCGACAGGGCGGTCGAGCAGGGCGACCGTCCGGTCGAAGGCGCTGTCGAGCTTGAGTATATTGTTGTCGACGCGTTTGAGTGCCTCGGCTACATCGGGGCGGCGGAGCCGCGTGGAGTTGCTCAGCACGCTAATCTTCACATCGGGAAAATATCTGTCGCGCAGGGCGATGGTGTCGTCGATCACACCTGCGAAGTCGGGGTGCATCGTCGGTTCGCCGTTGCCTGAGAACGTTATGACATCGAGGGGGGTGCCGTCGGCTTTCATGCTCTTCAGCCGTTCCTCGAGCTGCCGGGCGACTTCGGCGCGACGGGGCAGCCCGCTTGTGCCGGGTCCCTGGGCATTGTAGCCCGCCTCACAGTAAAGACAGTCAAACGAACATACCTTGCCGTCGGTCGGCGACAGGTTGACCCCGAGCGACGATCCGAGTCTGCGCGACCTGATCGGGCCGAAAACGGTCTCATGAAAGAGTACCCTCTGCATATCTGCCATTATCTTATATTTTTGGTGAATAATCTTGTTGTGGCCGAAGTCAGCGCACCGACGCATATGACGGCTGCCGCCACTACGGCGATGTCGCCCCACGCCAGCGCCACGGGATAGACGTCGATTGTCAGCGCGGCCGGATCGCCGGCGAGCTTGATCACACCCAGATGCTCCTGGATGAGCGACAGCGCGATGCCTGCAGCGATGCCTGCTGTGCCGCCCGTCAGGGTGATGAGGAATCCCTGTGCGGCAAATATATTGCGCACTGCTCCGAGCGAGGCTCCGAGCGCCCGCAGTATCGACGAGTCGGAGCGTTTCTCGATGATGAGCAGCGACATGGTCGATATGATGTTGAATGATGCGATGAGCAGGATGAACACCAGCATCATGAATGTCACCCATTTTTCGATCCTGATCATGCGGAAAGCGTCAGCCTGTTGCATATGGCGGTCGAGCACCTTGAAGCCGTCGCCGGCGATGCGCCCGATCTCTGCCGTCACACCCGCCGCATCGGCGCCCGGCCGCAGCGACACCTCGATGGCCGTGGCCTCGTCGCTATAGTCGAGCATGCGGCGCGCCTCGGACAGCGGTATGACTATACGGTCGTTGTCGACGTCAGACTGGTCGACCTGAAGTACGCCTGTCACCATCATCCGCGAGCTTCTGAGCGAGCTTGCCGGATTGGCCGGATTGATGCGGCCTGTGCGGCGCGGCACATACAGCTCGGCCACAGTCGCCACGCCCGGCCTGAGGCCCGTGCGGTTGGCCACACCGACAGACAGCTGCATGCATGCCATCGTATCAAATGAGTTCATATACGCCCCGTCAATTATCACACCGTCGAGGTCGACGACGCTGTCATAACTATCGCCGACTGCCTTGAATTCGACAGGTATGCGTGCCTGATCGCTGACAAGCATCGCCTTCTCTTCGATCACCGCCGAAGCGGCCATGACGTCGGCGACAGCGCTTATCGCGCGGGCCAGCGAGTCGGCCGCTCCGAAGCTCTTGCCTGCTGTGGCTGCGATCATTATGTCCGGATCGATCCTCGACATGTGCTCTTCCGAGAGCCGGCTGAAACCGTTGAACACCGACAGCACGACCACTATCGCCGTCGTTGCTACTGCAACGCCGGCAATGGCGATAGACGATATTATGTTGACGGCCCGGTGCGACTTCTTGGAGAAGAGATAGCGCAGGGCGATGCGAAGGCTCAGCACTGTGTGTCAGTTAGATGGTCAGGAGGTCGGTTGTCGTTAAACAACCGCTTATTTCTCGAGCAGTTTGTCGATGTTGTCGATATAGTCGAGCGAGTCGTCGATGTAGAACTGCAGGGCGGGCGTCTTGCGCAACTGGTAGCGCACTCGCTGAGCGAGTTCATAACGGATGGTCTGTGCGCTCTTGTTGATGCTGTCTATCATTTCCGTGCTCTTTTCTGACGGGAAAACAGACAGATAGGCGCGGGCGACCGACAGGTCGGGCGACACGCGCACGGCGCTGACCGACACGATCACTCCGTGGGTCTTGGCTGTCTGCTGACGAAATATCTCGCTTAATTCCTTTTGTAACAGGCGGGCTATCTTGGCTTGACGGTTTGATTCCATAATCTGTTTGTGAATTTATGTGTTACGTTGTCTATTATATAATGTATAACACTGTTATAAACGCAAAGTTAGCAAATTTATCCGAGCGGCTGCTGAAAACCGTTTTTTTTTAAGGACAAAAAAATTATCCGTCATCACGACGAATAATCTTTTTAACCTTAAATCTAATACCATGAAAAACACGATGCAAAATTATAAATATTATGTTTTATAACATACTTTTTCAGCAATAAAATTGCTTCGCTTTACAATATTTAACACTTTGGCAGCCTCAAGGTAACCATTCTGCGAAAACATGCGGCACGAAGATTCAGCTCGTCAGAGCAGACAGGAGCCGATACGGCGTTAAGAAGATATTGGCCGTTTTTCAATGCTGTGTCTGCAATAGAATGTAGCGTGGGAAAGTTTGTTTTTTGCATTTACGGCTAAGTTTTGTAATTTTGCTTGTATAAACGTCATATACAATGAAAACGATAAATTTTGCCGACCGCCATTCGTTGGTCAGCCAATATCTGATGGAACTCCGCAACGTTGATATTCAGCAAGATCCGTTGCGTTTCCGCCGCAATCTCGAACGGATCGGCGAAATAATGGCTTATGAGATAAGCAAGGAGTTGAACTATAAAACCGTCGAGATCACCACGCCGCTTGCCAAGTGCGACTGTCAGGTGATTGACGACAATGTCGTCCTCGCTACCATTTTCAGAGCCGGAATACCCTTTCATCAGGGATTTCTGCAATATTTTGACCGAGCCGAAAACGCTTTTGTCTCGGCCTACCGCAAATACAAGGAGAAAGAGAATTTCGACGTGTGCATCGAATATCTCGCCTCTCCGCGACTCGACGGCAAGACTCTGGTGATCTGCGATCCGATGCTTGCCACAGGTGCCTCGATGGAGCTGAGCTACCGCGCGCTGATCACCAAGGGCAATCCAGCCGCTCTACACGTCGCTTCGGTGATCGCCTCTAAAAAAGCTGTCGAATATCTGGAAAGCGTTCTCCCGTCTGATGCCACCCTGTGGGTCGGTGTAATTGACGACGAGATCAATTCCCACAGCTACATCGTTCCAGGTCTCGGCGATGCCGGCGACCTGGCTTACGGAGTCAAGGAGTAAAGACCGACTGACGATATGGCCGGGATAAAGAGTTTGGCCAAAGACACGGCCGTCTACGGACTCAGTTCGATCATCGGACGCTTTCTCAACTGGTGCCTCGTACCGCTCTACACAACCCTTTTCGCCCCCGGTGACTATGGCGTTGTGACCTTTGTCTACACGGTCGTGGCGCTTGCGCTGATCGTGCTCACCTACGGCATGGAGACCGGTTTCTTCCGCTTCGCCAACCATGACCGGTGGAAAGATCCGATGGAAGTCTACTCGACGGCACTGATATCGCTCGCCGCGACATCGACCCTGTTTGTGGCGGCGGTCTGTGCGTTCGCATCGCCAGTCAGCAGGGCGATGGAGTGTGACGGCCATAGTTCCTATGTCGTCATAATGGCTGTATGTGTGGCCATAGACGCCTATCTTTCGCTGCCCTACAGCTATCTGCGCTACCGCAGGCGCCCGCTCAGGTTTGCCGCTCTGCGTCTGGTCAACATCGCCCTCAACATCGGGCTTAACCTGTTCTTCCTGCTGCTCTGTCCGTGGCTGATGACCCGCTGGCCCGGAGCGGTTGATTGGTTCTATGAGCCTGATTTCGGCATCGGATATATTTTCCTGTCCAATCTGATTGCTTCGGCCGTCAACATGTTTATGATGCTGCCCGAGTTGCGGGGCTTTGCATGGCGTTTCAACAGGCGCCTCTGGGGCGAGATGCTGAGATATTCGGCTCCCCTGCTGGTGCTCGGTGTGGCCGGCATAATGAACCAGACCGTCGACAAGCTGCTCTATCCCGTGCTCGCGCCCGACAAAGCCGACGCCATGACCGGGCTCGGCATCTACGGCGCCAACTACAAGATAGCCATCGTGATGGTGATGTTTATACAGGCGTTCCGCTTTGCCTACGAACCGTTCATCTTCTCTCAGGCGCGCGAAAAAGGCGAAGACCGAAACCGGGCCTATGCCGACGCGATGAAATATTTTGTCGTGTTCGGACTGCTTATATTCATGGGCGTGATGTTCTATCTCGACATCATCAAATATTTTATCGCTCCCGACTATTTCAGCGGGCTCAGGGTTGTGCCGCTCATCATGCTCGCCGAACTTTTCTTCGGCATCTTCTTCAATCTGTCTTTGTGGTACAAACTGTCTGACAAGACAGTCTGGGGCATGTGGTTCTCGCTGTTCGGCCTGGCCGTCACCGTCGGGCTCAACGTGGCTCTTGTGCCGCGCTACGGTTATATGGGCTGCGCAGTCGCCGCGCTCTGCAGCTATGGCGCGATGATGCTCGCGAGCTTCTTCATCGGCCGTAGCCGGTATCCGATCGAATACCCTTTGCGGCGTATCGCTGCCTACTGTCTGGCCGCGGGCGCGCTCTACTGCATCGGCATGTATGCCTTGCCCTTCGGCGAAGCCGTCAGATTCGCGGTCAGGGCCTTGCTGATCGTCCTCTTTGTCGCTCTTGTGGCCCGCTGCGAACACATATCGCCGCGCTCTGTCGTCAAATCATTATTGCGCCGATGAAGTTATGAAAGTCACTTTGGTCAACCACAGCGATATCGTCGGCGGCGCCTCAATGGTGTCTCTGCGGCTTCTCGATGCTCTGCGGTCACAGGGCATCGACGCGCGCATGGTCGTGAAAGAGGCTCGTGGACTTCCCCATGAAGCGATATCCTCTCTCGGAGGCGGGTTGGCCGCCAGAGCGGCGTTCGTGGGCGAACGTCTGCGAATCTTCACTGCCAACGGCTTCCGCCGCGACACACTGTTTAAGGTCTCGGTCGCCGACCGCGGGCTGCCTGTCTACCGTCATCCATGGATCGCCGACGCCGACATCGTAGCGCTCAACTGGTTCAACCAGGGCATGATGTCGCTCGACGGCGTCAGGCGCATAGCCGCCTTGGGCAAGCCCATCGTCTGGACCATGCACGACATGTGGCCGATGACCGGCATCTGCCACCATGCGGGCCTGTGCGACAGATTCACGGACCGGTGCGGCCGGTGCCCGTTTCTGGGGCGTCCGTCGCGCTGTCGCGATCTGTCATCCAGGATCTTCGACCGCAAGATGAAACTCTACAATGCCGTCGACATCAGGTTCGTGGCTGTCAGCCGCTGGCTCGCCGGACAAGCCGCCCGGAGCGCGCTCCTCGCCGGCCGTCATGTAGAGGTGATCAACAACGCCTTTCCTCTCGACCGCTACCCTGTGGAGCCGACCTTGTCGCGACGCGCGCTCGGATTGCCTGACGACGGTCGCCGGCTGGTTGTCATGTGTGCCGCGCGGCTCGACGATTCTATCAAAAATCTTCCGGCCGCTATCGACGCTCTCAATCTCTATGAAGGCTCAACCCCGATTGCAGCAGTCTTTTGCGGCGACATACGGCGTCCCGAATTGCTCGACAGTCTGAAGATCCCATATGTCAGCCTCGGCAATATCACCGACGCCGACCGTCTCGCGCAGATCTACGCCCACTGCGATGTCGTACTCTCAAGCTCGTCGTTCGAGTCGCTGCCGTCGACACTTATTGAGGGAATGGCCGCCGGAGCGGTGCCCGTCGGATTTGGCGGTGACGGACGCGACGAGATCATCGACCACCTGTCGACAGGCTATCTCGCACGCCGCGGCGACTGCGCCGACATGGCCGCCGGCATCAAGTGGGCGATCGGCGCCGAAACAAGCCGGGAGATCCTCCACAAGGCAGCCGCAGCCCGCTTTGACTCGGTCTTGATAGCGCGCCGCTACATCGATCTCTTCAATAAAATACTTGCAAAATGAAGAAAAAAACTATCTGGGACATGAACCGACCGTCGGTCGAGGACTTCCGCCGCAGCGAGAAGATGCCTTTGACTGTAGTCGTCGACAATGTCCGGTCGCTCAACAATATTGGTTCGATTTTTCGCACATCCGACGGCTTTGCCGTGGAAAAAGTGATGCTCTGCGGCATCTCGGCCACGCCCCCCTCGCCCGAAATACACAAGACGGCCCTCGGAGCAGAGGATTCTGTCGACTGGCAATACTTCGCGAACACATCCGACGCTATCGATGTTCTAAAGCAGAAGGGCGTGACTGTGTGCTGCCTCGAGCAGGTCATCGACAGCATATCTCTCCAGAACTTCACCCCTGATTTCAAAGCCGGAACACATTATGCTTTCGTCGTCGGCAATGAAGTCGACGGTGTCGATCCGGCGATAGTCGACCGTTGCGATATCTGTCTCGAAATACCTCAGCTCGGCACCAAACATTCGCTCAACGTGGCCGTTTCGGCCGGCATAACCATGTGGCATTTTTTTCATCACTATATAGACAAGTGACATGACCGACAGACAGACTCTCATATACCCCGCACCTCTGCGCGAAGGCGACAAGATCGTATTTTGCTCGCCGGCGGGACTTATCGCGCCCGAAAAGGTCGAGGCGGCGGCCGAAGTGCTCCGCGGACAGGGTTGGCGCGTGGCAATAATGCCCCATGCTTTCGGCGAGTATGGCAGTTTCAGCGGCACCCCCGACGAGCGATATGCCGATCTCAGCGACGCTCTACTCGACCCAGAGGTCAAAGCCATCATATGCTCCCGCGGAGGCTATGGCGTGGTTCATATACTCGACCGCCTTAACAGACTCGACCTCAGGGCAAACGCCAAATGGATAGCCGGATTCTCTGACATCTCGGCGCTTCACGCCCTTATGTCGGTCAACGGCATCGCCAGTCTCCACTCATCGATGGCGGCACATATAATGCTCGGCGCCGATGATCCCGACAACGCCGCCATGTTCGCCATTCTGCGGGGCGAGAGGCCGGCATACACTTTCGACGGCCACAACTTCGACCGATGCGGTGTGGCGACAGGAAAGCTCCTCGGCGGCAACGTCGCCGTCATTGCCGAACTCATCAGCACCCCCTACGACATTATCGTCCCCGGTTCGATACTATTCATCGAGGACATCGCCGAGCCGATCTACAAGATCGAGCGCATACTCTACCAGCTAAAGCTCAGCGGAGTCCTCGGGCGTCTCAACGGCCTGATAGTCGGCCAGTTCACAGACTACAAGCCCGACAGCAACTTCAACGACATGTATGAGATGATACGCGACGCCACAGCTTCATACGACTATCCCGTGGCCTACAACGCGCCGATCGGTCACGTCGACCACAACATACCACTGATCGAGTCGGCGCAGGTGACGCTCAAGGTCAACCCCTCGGGGCGCAATAGTCTCATCTTCCACCGCAGTCCCTCCGACGAAAAATAATTATATAATCTAAATCGGTATACATGAGAAAATTTCTACATTATGCTTCCATCGCGCTGCTGACTGCCGTTTCGGTCATTGCGGCGAGAGCCGATATTCCGGCCGGGTATTACAACTCTCTCAACGGCAAAAAAGACGCCGAGCTGAAGACCGCCGCCTTTAACGTCATACGCAATTTCACCAGCGTGTCGTCCTACTCCAATCTGCCGTCATACTTCCGTCACACAGATGTCAGGCCCAACACAACCTACTGGTGGGACATGTACTCCGATATGGATGTTGACATCTTCATTCAGTTCGGCACCTATATGAACCGCGAACACTCCTTCCCAAAAAGCTGGTGGGGCAGCACCAACTCGACCGCCACTAACTATAAGGCCTACACAGATCTCAACCACCTCTATCCCGGCGAGGCAAAGGCCAACCAGGCCAAGAGCAACTATCCGCTCGGCGAGGTGCGCACCGCAAGCAAATTCGACAACGGTGTCACCAAAGTCGGCGCGCCCATGGAAGGGCAGGGGGGCGGTGCGGCATTTGTGTTCGAGCCTGACGACGAATACAAGGGCGACTTCGCCCGCACCTACTTCTATATGGTGACATGCTACCAGGATTACAAATGGGCCACGAGCTATATGTACATGCTCCAGCAGAACACTTATCCGACACTCAACGCATGGTCGACCAGGATGTTGCTGAAGTGGGCCGCCGAAGACCCCGTCAGCGACAAGGAACGTATGCGCAACGAAGCGGTCTACAGCATCCAGAACAACCGCAACCCATTTATCGACTTTCCTGATCTGGCCGAATATATCTGGGGTGACAAGGTCGGCGAGACTTTCTACGTTTCGTCATCTGACATACCTCCGGCCGGAAAGGCGATCCTGCTTGCGCCCGTCGCCGACACCGCAGTCGACTTCGGCCAGGTGGCGATAGGCTCGACCGGCAAGGCCTCGCTTTTTGTACGCAGCGAGAATTTCCGAAACCCTATCACCATGATTATCTTTGGCGGCGACAAGGCGATGTTCGACATATCGACAAGCGCAATACCCGCATCGCTGTCAAACCGCGAGGACGGCTACTGGCTCGACATAAGCTATAAGCCAACAGACATCGGCACCCACGAGTCTAAGCTCCAGCTCGTGGCCGACGACCTCGACTCGGCGCCACCGGTCGTCACTCTGCGCGGCGAGTGTCTCGAAAAGCCCGTGCTCTCGGCATGCACCGCTCTCGACCCCTCTGACATCACTTCCGACGAATACAGCGCCAACTGGTCGACGCCCGACGGTGAGGTCGTCGACTACTGGATCATAACTCGCACCCGCTATGTCAACGGCTCGCAGAACACCGAGGAAGTGCTTGCCGAAGGATCGCCGTGGACCATCACCGGTTTTAACGAGAGCGACTATGAGAGCTACTCCGTGCAGTCGGTGCGTCTTGGCGAACGCTCGCCGATGTCCAACGTCGTCTTCGTACGCCACGCCGGCATCACCGGTGTCGAGCTCGACGATCCGCTCTCAGTCACAGGTTTTGCAGGCATGATGCGCTTCGACTGCGCCCGTCCCCAGACCAACTGCCGCGTCTACGACATCACAGGACGTCAGGTCATGCATATCGGCCGTATCGACAGGGACATGGATGTCGAGATGCCTCTTGGAATCTACTTCGTCATCACCGACCAACACGGCACTCCGATCAAAGTCACGATCAGATAATCGTCCGCACACCGGTTCACAAACGATAGAAGGCGGCCCGCGGGCCGCCTTCTATCGTTTGTGAAAGTTCGGGATTTTATTCCACCTCGAGGACTTCGACCTCGTAGATGATAGTCTCGTTGGGACCGACGTTGCGCGAAGCAATTCCGTTTACGCCGTAAGCCATTGCGCCGGGCACATAGAATTTTGCCTTGCCGCCTTTCGACAGCATCTTGAGGCCTTCGGCAAAACCGGGAGTGACGTTGTTGAGATAGGTTGTGCGGCCGCTGTCGGCGGTCTTCACGATCTCCGATCCGTCGATCTTCGACTCGGTATATTTGAGTTTCAGACGTTTTGCGCCTTCTACAGGAGCGCCATCACCGGTCTTTTCGATCAGATATGCCACACCCGAGTCGCCTGTCTTGATATCGGGATTGGCCTTGATGGCGGCTGCGATAAAGGCCTCGCCTGCCTCGACGTTGGCCTTGGCCTCGGGCGAAGCTGCTATGCGGGCTTCTTCACGGGCCTTGCTTTCCAGCTGGACTTTGTTGACCAGGCCCTGATATGCGGCATATGCGCGCTGAGCGCTTTCCTGATCGATTGAATCCTGAAGGAATGCTTTCTTGAAGCTGTTGAGCATGAGTGAACGGTCGACTGTGATGCCGAGTTCTTCGAGCTGCTTCATCTCGTTGAGCATCTGCAGGCCGAACTGCACGCCGATCTGTGTGCCCTGGTCTTTGCACGAACCAAAGACGAGCTGCACGCCTTTGATGATGTCCTCTTTAGCGATATTGCCCTGACGCTCCATCATCGGGTAGTTGCTGAGAACGGCCTGACCGATATATGCTCCCTGAGCGATCGAGATCGAGTCATTTGTTGCCTTTGACACCGTAGTGTCGGCCTCGCATGCGTCAGTCGCACACGATCCTTTGCCGCAGCATGATGAGAGCGACGCCAGAGCGAGCGACGCGGCACATGCGGCTGTGAGTAATTTTTTCATTGCTACGTTTTTATTATAATTATGTGATGTTTATTGAACCGATGGCTTGGGTAAGATCTCAAGCAGATCGATATGGAAATCGAGGGCGGCGTTGGGCGGTATGTCGCCGGGCACGCCCTGCGCGCCATAGCCCAGCGACGCCGGGATGACTATGCGGTAACGGCCGCCGGGTTTCATGAGTTTCAGACCTTCGCTGAAGCCCGGCACCAGACGGTCGACGTCAAACCTCACCGGTGAGTCGGAGCGGTCGAATACCGATCCGTCAGACAGCGATCCGATGTAGGTGATCACCACATCGTCGCCTTTGGCGGGCGTGACACCCTCGCCTTCGCTGACTACCTGAAAGACAAGCCCCGAGGGAGTGCTTACGGCTCCTTCCTCGGCGGCTGCCTTGTCGATGAATGCCTGCTGGGCTTCGGCTGAAAAGACACTGTCGACATAACTGCGCTGACGGTCAGCCACACCGGCGTCGATTATGGCATAAGCCCGGTCATAGCTGTAGACCGGACGTCCGCCGTCGATGATGTCGCCTATCATGCGCTTGAGCTCCTCGCGGTCGAGTCTGACCCCGAGTCCCTCGATATTGTCGATAGACACGCGCAGCGACGTGCCGAGTATCGAAGCCGCCGCGGCCGTCAGGCTGTCGGTCGGTTCGACGGGCGTCGTCTGCGCCTGCGACATCAGTGCTGCAACCGCGAGGCCGCAGATCGCCGGTGTCCTGTACGGTCGGCGTTTCATCACTTTTTGACGATCTCGAGAAGCGAAACGTCGAAAATAAGTGTCTGGTTAGGACCGATCACACCGCCCGCTCCCTGAGGGCCGTAGGCGAGCGCCGAAGGGATAAACAGGCGCCATGTCGAGCCTACGCTCATCAGCTGCAGTGCCTCTACCCAGCCCGGAATCACCTGTGTGACGCCAAACGTCGCGGGCACACCGCGTTCCTCGCTCGAATCAAAGACCGTGCCGTCGATCAGCTTGCCGGTGTAGTGCACCACCACCTGGTCGCTTGCGACAGGCTTGGCGCCGTCGCCTTCCTTGATCACCTCATATTGCAGACCGCTCGCCGTCGTTTTCACCTCGGCGCGTTTGCCGTTCTCTTCGAGAAACTCGCGGCCGGTCTTCTCGTTGATCTCTGACATTGCAGCCGCGGCTTTCTGCTGCTTGGCCTCAAGCTCAGTGAAAAACTTCTGTATCTCGGCTTTCGCGTCGTCGTAGCTCATCTTGGGCTGCGCTCCGTCGAACACAGCTGCGACACCGTCGGCAAAGTCACGGACATTGATCTTCTCGATTCCCGACGCGCGGAAATTGTTGCCCATGCTCAGACCGAGGGCATAGCTCAGACTGTCGAATTCGTTGTTTTTATCCATGTTGTTTTATGTCGTTAATGATTATTGCATTTGGTTCAAACATAAGAATAACAAAAATCAGGCCAAAATGTTATGGCCCCTCATCTTAATAAGACTCCGACTGATTGGGGAAATCGGATGTCTTGACATCGTCGATATAGTGCGACACCGCTTCGTTGATCACTGACGACAGATCTGCGTAGCGGCGCAGAAACTTCGGCGAGAAGCCTTTGTTGATGCCGAGCATGTCGTGCATCACCAGCACCTGGCCGTCGGTGCCCGGGCCTGCTCCGATGCCGATTGTCGGTATGGAGACAGTCTCCGAGACGCGCTTTGCGAGCGCGGCGGGTATTTTTTCGAGAACCAGCGCGAAGCAACCGATCTCCTCGAGCATCTTGGCGTCGGATATCAGTTTGTCAGCTTCGGCTTCTTCTTTGGCGCGCACAGCGTAAGTGCCGAATTTATTGATCGACTGCGGAGTCAGGCCCAGATGTCCCATTACGGGTATTCCGGCCGAGAGAATGCGCTCGATCGACTCGCGGATCTCGGCTCCGCCCTCGATCTTCACCGCCTCGGCGTGGCTTTCTTTCATTATGCGCACTGCCGAAGTCAGAGCCTCGATAGGGTTGCCCTGATATGTGCCGAAAGGCATGTCGCACACCACGAGAGCGCGGTTGGTGCCTTTGACCACACTTTTGGCGTGATATATCATCTGGTCGAGAGTGATCGGCAGAGTGGTCATATTGCCGGCCATCACGTTGGATGCTGAGTCGCCGACGAGGATTACGTCCATGCCGGCTTCGTCGATAAGTTTGGCCATCGAATAGTCATAAGCCGTGAGCATGGCGATTTTCTCGCCGCGGCGTTTCATCTCGATAAGTCGCATTGTCGTGACCTTCCGTTCTTTGTCTACTGTGTTTGTTGACATACTGGCAGTTTTTTAATTATCTTACGATTAATAATTTTCAATTGTTAAATTTCGCGGCAAAGATATACAATAAAACCTGAAGAAACCGCCATTTTAAGGTTTTTTAGAGACAAGCCTGCTCTCCCCGATCGGCAATCGCTATGTTGTTTTCGGGTACGTCGTCGCCGGATCGGGAGATTTCCGCACGATATCCCACCTTGCGGCCTGAACCATTTTTAGCCGTTTTCCCCGGTCGTATATCGCAATATCCTCGCGTTCATGTAACAATCTGCCGAGACTTCCCACTCCTGCCGACGAAAACAGGAAGGCTTTCTCTGGCTTACAGATAAGGCTATAGATCAATATTTGCCCTAAATCGTGTGTGTTGAGAGCCGTCTTTTTTGCCTCTATGAAAAACAATAATGTCTTGTCTTTTCTGCGCGCCACTCCAAGCACATCAATCTGTATGCCGATCCCTATTACATTGGGAAACTCCTTGAGCACGCCAATCTCATCGAGCACGACATCAAGATTCTGCTCGCTTGTGGTTCTGACGAAAATTTCATATCCTTTGTAGTTATCCTTAAGATAATCACGCAGCCATTGCTCCATATCAGGATAAAGTTCCCGTTCGAGCGTTACATTTTTATTCATGGTAACCCAATGTGTCTGCAAGTTCCTGCCATTTGTTGAAATGTTTTCCGCGGATACACAGCGGCAGACTCTCGTCATTCTCTTCCTCTTCCGGATGTATCGGCTTTTCCTTTTTGCCGCCAGTCTGCCTCTGCCAATAGAACTTATGTGTTTTCTCGGGATCCATAACTTCGAGCAACTCACCCGACAAACGTTCAAGAGCCTCTTGCTTATGTCTGATATTAAAACCTATGGGCATAAATTCGTTGGCCCAGATTTTCAACTGATGTTCTTTCTTCCAGTAATTCCGTTTGCCCTCGTTATATTTCTTGAGTTTGCTGTCACGAAAATTCGGGTGCCCGAAATCTATGGTCTGAACCGGAACATCAATAGACTTTAGCAGATTTGCGAGTCCTATCACCATATCCCAGTTGGTGGGAATTTCAATATATACTCTATGTGCGCCTTTCTTACCGAATGCGATATTTGATTTTCTGATATATCCGGTGACATCGGCGAACCCTCTGACAAACGATTTTATCTCATCGCGCGTCATAGTGAAAAGTTCGTCGGAAAACTCCATTGTCTGATGTCTGACGCCCCAACCCAGCATTCTGAAAATCTCTCTCATCAGATAGTCATTATTATTCTTCTCGAATGAAATCTTCGTCGAGTGCTCCTCTCTGTAACTGTCAAGTTCCGCTCCGATCAGAGGTCCGATAATGTCGCGGATGTCATGCAGACTGGCCTGAACATAGATTTTGGCTTCAAGACCGTCGTCTGTCCATATATTTTTATGGGGAATATCTATCGTTATTCTTGATCTGTTGTCTCCTCTCTGTATGGTTCCGTTACCGAGAACCATGCCGAGAAGATAAGCCATTTCTACGTTCATATGATTGGATGTCAGGATTTATAAAATGAGTATATTTGATCTGCTATTGCCTTGGCCATCAGGGGAGGAACGGCATTGCCTATCTGCTGGCGGATGTATACTTTCGATCCGAAAAATCTGAAGCTGTCGTCGAACGACTGGATTCTTGCGGCCTCGCGCGGTGTGATCGATCTGTGCAGTTCGGGATGGTTGTTGCGGCCGTTCGATGCTGCGTCGAACCGGGTGTCGATAGTCGGAGACTGCTCGTCCCATACAAGTCGTCCCCATGTTGTTTTGAACTTCTGCCTGCCCACCATCTCGGGCGGCAGAAATTCCTTGCCCTTTTCAGGCGGTATGAGTTTCAGCTTCTCTATCGCGATTGGTTTATGTTTTGACGCCACATGATTGTACAACTCAATGCTGCCGTCTCTCATAGTTTTCTGATAGTCAGACTGCGGTTCTGTCCTGTAAGTTTGTGTTTCGTCGCCCTCTCCTGAGTTCAGATATGCCAGGTCTGATATGGCGTCCCTGACTGTCGTCTGTTTTCCGACAGGCCGGGGCAGGGTGATGTGTCTGGATCTGGAGCAGATGAATATCGCGCGTTCTCTTGCTTGCGGCACTCCGAAATCCGATGCGTTTATCACTCCGTACTCGACAAAGTAGCCCATTTCAGCGATAGTATTGACGATTTCCTGTTTGAACCATCCGGCCGATGTCGAGAGCAATGCCTTGACGTTCTCAATGATGAAAACCTCAGGTTGCAGCTCATCCACGATGTTGAGATATTCTCTGAACAGGAAGTTGCGGGGATCGGCAAGCCCGAGTTTTTTGCCTTTAAGAGAGAAGCCCTGGCAGGGCGGGCCGCCGATAATCATGTTGACACCTTGTGATTTGCTCTCAGCGACGACCCGACGTTTGACATCCGGAAAGGTTATGTCGCCAACTATTACGGTGGCCGCAGGCATATTCCTTTTGAAGGTGTCTGCCGCCCGTGCATTGTAATCAAGGGCTATGACCGTCGTGAAATTTCTGTTTTTGTGTACACCCCACGAAAATCCGCCGGCACCACAGAACAAGTCAAGTATCTTGAATTTCATCGTTTCACCCTGATTAAAATACGTTTAAAAATCGATTTGCCATCAATCACCGGCTTAAACAGATCATAAGGATTGTCCGATCCGTGATTTGCCTCTCCGACAATCTCGAACTGGTCGGGGTTGTACTTGTTCAGGATTGTGAGAGGTACTGCCATGACACCGTTATAATTATATGGAATCAACGACACTTTCGGGACGTTTATTGCCTCGTAATTGTCAAATTTGCGATGTATCAGCGGATTGTATGATGTCGTCAGAGTCATTGTCTTATGTCTGTATGCCACGTCAAGATTGGTCAGCCACATAGCGTTTCCCAGGCTTCTCCATTTCTGCCCTGTATCGTCAATCCAGAAACGTGTTTTCCGTGGTTCGGTGTTTTCAGGCACCCTGAACGCCATATCTCCGTTGTTATATCCAAGCCAAGCCTCATTGTTCTGAATAAGAGGAAAGATTTCTTTATAGGTGATAGCATTCATGTTCCCTATCACCAGAAACTTTTTCTTATAGGCGACCAGCAGTGAGATAAACGGCCGAAATAGTGAGAAAGGAGGATTTGTTACAACTATATCGGCTTCTTTCAGATAATCTATGCATTCCTGGCTTGCAAAATCGCCGCTACCGTTCAATTGTCTTAAAGAACCACTGTTTATAATTGACAGTGCCTCCTCGACACGGATGTCCGTCTCATTCACATTGTCGAGGATAAACGAATACCCTTGATTTCCGTTATTGCCGTCGAAAGGCAGCTCTTTACAGGCGATTGGAGAAGACTTATATGACGTGCAAATGAGCCTTTTCAATCCGAATTTGTTGAAATTAACTATGAAGAATTTGCAGAAATTCGATTCGAATGGATCGTCGCAATTACACAGCACCGTCTTTCTAAAGAACTGCCCGCTGTAATTGATCAGTTCCTTATCTATACATTCATATGTAGTATAAAATTCGTCATTCTTGCAATTCTTGGCGGATTGCAGATTGACATTGGAATTTTTTTTCATATTGATCATACTCGTTCGATAGTGCGTCGAAGCGCATCCAGGGCATTATACGCCTAATTAATACAAAGGTAATTATTTTTTTACAAAAATAGTCATCCAAGTGTGCGTGAATTTGGCACATGATAGTTAAATATATCTTAAACTCATTCTTGCTGTGTTGATTCCAAATTAATCGGCGGCTGATTGTCGCACTCTCGGAAATTATAACTAACTTTGTGCGACGGTCATCCGACCGGGTCAATATTGTTTAACTAATACTTATTGTTTTGGACATAGATCCTTTGCCGGCCTGCGAGCCGCTTTTTTTACTTCTCAACACTATCGCCGTCGACGCAGATTTCGGCATCGAAAAAATTCTGGCCCTAACCATCGCCCTGCTGGCTCTTGTCGTCTCCGGCTTTGTCTCGGGCAGTGAAATCGCGTATTTTTCTCTGACTCAGTCGCAATGCGCCGAACTCGAAGAGTCAGGCAAGGGCGAGCCGATACTCAGGCTGCTCGCCCGTCCCGAGAAATTGCTCGCGACCATACTCATCACCAATAATCTTGTCAACGTCACGATTGTCGTGCTCTGCAATTTCGCGCTGGGTCCCGTATTCAGTTCCATGAATCCGGTGCTGAGTTTCATTCTTCAGACCGTGATCCTGACCTTCCTTATCCTGCTTTTCGGCGAGATATTGCCAAAACTCTACGCCAACAACTATCCCGTCAGGTGGGCGAGCGTGGCGGCTCCCGGCATCAACTTCTTCATGAAGCTGTTCTCGCCTCTGTCGAGGCTGCTCGTCAGGTCGACATCGATCGTCAACCGCGTCGTCACAAAGCAGACCGAGAAAATCACACCCGAGGAGCTTTCCCAGGCACTCGAGGTCACCGATGTGGCGTCGAGCGACGACAAAGACATGCTCGAAGGCATCCTCAGGTTCGGCGACATCACGGCCTCGGAGATCATGACCACACGCATGGACGTGACCGACATCGACATCCGCGATTCGTTCGACGAAGTGATGAAGACCGTCATCGAAAGCGGATATTCCCGGCTACCCGTCTACGAGAATACGCTCGACAACGTCCGCGGCATCCTATATGCCCGCGATCTGTTGCCCTATGTCGGCTCCACTCCTGGCGACTTCGAGTGGCAGAGCCTGCTGCGTGAGCCTTACTATGTGCCCGAGTCGCGAATGATCGACGACCTGCTCGAAGACTTCCGCCAGAAAAAGATCCATATGGCCGTCGTGGTCGACGAGTTCGGAGGTACCCAGGGCATAGTCACCCTCGAGGACGTCCTCGAGGAGATCGTCGGCGACATCGTCGACGAGTATGATGAGGAAGAGCAGACCTACAAGCGTCTGCGCGACGACACATATATATTCGAGGGGCGCACCCTTCTCACCGACTTTTTCCGTGTCACAGGCCTCGACGAGGACGAATACACCGAGGTCACCGAGGACGCCGAGACCCTCGCCGGCATGCTTCTTGCCATCAAGGGAGACTTCCCCAAGGACAAGGAGCCGCTTGTGTACGGCCGTTGCCGCTTCCTGATCCTCGACGTCTCCGACCACCGCATTACAGAGGTGCGCGTCAAAGTGATGCCCGAAATACAGACCGCCTGATGCGCCGTCTGCCCATCATAATCATGCTTGCGGCCCTGCTGTCGGCCTGCTCCGGTCGTGGCGCCACCGCGCCTGTTCCACGCCCCGTGGCCTACCCCCGCATCACTGATCCCGGATCGGTCTACGCGGCGCTCGACAGCCTGCCCGTCCATATCGAGGTCAACGCAGCGGCCCTCGTCACCAGGCCGCGCCCTGGCTGGGTCAATATCGTCTACCCGGCCCTTCACGCCACTGTCCATCTGACAGTCACACCCGTCACCGACGCCGACCGCGACCTCGTGGTCGCCAACCGCACCGAGCGCATGGCCCTCAACATAGCCGACGGCGCTCCGGCTCGTCGCAGTGAGATATCATCGGCCGATTTCCGTTCGCTCATGGTCGCCTCGCCCGAGTCGCGCACGACCCCGCTGCAGTTTGTCGCCGACGACGGTCGGGCGTGGGTCGTCAGCGGCACAGTGTTTTTCAGCGACGCCGCGCCCGACTCGCCGATCGACTCCCTCGCCCCGGCCGTCGGCTATGTCGAGCGCGACCTTATCCACACTCTCACAACCCTTTCCCGCCGATGACACGCCGCCTGACTTTCGACGACATCACCCTGCTCATCGCCCCCATCATCCGCGGCGACAGTCTCGGTCGCCGCGAAGCCGAGAGTAGGGCGGTAGAGTCACTCGTCCGCCAAGCCTTCGGCCCCGGCGCCGTCATTGTCCACAACGCCGACGGTGTCCCCTCTGTAGAGGCGCATGGCGGCGACCACGTTGCATCGCTTTCCGTTTCCCATAGCCGCGACTACGCCTGCATAGCCTTTTCCGCTCGCCGCACCGTCGGCGTCGACGTCGAGCAGCCACGTGATCAGTTGCGCCGCGTCGCTCCCCGCGTGCTGTCCTACGGAGAGATGAACGTCTACGGCCTCTCCGACGCGCTCCTGCTCAGAGCATGGACCCTCAAGGAAGCCCTCTATAAAGCCGCCCTCACCCCCGGTCTCGACTTTCGCGCCGACATCCGCCTGCCGCTCGACCCCGACTCGACTGCGGCATCAGTCGCCGGCCGCCCCTTCGACATAGTAACGGTTATCGTCGCCCCCGATCACACCCTCTCCCTCGTCGCCCCGACCGATTCGTCCGACGATAATCAATAATGTTAAATCGTCTGTTTTTCGGATAGCCTAATTTCAGCGATTTTCATTCCATGCGCGGTCGAATTCGTCTTTTTCGATGAAATCCTGATTGCGCCAGTTGGTGTCGCCGAAATCGGCGGTTCGCAGCTTCCGTCCGTCGGCTTTGGGATTGTCGGCAGTCAGCCTGATCTCTTTCCCGTCTGTGACAATCAGCTGTCTCACAGCGTGAGATCCTTTGAATTGATAATAGGTGACGATCCCGTCTTCTTCCGTTTTTAAATAGACGTCCACGTCAGGCAGCGGTATACGCTTGATTACATCATACATTACAGATGCATATTTGTAAAAACCATATCGCATACGATTTATGATATCTATGTATGGTATTACACCCCCGGGTTCAACAATTGTCCAATATTTTTTTGGCAATTTCCCGATTCTTTGATGTTCTTCATTTACATGCCATAAATACCAGTTTTTCAATGGATCTACCCAGATTAATTCAGGGAATGGATTAAAGACAGCTTCATGGTCTTGTGTCTGACAAAAATACACCTTTTTTAATTCTTTCTCGCCAATTTCAGTTGATTTTCCAATTTTATACCACGCATTAAATTGGATTCCAAACCTCAATATAGTGTGTGCATAAAAGGCGACCTCGTCATTGATGATTTGGTCGATCGTTGGATTACTGTCCATTGGGTAGCGCTTTTTGAATACCCGTATAACCGAACTGTTCAAATTATACAAATCGTTAGAAATATATTGGAAATAACATTTGAATTCATTATCTATTTCCGCACAGAATACATTCCCAATTTTCGTCACTATTCGCTTTGCCATAATTATATTTGAATTAGAATTTAATGCCAAACTTAATCCAATATTTTGGATTAATTTCGTTCCTCATATTAAATAACTGCCCACCATCTTTTATCATTTTAAATTGATTTATCAAGTTTTGTTCCCAAATTCGACCCTGTAATTTTGAAAGTTGTCCCGTTCCATCAATAACAAAATAATGCAACCCCGCTTTATTCGTTCCAGACCGATAATGTTCAGCGAATCTTATTTCCGGCTCTCGTTTAGTGATACCTATATATCTTACATTACCTTCGTCATAAAGACCTTGATAAACTGAGTAGGTATTATCATTATTCGCAGTAGATAAGGAGTTCCCATAACCGATGGATTTATATCTGCTTATATCCTTTCCACTCCAAAAATCCTTGCCCTGCCTGAGAGCATGCACACCACCGGTCAGGCCGCCGGCTATGCTGCCGACAGTTCCGCCTGTTGCGGCTCCGAATATTCCTTTATTCAAAGCGGTTCCAATGCTGTTTCCCTCCAATAACGAATTGGAAGTATCCAACAAAAAACCGCTCACCATACCGTTTGCCGCCCCAACTTTTGCTCCGGACAAAAAGCCCGTAGAGCCACCCGCCAATGTAGTGGCTGACACGCCAAGCATACTGCTGACACCTACCGCAGCCGCCACGCCAGCCGCAGCTCCTGCGCCGCCGGCAAGTGCTCCGGTCAAAGCATAGCCGGCAC
>CAJUMI010000035.1:12747-23582 GCA_910587545.1 uncultured Muribaculaceae bacterium | reverse complement strand
GCCGCCGGCATGTTCGCGCTCCTTGCCGCCGAAAAGATACCGCTGTCCCTCGGACTCGATGGTCGGCTCACCGTATGGGTAGTAGGTCGTCTTCTGCACGACACTCCCTGCCTTGTCGACAACGGCGACGTTGTTGCCCTGCCAGTCGGTGATATAGTATCTCGGTGACCCCGAGGCGTCGAAGTAACCGCTCGGAAAGCCCGAGTATTCGAGCCGGCCGTCGCAGAACACATGCGCCCCTGCGTAGACTCTTGACAATGTGACCTCATAGTCCCCGTCGGCGGGCAGATCGCCGCCTATCACCGATGCCGGTCCCTGGGCGTAGTCGACCCTGATCTTCCGCCCGAAGCCGTCGTAGCTGACGGTCTGTCGGTGGCCGTCGTTAAAAGTGACCTCGACAGGCTTGTCGAGACGGTCGTAGCGTATGCGCGCGATACCGCCGCTACTGTATCCGGGAACAAAAGGGCGTGTAGTCATGTAGACGGGCGAGTCAACGATGATGGTCGTGAGCCGGTCTTCCTCTCCGTTGTAGAAAATTGAATCCCCGCTGATGCAGTACCAATATCTTCGCCCCGCAACGGTCTCTGCGAGCAGCGAGTCGCCATAAACATGAACCGAAGTACCTGACCTGTCGTCGCCCGACCATTGCTGCGAGAAATCCCATACGTCGGTATCAAGAAGTTCGCCTTTGAGCGGATCCACAACCAGCGGCAGCATGATCTCCCGTGCATGAATTTGCAATGCGCTCAATATCGCGAGCAAATATACAATCTGTTTTCTGACAGTCGGCATCATGGCGGTGAGGATTAGAGGATCGGTTTTCGCAAAGATAATACCCCCGATACCACTTTTGCAAATATTTTTATATGTTTAATAACATATTTTCACAGACTTAATAACTCATATCGAGTCGCTGAGAAGGGCACACGTTGTCGTAACGCCGATCTGTAACACATTTATATGGCAGAGCCCCGAATCGTGTGATCCGGGGCTCTTGTAATATGGAGAAACAAATTTGCTTATTTCTTGGCGACTTTGGCACGGCGTGCGTCGGTGAGGTAGGCTACGGGAGCGGCAACGTAGATTGTCGCGAGTGTGCCGATGATCACACCGAAGATCATTGCGAATGTGAAGCTGCGGATAGCATCACCACCGAGAATGAAGATGCAGAGAAGCACGAGCAAGGTCGAGCATGATGTCATGATCGTACGTCCGAGAGTGGAGTTGATCGACTTGTTGATCGTGGTGAAGAAGTCCTGTTTGGGATAGAGACCTACATTTTCACGAACACGGTCGAAGACGACCACGGTATCGTTGATCTGGTAACCGATCACCGTCAGGATCGCGGCGATGAAAGTCTGGTCGATTTCCATAGCGAACGGAAGCACGCCATAGAACAGCGAATAGAAGCCGATGATCGAGAAAGCGGTGAATGCGACTGCGGCAAGCGCACCGAGCGAGAAGGCCACGTTGCGGAAGCGGAGCAGGATGTAGAGGAACATCGCGATAAGCGAGATGATCACTGCGATGTAGGCATCGGTGCGCATGTCATCGGCCACGGAAGGACCGACTTTCTGCGACTGTACAATGCCCTGTGAAGCGTCGGTGGTCGAGAATTCAGCTGCCGACATGCCGTCGCGGAGATAGGGTTTGAGAGCCTCGAACAATTTGGCAGTGATTTCTTTTTCGGTATTCTCGTTCTCATCAGTGATCTTGTAGTTGGTCGAGATGCGCACCTGGTTGGAGCTTTCGATCGTGATCACGGAAACAGAAGAACCGGGGAACTGGGGCGCAAGCACTTCCTGAAGTTCAGATGTACTTACAGGCTGCTCGAACTTGACAACATAGTTGCGGCCACCCGAGAAGTCGATGCCCTGATTGAGACCGCGGACAAAGAGCGAGATGACAACGATCGCAGCAAAGATGCCGGCGATTGTGAAGCTGAGTTTGCGGGCACCGAGGAAATTATAGTTGGTGCTGACAAACATCTTGCGCGAAGCTGCAGTCTGGAAGGTGATAGCGTTGAACATCCTGGTCTTGCTGAACCACGTGAAGAAGAGACGGCTGAGGTAGACAGCGGTGAAGAACGAGCAAACAAGGCCGATGATCAGAGTTGTTGCGAAGCCCTTGATCGGACCTGTGCCGAAGAGCAGAAGGATTATACCGGTGATGATCGATGTCAAGTTGGAGTCGAAGATTGCCGAGAACGCATTGCTGTAACCGTCGGAAATAGCGGTGCGGAGATTCTTGCCGGCACGGAGTTCCTCTTTAGAACGTTCGAAGATAAGCACATTTGCGTCGACTGCCATACCAAGCGAAAGCACGATACCGGCGATACCCGAGAGGGTGAGGACAGCCTGGAATGACGCGAGAATACCGAACGTAAAGAAGAGGTTGAAGATCAGACAGATGTTGGCCACACAACCGGGGATCCATCCGTAGAACACTATCATGAAGACCATGAGCAGAACAAGAGCCACCATAAACGAGATGAAACCTGCCTGAATGGCCTGAGCGCCAAGCGACGGACCGATGACCATGTCACTGATGATGTGAACCTTGGCATCCATCTTGCCCGACTTAAGCACATTGGAGAGGTCTTTTGCCTCATCGAGAGAGAAGTCTCCGGTTATTGAAGAACTACCGCCTTCGATGACGCTGTTGACTGTAGGAGCAGAGTAGACCTGATCGTCGAGGACGATTGCGACCTGACGGTTGAGGTTGGCCGAAGTGATGCGGGCCCACGCACGTGAACCTTCGGGGTTCATGCGCATCGACACTTCGTTGCCACGGAAATTGTCGTAGTTGGCCGAAGCGTCGCTGACAGCCTTGCCGTCGAGAACGGGCTTGCCGCCAGACGTACGGAGTGCATAAAGGGGGAAGCCGAAATTGTATTCCTGCTTAGTGGCGGGATCGACACGGACAACCGGCTTGACGCCCCAGCGGAGACGGAGATCAGAAGGAAGGACACTCTTGGCCACGGAAGACTCAAGGAGTGTATTGATCTGAGCCATTGCGCGCGCGTCGGGCGCATAGCCTACGGTGGCGCCGCTGCCCTGCGAGGCGAGAAGTTGGGCGAGAGGAGCCGCATTATATAATGTGTCAGCGTTGAGACGGGTATAAGCCGAAGAGAGTGCGTTGGCGATCTGGTCGACTGTATAAGTTTCGTAGAACTCGAGATTGGCCGAGCGCTGGAGAAGCTCACGCACACGTTCGTGATCTTTCACACCGGGAAGTTCGAGCAGGATCTGACCGTCCTTACCCTGAAGAACCTGAATGTTGGGCGAAACGACGCCGAACTGGTCGATACGGCTGCGAAGCACGTTAGTCGCAGAGTTGTCGACACGGTCCTTAACTTCCGATTTGAGTTTTGTGCGTACCTGATCGTCACTCGATCCGGGATTTACAAGACCCTGAAATATCACCGAGAAGTCGGCCTGAGGTTTGCGGCTGCGATACTCCGACACGAACGCACCGACATAGTCGTCTGTGACATGGCGGTCGATCAGACCGTTGGCGGCAGCGATAGCCGATTCGAAGACAGAGTCGGTGTCGCCGCTCTTCATCGAGCGGAGCATGTCAGGTATGTCGACCTGAAGAATAACGTTCATACCTCCCTTGAGGTCAAGGCCGAGACCTACGCCCCATTTGCGAACATCGTTGAGAGTATATCCGAGATATACTTTCTGCTCGCCGAGCGAGTCCATGTAGTGCTTGTAAGCTTGATTGTAAGCGGCATCGTCATTGTCGCCGGATTCCACGAGTGCATATTGTGCGGCCGCAGATTCATGCTTGCTCGAAATGAACGAGAATGAAAGATAGAAGAGGCACACCAATACGAGGAAAATCGCGATAACACCGGCAACAGTGCTTCCTAAAGATCCTTTGCTTTGCATGTGATTTTTTATGGTTAAATTATTAATTAGTATTAACGGGTAAATTTCAGCTCGCAAATATAGTGTTTTTTCTCCATTAAACCGCGCCGTGCGCTTAAAATTGTGACATCAGACGGTATATTTACTCAAATCGGGGCTAAAAATATGTTCAAAAACATCCTTTTGCGTCAAATATGTACAAAAAATTTTCGCGTTATCAAAAAAACGGTTAACTTTGCAGTCGCAAAAGCGCAGCTCGGGGTGTAGCACAGTTGGCAGCGCGCCACGTTCGGGACGTGGAGGTCGGAAGTTCGAGTCTTCTCACCCCGACTCTTAAAAGAAAAAACGTTCGCAAATCAATCGACTTGCGAACGTTTTTCTTTTTGCATCCATGACAGATGTCACTCCATCAACTTGCGGTAGCGGCGGCGCACGGGTTCTTTGCCATCATTATGTGCGCGCTTGAAGTCTTCATAATCAGAGTATGAGCCCTCATAGTAGACGACTTTGCCGTCGCCCTCGAACGAAAGGATGTGGGTGCAGATGCGGTCAAGAAACCAACGGTCGTGGCTTACAACCACTGCACAGCCTGCGAAATCATCAAGGCCTTCCTCGAGGGCGCGCAGTGTGTTGACGTCGATGTCGTTGGTCGGCTCGTCAAGCAGCAGCACATTGCCTTCCTCCTTGAGTGCCATGGCGAGATGGAGACGGTTGCGTTCACCGCCGGAAAGCACTCCGATTTTCTTTTCCTGATCGGCTCCGGTGAAGTTGAATTTCGACAGATATGCACGCGCATTGATATCGCGGCCGCCCATGCGGAAGCTCTCTACTCCCTGTGAAACAACCTCATAAACCGTCTTATCAGGCAACAGATCGTGATGAGTCTGGTCAACGTAAGCCACTTTGACGGTCTCTCCCACGTCGAACGATCCGGCATCGGGAGTCTCCTGCCCCATGATCAGACGGAACAGCGTCGTCTTTCCGGCTCCGTTGGGCCCGATCACACCGACAATGCCTGCCGGCGGAAGACTGAAATCAAGATCCTTGAACAGCTGCTTTCTGCCGAAAGCCTTGGCGAGACCGTGAGCCTCGATGACCTTGTTGCCCAGACGCGGACCGTTGGGGATAAATATCTCGAGGCGTTCCTCTTTCTGTTTCTGATCTTCATTAAGCAGGCGGTCGTAGCTCGACAGTCGCGCCTTGCCCTTTGCCTGACGGGCCTTGGGAGCCATGCGCACCCATTCGAGCTCACGTTCGAGAGTCTTGCGGCGCTTCGATGCCTGTTTCTCCTCGAGAGCCATACGTTTGGTCTTCTGCTCAAGCCACGACGAATAATTACCCTTCCAGGGTATACCCTCACCGCGGTCAAGTTCGAGTATCCAGCCTGCGACGTGATCTAGGAAATAACGGTCATGGGTGATGGCTATGACTGTGCCGGGATATTGCTGCAGATGCTGCTCGAGCCAGTCGATCGACTCGGCGTCGAGGTGGTTGGTAGGTTCGTCGAGCAACAGCACATCGGGCTGCTGGAGAAGAAGGCGGCAGAGAGCCACGCGACGGCGCTCTCCTCCTGAAAGCGTTGTCACGGGTTGATCGTCCGGCGGACACTGCAGGGCATCCATGGCGCGTTCGAGCTTGGAGTCTATATTCCATGCGTCGGCCGCGTCGAGTTTGTCCTGAAGTTCGGCCTGACGGGCGATAAGTGCATCCATCTTATCGGGATCCTCAAGCACATCGGGGTCGGCAAAACTCTCGTTCACCTTGTCAAACTCTGCGAGAAGATCCATTATGGGCTGCACACCTTCGCGCACCACCTCGATAACCGTCTTCGAAGGATCAAGCTGAGGATCCTGCTCAAGATAGCCCACCGAGTAGCCGGGAGAGAACACAACCTCGCCCTGGAAGCTCTTGTCAATACCTGCGATGATCTTCAGCAACGATGACTTACCGGAGCCGTTGAGACCTATTATGCCGATCTTGGCACCGTAGAAAAACGATAGGTAGATGTTTTTCAGTACTTGTTTCTGAGGTGGGTAGGTCTTTGACACGCCTACCATCGAAAAGATTATCTTTTTGTCGTCTGCCATGGGTTATTTCTTTTTAGGTGCATATTTTACAGGATAGTCACAGCGGGTATGGCCGTTGATGATGTTGTTGAGCTTGCCCTTGATAAGCTGCTTGCGTATCGGCGAGATATGGTCGATATAGAGCTTGCCTATGAGATGATCATACTCATGCTGAACGATGCGGGCCAGAAAACCCGAAATCTCCTCGTCGTGAGACTCGAAGTTCTCGTCCTGCCATTTCAGGCGTATGTGTTCGACACGGGGCACGTTCTCCGACAGTCCGGGCAGGCTAAGACATCCTTCAGGACGGGATACGCGCTCACCGTCGAGCACTTCAAGCTCAGGATTGATCAGCACCATCTTGCGGCCGGCACATTCGGGGAAGTCCTCGCCCAACGGCGAGGCGTCGATGACGATGAGCCGGATATTGCGGCCTATCTGAGGCGCCGCCAAGCCTACACCCTCGCTCTCGTACATGCAGGCCTGCATATCATCGATAAGTTTTCCAAGATCGGGATATTGACCGTCGACAGGCTCGGAGATGCGTCTGAGCACCGGATGGCCGTAAAGGTAAACTGGTAATTTCATTTGGAAGGTATGTTTGTTTCGTTGTATAATCTACTTTGCAGGAAATCGTTGAGCAGTATGGTCGCCGATATTTCGTCGACGATAGCCTTGTCGCGGCGATCCATCTTCTTCATGCCGCCGTCAATCATCGCCTTGTGAGCAAGCACCGAGGTGAAGCGCTCGTCAAAAAAAATGACAGTCACGGGGCCGATGGCTTTTTTCAACCTGTCGATGGCCGGCGTCAGATATTTCACCGATTCCGAGGGTTGTCCGTGCAGGTCGCGCGGATAGCCCACTACGATCGCATCGACACATTCAGCAGATATGTACTGCTTCACAAAATCGGTGAGCGATGCTGTGGCTACAGTGGCAACTCCGTTGGCGACTATGCGCAACGGATCAGTCGCCGCTATCCCGCAACGACGTCGTCCGAAATCTATTGATAGAAGCCTGCCCATGATAATGAGGACAAATTTACAAAAAAACTGTGACATTCTGACGCACGCACAAATGCTATCTCCCGAAAAATTTTGAAGTTCGGATGTTTTTTTGTTAGTTTGCAATGTAAATAATTACAGAACCATCATCAACCAAAATGACAAATCTCACGCTACGTCTCCGTCTCGCTGTCATATTGCTTCTTACCGCAACAACTCTCGGAGCCATACCGACAATCGACGAACTCCGGGCAAAACTCGGCGACAAAACAACCGCCTCCGACAGCCTGGAATTGATGTTTGACATCTATGACCTGACGCGCTATGACCAGCGTGCGCCAATCCTGGAGGAACTTTACGGCACAGCCCAACGCTCAGGCATAGAATCTGCCATAGCGGAGACTCTTGTCCTTCTGGCCGCATGTCACGAAGAAAACGACTCGATGCAGGCGGTACTCCTGAAAAGGGCTCAAGATATGCCGGAAAGCGATGTACAGAAAAGCACACTCTTATATATAAAAGTCAGAAATGCCGCACGCGAGATAAGATCGCTGCCCGAAAACGAGCGCCAGAAAAAGATGGTCCAATACATGGTCGACTGTCAAAGCAACCAAAACCTCAGCCTCTACGACCGGATCGAACATTTGTTCTATTTGTGTACCTATCTGCGCAACGCCATCGACGGAGATCTGCTGATCAGATATATCCGGGATCTACAGAAACTGATCGACCAACTTCCATCGCGACACATCTATCTCAGGATTCTTTTCTACAACCAGGCATCTATGAGTTTTCTGAACAACAAACTCTATGACGAAGCTATCGACGCCAACAATAAAATGCTTGACCTGCATAAAGAACTCGAAAAACGTCATAAAAATTCAGGACGTAAATACCCGAATTATGCCGGCGGAATATACCGATGCTACCACAATCTCCTGATGTGCAGCGAAGTCCTCAAGCCTGAAGAGGTTGACATATATTACAACCGCATGCTCGAAATCATAAAACACTCGCCTCGTTTACAGGAAGAAAAAGACCTGAGCATACGCTCGAGAATTTATTATCTAATGGCAAAAAAACATTGTAAAGAAGCCATTCCGCTGATAAAGGGACAGCTCGAGAAAAACAAAAACAACAACGAGGTATATACGCAGATGGTAAAGGCTCTGATCGAAGCCTCAAAAGAACTCGGCAACAAAGAAGACCAACTATATGGCCTTGACATCTACACACATCTACTCGAGGAACGCATCGAGACCAAAGCCGCCGAGCGCTTCAAGGAGCTTCAGATACTCTATGATGTCAATGACCTCAAAGCCCAGAACGACAGCCTCATATATGCCAACCGCGAGAAAACGAGCGAGCGACACCGCGAACTGCTCGTCATTGCCGTCATCGGTCTGGTCGTGCTTGTCATTGTGATCGTAGTGCTTGTCATCACAAACCGGCATACCAAGAAACTTGTCAGACACATCAATGTTTCCAACAAACTTCTGCTTAAAGAGCGCGATGCGCTCAAACGCGCCCAGAACGAACTGATCGAGGCCCGCGACAAGGCTAAACAGTCAGAGCGTTTCAAATCAGACTTTGTCAACAACATGGGTCACGAGCTTCTGACACCGCTCTCAGCGATAGTCGAATATTCCAACCTTATCGCCGATTGCATCGATGATGACAGACATCGCTATATAAAACGCTTCGCCGACCTGGTGTCGCTCAACAGCGATCTGTTGCTTACCCTGGTCAACGATGTTCTCGAACTGCCCTCACTCGAAAATTCAAAACTGACCATCAATCACATTCCTTGCTCTCTTAAGGAAATCTGCCAGATATCCATCGACTCGACCACAAAGCATCTGTCCCCCGATGTCAGATTTGTCTTCGAAAACGAAAGCGACAATGACACAGTGATCCGCACCGATCCGCAGCGTGTCGAACAAGTACTGATCCACCTGCTGACCAACGCCGCCAAGTTCACCGAAAAAGGCATGATCAGTTTCGGCTACAAGTTCAGCGACGACCGAAAAGCAATCACATTTACGATCTCAGACACAGGCACCGGCATCCCCAAAGGCAAGGAAGACCTGATATTCTCACGCTTCACCAAACTTGATGCGTCGACTCAGGGCAATGGCCTCGGCCTATATATCAGCAGTCTGCTCGCCTCGCTGCTCAAAGGCGACCTTTCGCTCGATAAAGACTATCGAACCGGTGCAAGATTCACATTCACAATACCTGTCGCATAATGCGCGTCAGGCATAGGAAAGCACTGTCGGCGACTCGACATCGACACCGAACTCCCTTGCCCGTGCTAATATGGCGCGGGCAAGCCGGGGCTTCAGATCCTCAGGGCAATAGCGAAAATATGCTTCAGCCGCACGCACGTGCGCAGCGTCAGGCATAGGATATTCACGACGTTCCGGCAAACCGTAAACCGAGTCGGGAAGCTCTTTTTTATCTTCATATGAGAGTCTGTCTGTCATAATAATAGCATCATTACAATCACCATCCTAACGCAGGCTCATACCACGTTGTTCACTCCACCACCTGCCAATATGAGATTTTAGAGCCGCACTACGCGAAAAAGATTTTTGCTCGGTGCTGAATTTTTCGTAAATTTGCATGTTAAAAACTTATGCAACAAGCAAACCAATCATAATTCAGCATCAATGAACATTTCATACAGCTGGCTCAAGCAATATATCGATCTCGGACTTTCGCCCGAAGAACTGGCGGCAGCCCTGACCTCAATCGGTCTTGAAACCGGAGGCATCGAAAGAGTTGAATCAATCAAAGGCGGACTCAGAGGCATAGTCATAGGCAAAGTTCTGACCTGCGTCGAACACCCCAACAGCGACCACCTGCATATAACGACAGTCGACCTCGGCCTCGGCGAGCCGCTCCAGATCGTCTGCGGCGCGCCAAACGTCGCCGCCGGCCAGACAGTTGTTGTCGCAACCGTAGGAACAACCCTTTACGGCGAAGGCGACGAGACATTCCAGATCAAGAAATCCAAAATTCGCGGAGTTGAGTCGTTCGGCATGATTTGCGCCGAAGACGAAATCGGCGTAGGCACCTCCCACGACGGTATAATCGTGATCGACCGCGAAGTGGCGCCCGGCACTCCGGCCGCCGACTTCTACGAGCTTCGCGACGACTTCGTGCTTGAAGTTGATCTTACACCTAACCGCATCGACGCCGCATCACACTACGGCGTGGCGCGCGACATAGCCGCCTGGATCGACTGCCACGCCGGGCACAAAGCTCTCACTCGCCCGTCTGTCGATGACTTCAAGACCGACAGCGACGGTAAAGCCGTCGCTGTAGAGATCAGAAATCCCGAAGCGTGTACCCGCTACTGCGGTCTGACCATCCGCGGCGTCAAAGTAGCCGAGAGCCCCGAGTGGCTCAAAGACTGTCTGACATCCATCGGTCTGCGACCAATCAACAACATCGTCGACATCACAAATTACATACTCCACGCATTCGGGCAGCCGCTCCACTGTTTCGACCTCGACAAGATCAAGGGGGAGAAAATCATTGTCAGCACTTGCCCCGAAGGCACACCGTTCACCACTCTCGACGAAGTGGAGCGCAAGCTCAACGCAGCCGACCTCATGATCTGCAACAAAATTGAGCCAATGTGTATAGCAGGCGTATTCGGAGGCCTTGATTCCGGAGTCACCGAATCGGCTGATTCAATATTTCTCGAGAGCGCATGTTTCAACCCGACCTCCGTTCGCCGCACAGCCAGACGCCATGGCCTCAACACCGACTCATCGTTCCGCTTCGAGCGCGGTGTCGATCCCAACGGATGTATGTATGCCCTCAAACTCGCGGCTCTGATGGTCAAGGAACTTGCCGGCGGTGAAATCTGCGGCGAGCCC
>CAJUMI010000035.1:0-12737 GCA_910587545.1 uncultured Muribaculaceae bacterium | reverse complement strand
AGCCCGTTGACATCTATCCGTCGCCCGTCGCTCCCTACCCTGTCGAACTGAGCTACGACGAAATCACCCGCCTGCTCGGCATCGAGATACCGGCCGAGACCGTCGATTCGATCCTCGCATCTCTTGAAATCGAAATCACAGGCCGCAGCGCCGACGGCAAGACTTTGTCTCTCGCTGTGCCCACATACCGCGTCGATGTCCGTCGTCCGTGCGACATAATTGAGGATCTGCTACGCATCTACGGCTACAACAACGTGCCGATGACCACCACAGTTCACTCTTCGCTCGCATACAAGACACTCACCGATCGCGCCGACGATATGATGAAGACCGTTGCCGAGCAGCTGACCGCTGCCGGTTTCAACGAGATACTCAACAATTCACTCACCGCCGAGGCCTACTATCAGGGACTCGAGACAATGCCCGCCGAACACTGCGTCAAGTTGCTCAACCCGCTGAGTCAGGATCTCAACGTCATGCGCCAGAGTCTGCTTTTCGGTGGCCTCGAAGCAATAGCCCACAATGTCAACCGCCGAAGCGAGGACCTGTCATTCTATGAATTCGGCAACGTATATTTCCTTGATCCCGGACTCGAGCCGACAGCAGACCGTCCGCTCGCGCCCTACAGCGAAGGATCCAGGATAGCCCTCTGGATGACAGGCAACAGCCGCAAAGGTAATTGGACCCACCCCGCTGAAGAAGCTACGGCATATGACCTGCGCGCCCATATCGACAATATCTTCGCCCGTCTCGGTATAACCAGGCGTGAACTCTCATTCAAACCCGTGGCTGACGAAATATTCGCAACCGCGCTCTCCGTCTCAACCCGCTCAGGCAAGCAACTCGGCCGCCTCGGCATCGTCCGGCCCGACGTAGCCCGCCGCTGTGAGGTGCGTCAGACTGTGTTCTTCGCCGAATTTGACTGGAAGGCGCTCGTGGCACTCGCCGTCAAACGCAACGTCACCTACACTCCGCTACCCAAGACTCACCCCGTAAAACGAGATCTGTCACTGCTGATCGACTCATCCGTGAGCATGGCTGATATTGAGCAGGTCGTACACGAAAGCGAGCGCAACATACTCCGCGAAGTGGCTCTGTTCGACGTTTACGAAGGCAAGAACCTGCCGGCCGGCAAGAAGTCTTACGCCATCTCACTCATCCTTCAGGACAACGAGAAAACCCTTCAGGACAAATATATCGACCAGGTGATGAGCCGCATCATAGGCAACCTCGAGAAAAAACTCGGCGCACAGTTGCGTTAAACCCACACACCCGTCAACACAACAAAAAAATATAACTCACTCAAAACTTCTACCCATGGGAAGAGCATTTGAATACCGCAAAGCAAGAAAACTTAAACGCTGGGGCAATATGTCCCGCACATTTACCCGCATCGGTAAAGAAATAACCATCGCTGCCAAAGCCGGAGGTCCCGATCCCTCGACCAACCCGCGTCTCCGCGCTCTGATGCAGAACGCCAAGGCGGCCAACATGCCCAAGGATACCGTCGAACGCGCCATCAAGAAAGCAACCGACAAAGACGCCGGAGACTACAAGGAAATCACTTACGAAGGATACGGCCCCTTCGGTATCGCTATCTTCGTTGAAGCCGCTACCGACAACAATACCCGTACTGTCGCCAACGTGCGTTCCTATTTCAATAAACACGGCGGTTCGCTTGGCACACAGGGTTCACTGACCTTCCTTTTCGACCATAAGTCTGTGTTCAAGATCAAACCCAAGTACGGAGTCAGCCTCGATGATCTCGAACTCGAGCTCATTGATTACGGAGTTGACGAACTCGGACACGACGAAGACGAGGACGGCAACGAGCAGATCGTGCTTTATGGCGCTTTTGAGGAATACTCCAACATTCAGAAGTATCTTGAAGATAACGGCTTCGAAATCATCAGTTCTGAATTCGAACGCATTCCCAACGACCTCAAGGATGTGACTCCCGAACAACGCGAATCTGTCAACAAACTTCTCGAAAAGATCGAAGAAGACGAGGACGTACAGAACGTATTCCACAACATGCGCGAAGAGGACGACGAAGAATAACCGTCCGGGACAAATATTACTTTACGGCCGCTGTGCAGCTGAGCTGTACGGCGGCATTTTTATCCATACCTTCAACAAATACCATCAACTATGGCCGACAACGATCTCATAATCGCCGCAACATTCGATTTCGACTGGCAGGCACACATGGCAAAAGATATTCTCGCCGAACACAACATACCTTCCGTACTCGATAATGAAATGTTCAGCTCGCTCTATCCCATCGGTTTCAACTCGATCGGTGGCATAAATCTGCGGGTATTCCGTCGCGACGCCGAACGCGCAAAAGAAATAATCCGGAACTCAAAAATCTGATAAAACAACATTTCCACTTATGAAACTCATTCAATCCATCATCCTCGCAGGCTTTGCTGCGGCTGCCGTCTGCTCATGCCGCAACAATTCCTCGTGCGACACTGTTGAAGCCGCAGAACCTGAAGTAATAAGCGCGATACGCCTCAACGTGTTCTACACTCTCAAAGACGGCGTCAATGTCGACGAAGTCAAAGCCATCGCCGACAGCCTGGTCGCAGCCTCGCGTGAAGACGCCGGATGCATCAGCTACGATTTTCTCGAAAGCACAACAACCCCGGGTGAATATATGATCGTCGAGACTTGGGAGAACGACTCGCTGCTCGACATCCATAGCAATGCTCCCCATTTCGTCAAATACGTTCCTCAGCTTCAGGAACTCGGCACTATGACCTTGCAGCGCTTCGCTGTGACCGACTGATCGGCCCGGCGCAGACGTTTCAGAGTGATCAAAAAAATAAGAAGATCAGGTAATTATAAAATAATAAACATAATTTTGTTGTTTTCAAGTTTTTTATAACTTTACAATTGTTAAAAACTGTTCAGCCTACAACCCAATCAAATGCCATGCAGAAACTGTCGCTCATATCACTATTGACTCTCATTGTTGGTCTGGTGCTAGATAGTTGCGTCAGCCGTGAACGCGTAACCCATACCGGCATAATCTCCGAGTGGGTCGGGCGCGAGATTGTGATGCCAGACGAGCTTGTCTATCAGATCAAAGAAGACACCATTGATCTTGACTATCCTGACTTCAAAATCATCAGTTATGTTGAAAACCAAACTTTATGAAAAAGAAACTATTCTTATCAGTTGCCACATTCGCCGCAGTAGGAGCCGCATGCTTTGCCGCCTTCAACACCAACACTCAACCCCGCGAATTCTCCGACCTCGAACTCGCCAACATCGAAGCCTTGACTCAAGGAGAGGGAACACCTGTCGAAGATTGTGTTGCCAGTTCCAGTTCAACCGCTGAATTTGGTTTATTCTATCGCTGTGATGATCGCACTACAAGCGGAATGCTCTATCCTTGTAAGGAATCCAAAGAGTATATCCAGAAAGGTGTTATAACGCATTGCACAAAAAAATTAAATCCATCTATTACAATTTGATGAATGAACATAATTGAGATTGATCCATCAAATTGTTTTATCCATATTTCCGATGCAGAAGTTTACCTTATATTTTCTTTCTCTTATTTTCTTGTGTTCATGTAAAGAGTCGGTGTTCACATCAAAAGTTGAAACAGCCGAATATCCTGCGAGCGCAACCGAATTGAAGATGCAAAAATTGGAAACTGACGAGTTTTACTCTCAATTTTTTTCAATTTATGACAATCTGTTGATTTCATCAAATCCTAATTCTAATGAATATTTCTTCTATGTTTCGGAGTTAAATAATAACAAACCTTTGGGCGGATTTATGCGTAGGGGACAAGGGCCGGCTGAGTATATTTCGCTTGCTCCGATAAGAAGGATCGAACGTAAAGGCGACGATCTGATAGCTCTGACTTATGAACCAAACCGTCGTGAATTATTAGAGTGGAATATAACAAAATCCATAGAAAAAGGTCGGGACTCTGTTAAAACGCTTGGCTCCTACAAAAATGCTAACGATCTTGACTTGGCATACAGTGCAATTTATAAAATCGGCAACGCAAAATATCTGGCAAGTACCCCGGGGTTTACGTCTTACAACGGCACAAGGGCAGTTCCGACATATTGGCTTCTCGAAGGAATAAAAGGCGAACCGACTCAATATTATTCATTTGTAAAAAGTCCCATCTCAAATTCACAATGTTCAATTGGTGAAGACCAAATCCTGGACTCCTCGTGGAGTCTAAGCCCGGATAATTCAAAGATTGTAACCACAATGAAGTGGTTGGATCAAATAAATATTATCGACATAAATAATAATCATATCAGGTCTTATCGGGTAAAGGGTTCTCCGAACGAAAATATCTTTTATGGCAGAATGGAAAATCCGAAATACCACTATCAAGATGTCGTGTGCAGCGACAGCCTAATATATGCTCTCTACAGCGGTGAAACAATAAAAGAATTCTCAGAAACTATGGGCTGCGACAAAATATATGTATTTGATTGGGATGGAGAATTCAAAGAGATATATCATCTGCCCGTTCCTCTCTTGCGTATATGGTTGGATCCTTCTTCAAACATCCTTTACGGCTACAGCGAATCTGAGGAAGCATTATACCGATTAGACCTATGAGAGAGAACGTGGAGTTGAAAGGGTGAGACTTTTCACTTGTCGCGTTTAGCTTTTAGCCTCTTAAGATTCTTGGGGGTAAGAACGGTTTTCTTACCCGAGAAGCGCATTTCGTTAAGTTCGAGAGGCGTTAGTACGCTCGCTCCGGGCAGCGTTGCTATCAATTTGTCTATATTCACTTTGTCCATAACAACTTATTTATTGTTGCGGTCGAGCAACGGCATTATCGCATTGAGGCCAAGCATCACGGCAAGATAAGTCAGACCGAGTACAAAAAACTCTATCCGCAGAGGGAATGACTCTTTGAGCCAGCCTCCACCGAGATAGCAGAAGAAAAGTAGCCACAGCATCGACTGGACGCACAGACAGAGCGTACACCATGTTTTGGCGCGAAAACGCTGATACCACACGCTCCAGAACGAAAACGGCAGACAAAGAAGATTGCACAGCGCAAGACCGCCTATACATTGCGGAAACATCAGCAGACAAAGCAGGGAAACGCTGAAATATGCAAAACCGACTTCACTCCAGCCGAATATTCCGAAGAACTTCGCCGCCGGCATATTGAGTACATCATCACAACCGCCCGCCTCGACCACCGAACAGACAGCATCGGCATGGCGGTTCTTGATATGCGCGGATTTCTGCACCAACAGCCCGGTTATATAGATGCCCGCAATGTCGATCAATGCCAACAGCACAGTTGACACTCGTTCATACAGCCCGTTTGTCACAAACGCATAGACAAACAGCAGCAGACATGCTCCGGCAAGCACCCACTTCTTGGCCTTGTTGGCTAATTCTGTAAAACGATGGGAGTCATAATCAGGCTCTCCGGCGTCAGGCTTCGGCTGCGCTACGAGCACTTTGCCCGTCAGTGCCTTCTCCACTACAGCGCGCGGCGCCGTCTCGGCCACCGATTGTGTGAGATAAGTGATCGCGTCGCCTGTCACGGCAGTCACAATCACAAAACCTTTGGTCGTCTGAGCGATAAAAGGCACAGGCAGATCAGAAATCCGACTCACATCGCCGAGTTCGATACCGGCGCCGTAGACGCCGTAACTCTCAAGCAACTTTTTCAGGCCGAAAAGCGTCTGAAAAGGCATGGAGCGAAACTGCCGGTCGCTGAAACCGACGGTGTGCCTGACGCCGAGACAACTCAGGAAGTCGGTGAATATTGTCGACTCTCCTCCACCCATACAGCTTAGATATGTGAGGTTATCTTGTTGAGCAACACGTCGCCGGGCATCTCGCCGGACACTCTCCACACCTTGCGTCCGTTTCTATAGAGAATGAACGTGGGAGTCCCGGTCACATCTTCGGCTTCCGAGGCATCGGCATTCTGATCTACATCGAGCTTAACGATCTTCACCTGCCCCTCAAGCATTTCGCTGATCTCATCAACCGCCGGTTCCATGGCCCGGCAATGAGGACACCATGTCGCATAAAACTCGACCAAAACGTTTTCCGCGCTGCGCGTCATCTGATCATAAGTCATAATATTCAATTTTTCGGGTTAATAATTTTTCAACACTACAACGAAAAAACTGCCGCTAAGGTTTCGAAAAGCGACGGCATATCACCGATATTATGAGATTTCACTCTACTGATTTCGTGATTACCCCGGGAATATATATCTTTGCACAATAATAAGCCATTAAAAACCATCATCATACTATCATGAAAACAATATCCTGCCGCTATATAGTCCTCGCAATGTGCGCGACTGTCCTTGCCTTTTACGGCTCGGCCAAAAGCATTTATTTCGCCGGTTCGTCCGACAACGATCTTTACAGATTGCTGAAAGCCGAGAATTTCGACATAGCCCTATTTAGCGATCCGGCAAGTGCCATTGAAAACGCCAGTAAAGGTTCGGGCGTGATAATCAGCGCTTCCGGCTATCCATCACAATCCAATGTAATCACCGAAGCTCTGCTCCATAAAGCTGCCGGCAAGGGACTGCGCGTCTATGCCGAGTACGTAAGCGCCTATCCCGGCGTCGACATCGCCGACACATGCTTTATCGGCACAATCGAACGCGGCGTGGTCTCTTCCGAGTTTTTCAGACCGGAGCTAAACCCCATGGCGTTATTCGGCCATAATGACTGCCACATCTTCCCCGCCGTGATAGACAGGCCGTTGTTGAGTTTTGCGCGTGTAGCCGGCTTTGACAATGCGACCTTCGACCTGACTGACACTGAGGTCTATCCGCTGCTTTGGCGCAAAGGCAACTGGTTGATCGCCCAATCATGTATGACTGATTTCGTTACAGCGCGCCAAGAGCCGCTTGACGCCTGGCAGAACATCTGGATCGGCATAATCCGATGGCTGTGCAAGGACAAAAGCATCGGCTTCTCCAAATGGCCGTCCGATCCTCATCCCGCTTTCCCGGTTGACGCAGTAATCACAGCCGCCGACCGCCGTAACGCCATAAGTAAGGGCGCCGAATGGATCGGCAAGGCTCGCCTGCTTCTCCATCCTTCATGGCGCGACACCCTTCTGGCCTATCAGGGCGACGGCGGCACACCGTGGGGACCGGCGGTCAACAAGGATTTCATTCTGGGCAACGGATCCCACGGCGTACTCGAAGGCCACGGCTCCTCTATCGACACCCGAGGCAGACAGAACTACCGCTATTGGCTGCGCGCCGACGTGCAGGGCGAAGTCGCATTCCTTATGGCATCCGCCGCCAAGGCTACCGGCCGAAAGGAATTTGCCGACATCTCCGAAAACGTACTCGACTACCTGTTCTATAGCGGCGACTTCATACGCGGATCCAAGAAAGATCAGGCCGCCGACTCCTACGGCCTTATCGGATGGGCACAGACCCATGATCATGTATATTACAATGACGATAATGCCCGATGCATCCTCGGAGCCATCGGTGCATCCGCTCTTATGGACAACCGGCGGTGGGATAAGTTCATCGTCGACAACATCATGGCAAATTTCAGCCTCAGCAGCCGCTACGGCTTTCTGCCTGACCGCTTCGAGGAACCACAGCTCGCCGAGAATGGGCGCGCACACTACGCCGACAGCGAATTGATACTCCCCCACCCCCATTTCGTGTCATGGATGTGGGCCTGTTATCTTTGGCTATATGACAAAACCGGCTACAGGCCTCTGCTCGACAAAGCAAAAACCGCAATAGCCAAGACCATGGAAGCCTATCCGGACAAGTGGCAGTGGACCAACGGCATACAACAGGAACGCGCGCGAATGATTCTCCCCCTTGCATGGCTCGTACGCGTCGACGACACTCCCCCGCACCGCCAATGGCTCGACAAAGTCGCCGGCAAACTTCTTGAAAACCAGGATGAATGCGGCGCAATACGCGAGGAGCTCGGCGGTGACGGTCTCGGACTGTTCGGCAAAGCGACTTCCAACCGCGACTACGGTGTGCGCGAAGCGCCGCTCATAAGCAAGAACGGCGATCCCGTTGCCGATATGCTCTACACTTGCAATTTTGCATTCTTCGCGCTCAACGAGGCACTCCACGCCACCGGCGACTCCCGTTACAAGGAAGCTGTCGGCCGTCTCGGCGATTTTCTCGTGAAAATACAGGCCGAAAGCGAGACACACCCCGACATCGACGGAGCCTGGATGCGGGCGTTTGACTATCAACGCTGGGACTACTGGGCCTCGAACGCCGATCATGGCTGGGGTGCATGGTCTACTCTATCGGGATGGATCCAATCTTGGATAGTAGGCACTCTCGCGCTTGTCGACCGCGACACTTCATTCTGGGAGATGACCAGTGGCTACGATGTCACCCCCCACATGGAATCCGCTCTCCGGCGCCTGAGCCCGGACAAAAAAAATTCCTCAGCACATTTCCAACAACGAACTGAGGACTAAAGCCAATAGGCATGATGTGATTCTAAAGATAATTGCATTATAGCAAAATTAAAAGTGTAGAGATTATATCATACTTACTTATCTACACCACTACAAAACGGTTGGGCGTCATCACGACGGGTCTATTTTGCATGCCTCAGCTTAGTCCTATGCTTAAGATGTAAATAATTATCGGTCTAAGTCAAAGCAGAAGGTGCTTTAAGTCACTGCAAAGTTACTCAATCTTTGCATACAGACACACTTAATTATGGTTTTTTAAAGTTTTTTTACTCGCTCGCTCTGTTTTCTGTGACATAATGCAAGCGAATGTATGATTTTTGCAGATATAAACACTGCCGCCATAATGACGACAATAATCGCCGAGCACGGCACATCGACAACCGTGCCGACAAAAAGACCGGCAACGCTACAGACCAGCGACACCGCCACCGACAGCTGCATCATCGGCCGGAAGCGTCGCAGAAACACCTCGGCAGTCATCATAGGCAACGACAGCATCGACATCAGCAACATCACACCGACAAGTCTGATGGTCAAAACGATACACACCGCCGTAAACACAGTCATCGTATAGTTGATAAACTTGACCGGAAGATGGATCACACTGGCGAAATCATGGTCGAACGCACATATCACTATATGGTCATAAAAGAACGCGAAGAACAGCGCGAGCACTAGGGTGAACGCTGCAAACACAGCCACGTCAGCAGCCGTGATAGTCAGTATGTTGCCGAACAGAAATGAATTGAGTTCCGGCACATAGCCGGGCGTCATGAACACAAAAATAACGCCGACAGCCATGCCGATGGCCCATACAACGGCTATCACCGAGTCCTCGCGCAGCCTGAACCGGCTCGACATCCATTCAACCCCGACCGACGACGCCACCGCAAAGACACCGGCCATCAACACGGGACTGACTCCAAGATAATAGCCCAGACCCAGACCGCCAAAACACGCGTGGGTGACGCCGCCCGATATAGCCACCAGGCGGCGCGAGATGATATATGTTCCTATCATCGCGGCGCTGACCGAGATGAGCGCCACGGCCACAAGAGCATAGACAAAGAAATTATAGTTGAAAAATTCAAGCATGGTTTCGTGAGGCTCTTGCCTCTGATATCATCATTATCAATTCGTCGCGCACCTCCGGCGGCAACTCTATGCCACGGAGCTGTATGCTGCGCGCCCACCCAGCTATATCTTCAGGCAGAAGGGTGAGCAACACGTCGCGAAACTGCTCGGTCTCGGCTACGCTATATCCGGCGGCGTCACGTCCGGCAAAAACGTCGAGCTCTTCGTCGTCATAATAGACAATGCGTTCCGACACGGCCGCAAGCAACGAGTCGCGCTCACAGACAGCATGCTGTCCGCAGCATTCGCTGTCGCCTGCTGAGCTCTCCGCCCGGCCCCCGACGGTATCCGACACTTCGCCTTCTGCCCCGGTCACCCTGTGGTGGACATAGAGTGCAAGGCCGACAACAACGATCGATGCTGCTATGATCAGAGCTGCAATCATCGGTTATTCAGCCTGTGAGGCATCTGTCATAACAAAACCGGCCGCTCTGAGATCATCCCAGAAACCGGGATAGGATTTCTCGACGACTTCGACGTCGCGAATGACTATGCCGGGAACGAATACCGACAGCGGCGCGAATGCCATCGCCATGCGGTGATCGCCGTAGGTTTCGATAACCGGCATCTGAGCCACTGGCATGCGGCGGCCTTCCCAGCTGATCACGGCGTCGCCTTCTATCTCGACCACACAGCCGAGCTTCAGCAACTCCCGTCTCAGCGCCTCAAGACGGTCGGTCTCCTTGTGGCGCAGACTGCCGACACCGCTAAGCCTGAACGGCAGACCGATCGCACATGCGGTAACTGCCACAGCCTGGACAAGATCGGGCATATCACCCATATCGAGATCCACGCGCGAAAAGAGGTCGGGTGTAGCCGAAAGCTCGGCACCCTCGTCCGACCACTCGGTCAGCACTCCCAAACGCGGATATATATCCGCAAGCACACTGTCACCCTGGACACTGTTCTCGGTCATGCCCTTGAGGGTGACCCAGCCGGCGGTAAGGGCAGCGATCTCATACCAGAACGCGGCGGCACTCCAGTCGCGCTCAATCCCGGCGGCCGGGCGTCCATAGTCACCAGGGGCCACACTTATCCCGTCACGCTCCATCTCGACTGTGATACCGCGATCGCGCATCATGGCGACTGTCATCTTTATATATGGCATCGAGACCGTATCGCCTGTCAGCTTCAGAGTCAGCGGCCGCGACATCGTCGGCGCCACCATCAGCACCGCCGACACAAACTGCGAGCTAAGCGTCGAATCTATCGAGATCTCGCCACCGGCGAGACGTTTGCCGCTGATCTTAAGCGGCGGATAGCCTTCGGCGCCGACATACTCGATTTCAGCGCCGAGCCGTCGCAAGGTGTCGACTAATGCGCCAATCGGACGCTGACGCATACGCTCGCAACCGTCGAGCGTCACTGTCCGGCCCGGCTGCGACGCATAATAGGCCGTGAGAAATCTCATCGCCGTGCCTGCCGCTCCTATGTTTATATTGCCGTCATTGCTGCCGAGAGCCGCACTCATAGCCTCTGTGTCGGCGCATACGGCGACTGCGTCGGGGCGCTCCGATCCGAGAGCCGACATTACCAGCGCTCTGGCGCTTATGCTCTTGCTCAACGGTAGCAACACCGCAGTCTCAAGTATCTCTTCTGGTGGAAAAATTCTATAGTCCATTGTCGATCTATTGCTTGTCACAATGACAGACCGTATCCACAGCCTGCCGTATATGGTCGAGAGCTTCGGCGAGCACCGACCGCGGACATCCGATGTTGAGACGAGCGAAGCCTTCGCCCTGCCGACCGAACATCGTGCCGTCGTTAAGGGCGATGTGCGCCTTGTCGAGAAGCATATCCATCAGCTCCTTCTGGCAGAGGCCAAGACGGCGGAAGTCAACCCACAGCAGAAACGAAGCCTCGGGCCTCACGATCTTCACCCCCGGAATATTGCGGTTCACATAGTCACATGCGAACTCAAGATTGCTCTCCACATAAGCAAGCATCTCGTCGAGCCACTGCTTGCCATGGCGATATGCCTCCTCGGCTCCCACGATCGAGATCATCATCGGCGACGAAAACTCGTTGACCTCGAGCCATTCGTAGAAATCGTGGCGCAAAGCCGGATTCTTTATGATCATCCACGAGCTCACAAGGCCGGGAATATTGAATGTCTTTGACGGAGCTCCCAGCATGATGCCGATCTCGCGCGCGCCGTCAGACGACTCTATAAACGGTATGTGACGACGGTTGTAGAGCATCAGATCGCCGTGGATCTCATCACTGACCACTTTCACCCCGCCTTCACGGCAGATCCCGGCCACGCGGGCCAACGTCTCGCGGTCCCACTGTATGCCGATCGGATTGTGAGGATTGCAGAGTATCATCAGTTTCGGACGCTCCTCAGCCACAACCCGCTCGAGATGCTCAAGATCCATCGTATAGCGTTCGCCATCGAACCGCAGAGGATTCTCCACCGCCTGACGGCGATTACCCTCGATGACGAGTTTGAACGGATTATAGACCGGCGGCTGTATCAGCACCTTGTCGCCGGGGGCTGTCAGATAGTTGACACAATAGCCGATGCCCTTCACCACACCCGGGATAAACGTCATCTCCTCGCGGCTCACTTTCATGGAATGACGGTAGGCAAGCCATTCGGCCAATGACTCCCAAAAACTGTCCGGACACGCGTAATAGCCCAGAATGGGATGGTCGAGACGCCGGCGTAGGCCGTTGACAATGTCGGGACAGACCGCGAAATCGAGGTCGGCGATCCATAGCGGCGACACATCGTGGCGGCCGAACATGCCGTCGAGCCATTCATATTTTCTGGCCGAGGTGCCTCGCCGGTCGATCACTGTATCAAAGTCATACTTGTTCATCAGATATTATTTTTGCCAATAGCGCAAAATTAAACAAATAAGGTCGAATATCCAAAATTTGCCCGATTGGAATTTATCTATTAACTTTGTGGCCGTCAAATGACGCTCCGGTAGTTCAACGGATAGAATAGAAGTTTCCTAAAACCCATACACCGAAAGGCGTTTACAGCCTGAAAGCGAATTCTTTTCAACCGTTGAAAAACCGATCGCCGACGATAGAGACTAATCACACAAAGCCTTGTAGTTCAACGGATAGAACGGAGGTTTCCTAAACGTATGAGCTATTCAAGGGCATAAAATTGAAGCTCAAAGCCGTTT
>CAJUMI010000034.1:10254-24061 GCA_910587545.1 uncultured Muribaculaceae bacterium | reverse complement strand
CCCGCCACGACTTTCAGCTTCCTCGACGCCACCACGGTGCTCAGCCGTAAGATCGCTGAGCTCGGTATCTATCCCGCGGTCGATCCGCTCGAGTCAACCTCGCGTATCCTCGACCCCAATATCATCGGCGAGGATCATTACAACACTGCGCAAGCCGTTAAGCAACTCCTTCAGAAGTATAACGAACTTCAGGATATCATCGCTATTCTCGGTGTTGATGAGCTCTCTGACGAAGATAAGCTGGTGGTTTCGCGTGCGCGTCGTGCGCAGCGCTTCCTCTCTCAGCCTTTCCACGTCGCAGAGCAGTTTACGGGTCTTCCCGGTGTGATGGTTCCTCTAAGCGAGACTATCCGCGGTTTCAAGATGATCCTCAGCGGCGAGATGGACGAATATCCCGAACAGGCGTTCCTTAATGTCGGAACGATCGACGAGGCGATCGAAAAGGGCAAGAAGCTCCTCAACGAAGTAAAGTAAATCAACCGATTGAGCAAATACAAGTCATCGACGCATGAAACTCAAAGTCATATCTCCCGAAACTGTCGTTTTTGAAGGCGAAGTCGACATGGTGACGCTTCCCGGTGCTTCCGGCGCTTTCACTGTGCTTAAGAACCACGCCTCGCTGGTCTCGACTCTAACGCCAGGAACAATGATATATAAAACCCCGGAGTCTGCTGAGGAAGTCCGCCGAGAGATCGACGGCGGTATTGTCGATGTGGATAATAACGTAATATCGGTTTGTCTTTATTGACTCATGAAGAAGCTATTTATAATATTTGCCGCATTCATCAGCGCTCTGATTTTCGCTCCCTGCGTGTCAGCGGGCGGAGACGCGCACGGTGACGGCAAGCTTGATCCCAAGGAAATCATATTCGAGCACCTCGGTGACGGATATGGATGGGAAGTGCCTTTCAACCACCATAAACGCATTCCTCTGCCTGTTATCGTGTTTGGCAGCGACGGACTTCATGTCTTTTCTTCGTCTCGCATAACAGATGGCAAGGACTACGTCGACGGCAATACGACATTCCGTCTGGCCGGCAAAGACAGCGATTTCAAGGGCAAAGTCATTGAAATCGTCGACGGCGGGGAAGTCAAGCCTTTTGATATATCCATAACTAAGAATGTATGCGGCATCTTCATAGCCGTGATCATTGTCGCAGGTCTGATGCTTTGGTTGCGTGGCTATGTGAGAAAACATGGCTACAAAGCGCCACGCAAAGGTCTCGGTTTCCTCGAGTTGCTTGTCGACTTTATCTACGGATCGGTGATCAAGTCGACGCTTGGTGTAAAATCTTCCAAATTCGCGCCCTATCTTCTCACCGTGTTCTTCTTCATTTTTGTGATGAACTTGCTCGGCCTGATAGTGATATTCCCCGGCGGAGCCAATCTCACGGGCAATATCGCCGTTACGCTTGTTCTGGCAGTTCTGACCTTCATGGTGACGAACCTGTTCGGCACACGCCACTATTGGAAAGAAATATTCTGGCCCGAAGTTCCTCTGTGGCTCAAGTTCCCGCTCCCTATCATGCCCGCTATAGAGATTTTCGGCATGTTCACCAAGCCGGCCGCGCTGACAGTCCGTCTGTTTGCCAACATGATGGGTGGCCACATGATAGTGATCGTGCTTACACTGCTGATATTCATCTTTGCCGCCGTAAGTCCGGTTGCAGGCGGAGCGACGACAGTGATTTCAGTTCTCTTCTCTATATTCATGCTTCTGATCGATGTGCTTGTCAGCTTTATCCAGGCCTACGTCTTCACCATGCTTTCGACGATCTTCATATCGCTTGCCCAGGTTGACGAAGAGCATCACGGCGAAGCCAAGAAGCATGACGACCAACTTGAAATTTCAACTCAGACAAAATAATTACAAACAATAATTCAAACTCTTAAAACTTAAGATTATGTTAGGACTTTTAGCAGAACTTTCACTCACAGGTTTAGGCGCCAGCATCGGCGCAGCTATCGCAGCAATCGGCGCCGGTATCGGTATCGGTAAAATCGGTGCGGCTGCCATGGAAGCTATCGCGCGTCAGCCCGAAGCCGCAGGCGATATCCGCAGTAACATGATTGTGATCGCTGCCCTCGTCGAAGGTGTGGCTCTCTTCGCCGTTATCGTTTGCGTACTCGCACTTTTTGTTTAATCTCCAAACAAAGCTAAATGGAATTATTCACGCCTGATTTCGGCTTGATATTCTGGATGTTCGTATCCTTTGCGGTGCTCTTCTTCATTCTGTGGAAGTTCGCCTGGCCCGTCATCCTTAAAAATGTCGACAGCCGTGCCGACCTCATCGACAAAGGTGTGGAGTATGCTCAGAATGCCAGACAGCAACTTGACAGTGCTCGGCAGCAGGCCGAGGAATATGTTGCCGAGGCCCGTCGTCAGCAAGCCGACATGATGCGCGATGCCGACCGTATCAAGACTCAGATCATCGAGGAAGCTCGTACTGCAGCCCAGGTTGAGGCTCAGAAGGTCATGGATTCTGCCAAGGTGCAGATCATGCAGCAGCAGAAAGAGGCCGAACAGCAGTTCCGCAATCAGGTCAGCGAGTTCGCACTCGACATAGCCGAGAAAGTTGTCAAAAACCGGATGGCCGACAAAGAGGCTCAGACTAAATTGGTCAACTCCCTCTTAGACGAGATCGAAAGTAAAAACTAATAAAGCGTAATGAACGAAGGACTCATACCCCGCCGATATGCCAAGGCGTTATATAAGGTAGCTGTCGGGCGCGGCGATGCCGATCTGCTCTACGGACTGATGAACAGACTGGTCGCAGCCTGCTCGCAGCAGCCGTCGCTTGCAGGTGTCATTGCCAATCCGTTTGTGTCTGTCGTCGACAAGACCGGCCTTATTGTTTCTGCCGCAGGCGAAGGCTCCGGCAATTCGACATTTACCGATTTTCTCAGACTGCTTGCCGATAACCGGCGGCTCGACATGGTTTTTGCCATCGCCCGCGAGTATGCGGCGCTCTATCGTCGGGAAAAAGGTATCTATAAGGTCGAAGTCGTTTCAGCAGCCCCTCTGTCTGACAGTGACGAAAAGCGCCTGAAAGATCTTATCAATAAGAACCTTCAGGGCGGCACTATGGAATATTCGAGCCGAGTGAATCCTGACCTTATCGGTGGTTTTACTGTGACCATCGACAACCGCAAGCTCGACGCTTCGGTCAGCAATGAGTTTAAACAATTGCGTGTTTCTCTTTTAAAGTAAATATTAATTAGCCTTTAAGCATATACAATGATAAATCCAAGCGAGATTTCCGAAGTGCTGAAACAGCAGCTCGAGAGTGTCAATTCGAAAGTTTCTTTCAAGGAAGTAGGCTCTGTGCTCGAAGTTGGCGATGGCGTGGCTCACGTCTATGGCCTCGACAACGTGTGCGCCAATGAATTGGTTGAGTTCGAAAATGGAGTCAAAGGTGTGGCGCTGAACCTTGAGGAGAGCAACGTCGGCGTGATTTTGCTCAACAATGTCAACAAGGTTTCTGAAGGCATGAGTGTCCGCCGTACCGGCGAAATCGCTTCTATTCCCGTTGGCGAAGGTCTCCTTGGCCGTGTTATTAATGTGCTTGGCGAACCGATAGACGGTTGTGGACCCATTGAAGGCAAGCTCATCAATCTGCCTCTCGAACGCAAGGCGCCCGGTGTGATCTATCGTCAGCCTGTCAATCAACCTCTCCAGACCGGTATCAAAGCCGTCGACTCGATGGTGCCCATAGGCCGCGGCCAGCGAGAACTTATCATCGGCGACCGTCAGATCGGCAAGACTGCAATAGCGATTGACACTATCATAAACCAACGCAAGAACTTCGAGGAAGGCAAACCTGTCTATTGTATCTATGTGGCGATCGGACAGAAAGCCTCGTCAGTCGCTGCGACAGTCGATACACTCCGCCGCTTCGGCGCTCTCGACTATACTGTAGTGGTTGCCGCTACGGCGTCTGACTCTGCGGCCATGCGCTATTATTCGCCCTTCGCCGGTGTTGCTATCGGTGAGTATTTCCGAGATACCGGCCGCGATGCGCTTATCGTCTACGATGACCTTTCAAAGCAGGCCGTCGCTTATCGTGAGATCTCACTGATCCTCAAACGTCCTTCCGGACGTGAGGCATATCCCGGTGATATCTTCTATCTCCATTCGCGTCTTCTCGAACGTGCCGCCAAGATTATCGACAATCAGGACGTCGCTTCGACTATGAACGACCTTCCCGAGGCCCTGAAGCCCATCGTAAAGGGTGGGGGATCGCTGACTGCGCTTCCTATCATCGAGACTCAGGCAGGCGACGTCTCCGCTTATATCCCGACCAACGTTATCTCGATCACCGACGGCCAGATTTTCCTTGAGACAGCCCTGTTCAACCGCGGTATCCGTCCCGCTATCAACGTCGGCATCTCTGTGTCGCGTGTAGGCGGTAATGCCCAGATCAAGTCGATGAAAAAAGTCGCCGGTACGCTCAAGATCGACCAGGCGCAGTTCCGCGAACTCGAATCGTTCACAAAATTCGGTGGAGACATCGATCCCGTTACTGCGCGTGTTATTGATAAAGGCCGCAAGAATGAACGACTTCTTATCCAGCCCCAGTATCATCCTGTGGCAGTGGAGAACGAGGTAGCGCTTATCTTCTGCGGTGTCAACGGGCTGCTTGAGAATGTGCCTATCGAAAAGGTGGATGAATTTGAAAAACAGTTGCTCCAGCTCCTCGAGGCTAAATACCGCGCAGATGTGCTTGACGAAATCCGCGCCGGCAAACTCACCGATGACGTCACTTCGAAACTCACCGAGGCCGCTTCTTTGGTTGCAGGTCAATTTTAAAGTTTACACCAAGCGATGGCAACATTAAGAGAACTTAAAGGCCGCATATGTTCGGTAGCTTCATCCGGCAAGATCACAGGTGCGATGAAGATGATTTCATCGGCCAAGATGCACAAGGCTGAGAGCGCATTGCGTCGCCTTGTGCCCTATCGCTCGCAGATCGAAACTGTCATAGCCAATCTGCTGGGGTCGGATGCAGCATTCTCGTCGCCGCTTGTCGAGGTCCGTCCCGAGATACGGCGCGTGGCTATCGTGGTGCTTGGCAGCGATGACGGTCTATGTGGCGCATATAATGTGAATATTGCCAAAAGGCTGATCGGCCGTATCTCCGAACTGCGTCAGACCTACGGCTTTGGGCTTGACATTGATATCTACCCCGTCGGCAAAAAGATGGTTAAGATTGTGTCACGTTTCAAGGACAATCGTCTCAATGTCATCTCGACCGGCGAGATCAACTCCAAAAGCGACGGCAGCGCGGTAAAAGACTTCATCAAGGCACTCGAGACAGAGTTCCTGCAGTCCCGAGTCGACCAGGTGGATTGCCTGTATATGCACTATCAGTCGGCCGGCCGGCAGAATATCACCCTCGAGCAGCTCCTGCCGGTCGACAGCTCGACATTCAGCGCCGAAGGCGTGCCGGCCTCTTCCGGACGTCCTTATATATTCGAGCCCGATCCTGAGACGATATTCCGCTCTGTTCTTCCCCTGTTCCTGCTTTTAGTAATGCAGGAGAAATTTGTGCAGAACAGGGCTTCCGAGCAGGCCGCGCGTGTCATGGCAATGCAGAGCGCCAACGATAACGCCAAAAAATTGCTCGAACAACTCCAGCTCGAATTCAACAAACTGCGTCAACAAAGTATCACGACCGAACTTCTCGACATCGTCGGCGGTCAGGTCCGTGACTGATAATATAGATAACAATTAACCGATTTATAACGACATTTTTCAATGGGTAGTGTAAAAGATTATTTCTCATCGTTAGGCTCGGGCATTGCAAGCCTTCTCAAAGGCATGCAGGTTACCGGCAAGGAATTTGTCACGCCTAAGATTACCGAACGTTATCCTGAAGATCGTGACACAAGGCATGTCCCCCAGCGTTTTCGTGCGATCCTTGAGCTCAAATACGACAAGGACGGGAATCACAAGTGCATAGCTTGCGGCACCTGCGAACGTGTCTGCCCTAACGGCACGATCTCTCTCGAAACCAAAATGGTCGACACTCCGGCCGGTACAAAAAAGAAGAAACTCGAAAATTACTTCTATGATCTCGGCAGCTGTACATTCTGTTCGCTCTGCGTAACCAACTGTCCGACCAACGCTCTTGAGTTCTCTAACGATTTCGAACAGGCCGTATTCACCCGCGCAAAGCTCGTGAAGAAACTCAACTATCTGCCCGAGAAAGAAGAACCGGCGCCATCGCCCGAAGAACTCGCACGGATTGCTGCCGAGCGTGAGGCGAAGATCGCCGCAGCCAAGGCTAAAGCCGCAGCCCTTAAGGCCGCGCGCGAGGCCGAAGCAGCCGGTGAGGCAAAAGCTCCCGAAGCCCCCAAGGCTCCCGAAGCTGATAATTCTGAAAATAAAAATCAATAAACCAATATGGAATCAGTAGGAAGTATCATCACTTACGTGATCGTCGTTCTGGCGATGATCCTGTTCTCGGTACTCGCTGTGACCACACGCAAGATCTTGCGTTCGGCCACTTACCTGCTCTTTACGCTCTTTGCTGCGGCTGCCATCTATTTCATGCTCGACTATGAGTTCCTTGGCGCTGTCCAGATTGCAGTATATGCAGGTGGCATTGTCGTGCTGTTTGTATTTTCGATTCTACTTACAAGCAAGCCCGGTGACAATTCCGAGAAACTAACTTCAAAATCCCGCGCACTCGGGCTTGTGGCTTCATTGGCCATGCTTGGTGCCGCAGGATGGGCACTGGTGTCTCGTTGCGCTAATTATGCCGTGCGTCCCGCTATGGAGGCGCCGCTGATGAGCGATCTTGGCACAACACTTATGGGAACCGGCGAAGGCCAGTATCTCCTCCCTTTCGAAGCTGTCAGTGTCCTCTTGTTAGCATGTATAATCGGTGGCGTTGTAATCGCCCGCAGACGTTAATGTAAAATATGGAAATTACTGCTATATACTACTTGATCCCCAGCCTGATAATGTTCTGCTGTGGTGTCTACGGTTTCATTACACGCAAGAATATGATCGCCATGCTCATATCTCTCGAGCTTATGCTCAACGCTGTTGATGTCAACTTTGTGGTGTTCAACCGATTCCTCTTCCCGGAGCAGATGGAAGGCATGTTCTTCACTTTGTTTGCTATTGCCATTGCCGCCGCTGAGACTGCTCTTGCAATCGCGATTATAATCAATATTTTCCGTGCGACCAAGAATGTCGACGTACGCGGACTTAACGAAATGAAATTCTGATCGCTATGGATATTACAATACCTTTGTTGATATTGGCCATACCATTGTTTATGTTCATATTCCTCGGATTGCTCGGAGGTAAGATGACTCATAAACTTGCCGGTACTCTCGGCACTCTCGGTATGGGCGTTACTCTTGTGCTGGCATATATGACAGCATTTACCTATTTCTTCAGCGGTTCGGCTGACTTCATCACCGAGGCCGGCGACCGTCTGCAATACCTTGTTTTCAATCACACCTGGCTTGCTTTCACCAAGTCGCTTGTGATCAAGCTCGGTTTTATTCTCGATCCGATCTCGGCCATGATGCTTGTTGTGATCACTACAATATCGTTCATGGTTCATCTTTATAGCCTCGGTTACATGCGTGACCATCACGGTGTCTACGAACGCGGTTTCCAGCGTTTCTACGCTTTCCTGTCGCTCTTCAGCTTCTCGATGCTCGGTCTTGTAGTGGCTACTAACATTTTCCAGATGTATATTTTCTGGGAGCTTGTTGGAGCTTCGTCCTACTTGCTGATCGGTTTCTATTATACAAAACCGTCAGCTGTATCCGCATCAAAGAAAGCATTCATAGTGACGCGTTTCGCCGACCTCGGCTTCCTTATCGGTATTCTTATCCTGTCATATTATACAGGAACATTCGATTTCACCCAGCTGACATCCGTTCCTGTCGAAGGTCTCAATGACGTTTATTGCGTCAGCACGGAGACAGCCGACAGCATCCGCAACATTTTCCAGAACAGCGCGGCTCCCGTCTTCCTCGGCGGTTCGGTGCTCACATGGGCTCTGGTGCTCATATTCATGGGCGGCATGGGTAAATCGGCAATGCTTCCTCTTCACATATGGCTCCCCGACGCTATGGAAGGCCCGACCCCTGTATCGGCTCTTATCCATGCAGCTACTATGGTCGTTGCCGGTGTCTATCTTGTAGCGCGCCTCTTCCCGCTTTATCTGATGGAGGAATGTGCGCTTGAGATCATAACCGTTGTCGGTGCGCTGACTGCCTTCTATGCTGCGATGGTTGCTTGTACGCAGATCGACATCAAACGCGTTCTGGCGTTCTCGACTATTTCACAGATCGCATTTATGATGGTTTCTCTCGGTGTCGCCCGTCCTGAGATCCACGAAGGTCTCGGCTATATGGCGTCGATGTTCCATCTTTTCACTCACGCAATGTTCAAGGCACTTCTATTCCTCGGCGCAGGTGCGCTCATCCATGCTATCGGTTCTAACGATTACACAGCGATGCACGGTCTGCGCAAATACATGCCTGTCACTCATTGGACATTCCTTATCGGCTGTCTTGCTATCGCCGGTATCATTCCCTTCTCAGGTTTCTTCTCGAAAGACGAGATCCTCAGCGCATGCGCAGGTTACGACTGGCTCGCTTATGCATGGATGTCGATGGTTGCCGGTCTCACGGCGTTCTATATGTTCCGTCTCTACTATCTTATTTTCTGGTGGAAGGAACATAAGATCCCCGAAGGCCATCATGCTCCTCACGATCAGCCCTGGACAATGTCACTGCCGCTTATCATCCTCGCCGCTGTCTCATGTGTCGCTGGTTTTATTCCTTTCGGCAAACTCGTAAGTTGGAATGGAGAACCTTATGACTTCATGGCTCACTTCGACTGGTCTGTCGCCGGCGTCAGCCTTACTGTAGCTGTCCTTGCTATTTTACTCGCTACCGTGATGTATCGCAAGGAAAACAGCCTTCCCGAAAAATTCAGACAGGCTGTGCCGGATCTTTGGCGCTGGTGTTTCCACCGCTTCTACTGGGACGAACTCTACATGTTCATCACCCACAAGATTATTTTCAATGGCGTCTGTCGTCCGATAGCCTGGTTTGACCGTCACATCATCGACGGAACCATGGATTCGTTCGCAGCTATTACCAATAAGGCTTCAGAGCTTATACGTCCTCTCCAGTCAGGCCAGATCCAGTATTATGTCTGGGTATACCTCATCGGAGCTCTCTTGCTTGGTGTTATCACAGCGTTATGTCTGATCTGATCCTTGAGTCGTAAACTTTAAAAATACAGTAACTATAATGTTTTCCAATATACTGATCTATTTCGTCGTGATCCCGCTGTTGATGCTGGCGGGTATTGCGCTATGCCGAAATATAAGGCAGATCCGCGCGGTGGCTGTTGTTGGTTCTGTCGCGTTGATTGCTCTTTCGGTCTATCTGTTGGTTGAGTATCTCGGTCTGCGTGCTGCCGGTGAAACGGCTCCCATGCTCTACACCGGCTCCTGGCAGTGGTTTGGTCCTCTTAACATCAATCTTGCTGTCGGTGTCGACGGCATTTCGATAGCGATGCTTCTGCTTTCGTCAATCATTGTTTTTGCCGGATCGTTCGCGTCATGGACAATTGCCCAGCCAAAAGAATTCTTCCTCTGGCTCATCCTTCTTTCGACAGGTGTGTTCGGCTTCTTTATTTCGATCGACCTGTTCACGATGTTCATGTTCTATGAGGTCGCTCTTATTCCGATGTACCTTCTCATCGGAGTCTGGGGCTCGGGCAACAAGAATTATTCAGCCATGAAGCTGACTCTCATGCTCATGGGCGGATCTGCGTTCCTGATGCTCGGCCTTATCGGCATCTACTACCATTCGGCTCCCGAAGGCGGCACACTTACATGGAATATCCTTGAGATTGCCGAAAACGCTTCGATCGACCGTGGCTGGCAGTATTTCCTCTTCCCGATGACATTTGTCGGCTTCGGTGTGCTTGGTGCCATGTTCCCCTTCCACACTTGGTCGCCCGACGGTCACGCTTCGGCACCGACTGCTGTGTCGATGCTTCATGCCGGAGTCCTTATGAAACTTGGCGGTTACGGTTGCTTCCGCGTCGCAATTTTCCTGATGCCTGAGGCTGCCAACGAACTCGCATGGATATTCCTTATCCTGACCGGTATTTCGGTCGTTTACGGTGCATTCAGCGCGTGTGTGCAGACAGACCTCAAATATATCAACGCTTATTCATCCGTGTCCCACTGCGGTCTGGTGCTCTTCGCCATCCTCATGCTCAACACTACAGCGATGACCGGTGCCATCATGCAGATGCTCTCTCACGGTCTTATGACTGCTCTCTTCTTCGCATTGATCGGTATGATCTACGGCCGTACACACACTCGTGATATCCGTCAGATGGGCGGTCTGATGCGCATCATGCCTTATCTTGCCGTCTGCTATGTCATCGCAGGTATGGCCTCTCTCGGCCTTCCCGGTCTCAGCGGTTTCGTTGCGGAAATGACGATCTTTGTGGGTTCGTTCGAACAGGGCATGACCGACTATCTTGCCGGCGCCGGTTCGCTGCGCCTCGTGTTTACGATCATCGCTTGTTGCTCGATCGTTATCACAGCCGTGTATATTCTCCGTGTTGTCGGTAAGCTCCTTTTTGGCCCGGTTCAGGACAAACACCATCTCGAGCTTACTGATGCTACATGGTGGGAACGTCTCTCGACCGCAACACTCATCATCTGTGTAGCCGGCATCGGTTGTTTCCCCAACTTCTTCAATAATTTGATCAACTTCACATTCTCCCCCGAAATCTTCAAAGTGCTCGGCCTGAACTAATAAGATAGACAAAATGGATTATTCACAGTTTTTAGCAATGAAACAGGAGATCGGTCTGCTGATCGTCTTCCTGCTCGTCTTCCTCTACGATATGTTCATGCCGCGTCGCTCTCTGCGCGCGCTTCCGGGCTTCACTGCCGTGCTGATGCTTATCTTCACTGTCGGATGCATTTTCTGCTGCTGTGCTCACGGTTCGGCTACAACTGCATTCGCCGGCATGTATGAGACATCTCCGGTCATCGCAGCGATCAAGAATGTGCTTAATGTAGGTGTGTTCATCGTGCTTGTACAATCGATTAAATGGGCTAATTCGGAGCCTATGCACTATCGCCGCGGTGAATTCTATGAACTTCTCCTTGTGACCCTCTTCGGCATGTATCTTATGATCTCTGCCCGTCACTTCCTCTTGTTCATCATAGGTCTCGAAGCTGCCTCGCTGCCTCTCGCTGCTATGGTCGCTCTCGACAAGAACCGCTACGAAAGTCACGAGGCTGCTGTCAAGTATATGCTTACTGCCGTTTTCTCTTCGGCTGTATTCATGATGGGACTCTCTTTTGTATATGGTCTGACCGGCTCGCTCTATTTTGAGAAGATATATTTTGCGCTGACCTCGCAATTCAGTTTAATGCTTGTCATGGCAGTTGCGTTTGTCATCGCCGGTATCGGTTTCAAACTCTCGCTCGTTCCGTTCCACCTTTGGACAGCCGACGTTTATCAGGGCGCTCCGACTTCGGTTACTTCCTACCTTTCGGTTATATCAAAGGGTGCGGCTGCGTTTGCGTTCATGGTTATTCTCGCGCAGGTCTTCGGATCAGTTTACAGCCGTGTATGGGAATGGATGCTTTACGCTCTCATTATCCTTACTATTACCGTAGGTAACCTTTTTGCAATCCGTCAGCGCAACATGAAACGCTTCCTTGCTTTCTCTTCCGTTTCGCAGGCCGGTTACATAATGCTCGGCATCATTGCTTTCAACACTATGGGTGTTGCGGCTATGATCTATTATATCCTCGTCTACATCTTCTCCAACCTTGCAGCCTTCGGAGTTATCGGAGCCATCGAGAATGCCACAGGACGCGTATCGATGGACGACTACCGCGGTCTCTACAAGACCAACCCGCGCCTGTCGTTCACTATGATGCTCGCGATGTTCTCTCTTGCCGGTATTCCGCCTTTCGCAGGTTTCTTCTCGAAATTCTTCATCTTCACTTCAGCCATCAATCAGGGCTCGACAGCGATCTATGTTCTTGTGCTGATCGCATTGATCAACACGATCATCTCGCTCTACTACTATCTCCTTGTCGTGAAGGCTATGTTTATCAGTGAGGACGAATGTCAGATCGCCAACTTCCGTTCGTCTTGCAGCGAGCGCCTCGGCATGTGGATCGCTGTTGCTGGAATACTCCTTCTCGGCATCGTAAGCTGTGTCTACAACAATCTTCTCGACATGTCGGCCGTGAGCGGGCTTGCAGCATACTTTGTATAACATTCATCACATTATCTTTCATTGGCCGCGATTTTTGACAGTCGCGGCCAATTTTTTTGAACCAACTTCGATCTCGGCTGTTATATTATTGTGTATCCCTTTCGGGATACCGATGTTTCATTCATTTATAAAATCGTGTCAACTAAACAATCGTTTTTTATGAAGAAATTCTTACTTGCAGCCGGACTTATGTTAGCCACTCTCGCTGCATCTGCACAACTTTATGTCGGTGGTACAGTCGGTCTTAACCGTAACACGACAGAGAATGTCACCGAGTTTACCGTAGCTCCTGAAATCGGCTATAATCTCAATTCAAACTGGGCCGTGGCCACAGGACTGGGCTACACATACAAATATGATTCCGGATTTAAATCAAATGTATTCCAGGTCAATCCCTATGCGAGATACACATATTTCCGCACCGACAATAATCTTGTAAGTCTTTTCCTTGACGGAGGTGTGGATCTTGGTTTTGGCAAGGCTTCTTACGAGGATGACCACAGCAAGACAGTCGTCCTTTTCGGCATCGGCGTAAAACCTGGCATATCATTCAACATCACTGAGAATTTCAGCCTTATCGCCCGCTTGGGCTTCCTCGGATACTATGGTGGCAACCATGCCGCGCAGGATGCCGGCAACCCCGAGCGCTTCGGCTTCGACTTCAGTAGCGCTAACCTCAACCTTGGCTTCTATTATACATTCTGACAATACGACTTGCAACAATTACGAAAGAGAGAGGCCGTCTAAAACTTGTTAGACAGCCTCTCTTTACTCGTACTTTTACAATCAGGTCTTCTTACCTGATGGCGGCGAGGGTGGTTTGGAGCGCCGCTATTTTTGAGGTGGCGTCAGCGAGTTTGTTGCGCTCGTTGTTGACGACGGCCTCGGGGGCTCCGTTGACGAAGCGCTCGTTTGAAAGTTTCTTTTCGACTGAAGCCTTGAAGCCTTCCAGATATGCGATTTCCTTTTCAAGTCGGGCTATCTCGGCTGCGACATCGATTGTAAGCGGAATGTTGAACTCGGTGGTGCCGACCATGAACGATGCCGCAGCCGCGTCTTTGTCGGCATTGGCTTCGATGGCTGACAGGTTGGCGAGCTTGGCGACAACAGGCTTGGCCACGGCATCTATATCGCCGATGATGCGAAGCTCGAGGGCTTCCTTGGGCGCGATGTTCTTCTGGGCGCGAACTGCACGCACTCCGGTGATCACCTCTTTGGCGGTTTCGATCGACGATGCGATCGCGCTGTCGACAGTTCCGGCCTCGGGCATCGGAGCATACATGATCGACTCTCCGTCGCGACGCTCTGCGATATGCTGCCAGAGTTCCTCGGTGATGAAGGGCATGAACGGATGGAGCATGCGCAGCAAGGCATCGAAGAATTCAATCGTAGCCTTGTAGGTCGCGGCATCGATGGGCTGCTGGTAGGCGGGTTTCACCATCTCGAGATACCACGACGAGAACTCATCCCAGAAGAGGCGGTAGACAGCCATCAGAGCTT
>CAJUMI010000034.1:0-10244 GCA_910587545.1 uncultured Muribaculaceae bacterium | reverse complement strand
AAGCCTGTATGTCAATATTCCTGGGAGACCAGTTCTCTCCAGGAGGAATTTGGGTATTCATTGATCTCGGCGAGGGTGGCGTCGAGCCGTGATTTAAACCATTTCACAGCCGTCGCCGCGACTTCAGGCTGAGCGATAGCGGAGTCTACATCCCATCCCTTTACCAGACGGAATGCGTTCCAGATCTTGTTGCAGAAATTGCGGCCCTGCTCACAGAGTTTGTCATCATACATTATGTCGTTGCCTGCGGGAGCGGCGAGCATAAGTCCCATGCGTACGCCGTCTGCGCCATACTGCGCTATGAGGTCGAGCGGATCGGGCGAGTTGCCGAGCGATTTCGACATCTTGCGGCCGATGGAGTCGCGGACTATGCCGGTGAAATATACGTTGTCGAACGGCTGTTTTCCGACATACTCGTAGCCTGCCATGATCATGCGGGCTACCCAGAAGAAGATGATATCGGGGCCGGTGACGAGCGTCGCTGTCGGATAGTAGTAGTTGATCTCGTCGTTGCCCGGATCGAGGATGCCGTTGAACAGGGTGATTGGCCACAGCCAGCTCGAGAACCATGTGTCGAGCGCGTCGGGATCCTGCTCGAGATCTGATGGCTGAAGGCTTTCGATGCCCGAAGCCTCGCGGGCCTTGCGGACAGCGTCCTCAAGAGTCTCGGCCACGACTATGCCGCGTTTGCCATCCCTGTCGATATAGTAGTAGGCCGGTATGCGGTGGCCCCACCACAACTGGCGGCTGATACACCAGTCCTGGATGTTTTCAAGCCAGATGCGGTATGTCGTCTTGTATTTTTCGGGCACGAAACGGATGACGTCGTCCATCACAGGGCCGAGAGCTATAGAGGCGAAATGCTTCATGTCAATGAACCACTGCATCGACAGGCGGGGTTCGATAGGCACCTTTGTGCGCTCCGACAGACCGATCTTGTTGTCATAGTCCTCGATCTTCTCCATAAGACCGGCGGCAGTAAGATCGTCAGCGATCTTCTTGCGCACGTCAAAGCGGTCCATGCCGACATACATGCCTGCGACCTCGCTGACGGTGCCGTCTTCGTTGAAGATGTCGATAGATTCGAGTTTGTGGTTCTTGCCGAGCATGTAGTCGTTCTTGTCGTGGGCGGGTGTCACTTTCAGACAACCGGTGCCGAAGTCGATCTCCACGTAGCGGTCCTCGATGACGGGGACTACACGGCCGACGAGCGGCACTATGACCTTTTTGCCTTTGAGCCATGCGTTCTTCGGGTCCTTGGGGTTGATACACATCGCCGTGTCGCCCATGATAGTCTCGGGGCGGGTAGTGGCAACCACTGCATAGCGGCGTCCGTCGGAGTCGCGGTGCACGACCTCTTCCTCGGCTCCGGTCTCGCCGGTCAGATCATCGTCGGCGAGATAGTAGCGCAGATAGTAGAGTTTGGTCTTTTCCTCGACGAAGAACACCTCGTCGTCGCTGATGGCGGTGCGGTTCTGCGGATCCCAGTTGACCATGCGCAGGCCGCGATATATGAGCCCTTTGTCGTAGAGATCACAGAACACCTTGACGACGCTTTTGCTGCGGCTCTCGTCCATGGTGAAAGCCGTGCGGTCCCAGTCGCACGATGCGCCGAGCTTGCGAAGCTGCGAGAGGATGATGCCGCCGTGTTTGCGGGTCCATTCCCATGCGTGTTCGAGAAACTGTTCGCGCGTCAGGTCGGTCTTTTTGATCCCTTCGGACGCCAGCTTGGCGATCACCTTTGTCTCGGTCGAGATCGATGCGTGGTCGGTACCGGGTACCCATAAGGCGTTTTTTCCTTCCATGCGGGCGCGGCGCACGAGTATATCCTGAATCGTATTGTTGAGCATGTGGCCCATGTGGAGAACACCCGTGACGTTGGGCGGCGGGATGACAATCGTATAGGGTTCGCGTTTGTCAGGCACCGAGCGGAACAGCTTGTGTTCCATCCAGTAGCCATACCATTTGTCCTCAACATCCGACGGATTGTATTTCGGGGCAAGTTCGTTCATAAGATTGGTGTATTTTGCTATGTTTAAAACGGTAATGCAAAATTAATCATAATATCTCTAATTACGCTACGCAGCGCTTGATTTTTAGGGGATGCGGTAATAGTTCAGTCCTCATTGTCGGGCACGGACGATGTCTGCCGGGCTTCGTCAAACTTTGCCTTCATCGTGGGGTTGCCGCGAGTGAGTTTCTTTATGGTCAGCGCCTCGGCTTTGTCGTTGGCCAGACGTAGATTGTTTTCCGATCCGAGCAGCGCGTCCTTGATCTTCTGCAGGCTTGCGATCGATTTGTCGATGCCCTCTATGGCCGCACGGAATTTTTCGCTCGCCAACCGGTAATTGCGCCCGAAGCCTTCGCGGAAGGCATTCAGCTGTTGCTCGAAGTTTGTGACGTCGATACTCTGCCGGCGGGCTTCCTCGAGTTGCCTGCGGTAGTCGGCGCTCTTGCGCGAGGCCTGCGACAGCATCGATATCACCGACATGAAAAACTGGGGCCTGATCACAAACATCTTGGGATAGCGGTATGACACGTCGACTATGCCTTCGTTGTATAGATCATTGTCGGCCTCGAGCATGGACACGAGCACGGCATACTCGCAGCCTTTCTTTGAGCGGTCGCGGTCGAGTTTGGCGAAGAAGTCTTCGTTGCGGTGCTTCGTGGCTGTGGTCTCGCTCTCGTTTTTCATCTCGAACATTATGGAGATATATTCGATGCCGTCGATATAGTCGCGGAAGATAAAATCGCCTTTGGTGCCGTCGGCCACTTCGTTGTCCTTGTCAAAATAGGCATTGGGGTACATCACGGCGCGGAGACGGTTGAACTCGTTCTGGCAGTGGATTTCAAGCGACTCACCGATCATCTTGGTCGACATGCGTGCTTTCATCTCCTTGTAGTAGTCGATAAGCTCCTGCTTCTGGCGCAGTTCGAGCGAGTGCTGCTGTTTGAGGCTGTTTTCGCGTTCTATCGCGCGGTTGCGTTCGGTGGCGACAGATGTGCGCAGCTCGGCGATCTCGTTGTCTTTGACGCGCAGTTTCTCGGCGTTGGCCTGACGCTCTTCGAGCAAGGCGATACGGCGGTCGCTGTCGTTGCGGGCGACTTCGGCTTTTAATCGCTCTATCTCGGCATTGCTTGACGCGATCTTTTTGTCAGCTTCGGCGTCTTTCTCGCGAGTCAGAGCCTCGAGGCGTTGCCTGGTCAGATCGAGATCGGAATCGCGGCGTGCGATGATAAGATCTTTTTCATTGAGTTTGCGAGAAAAACTATTTTCGACATCTTTGATCTTGTTCTGCAGTTCGAGTTCCATGCGCCGGCTGATCTCGTCTGAACGCCGGCTGATCTCGTCTTCGAACGCGGCATTGCGTACTTGGCCGGCAAGCGACTCAAACAGGTCTTCGTCAACCTGAAACACATGTCGGCAATTAGGGCATTTCAGTTCTTTCATATCAGGTAATAATTCAATGCAAAAGTAATAATTTCGCTTTAATATATCAATAAAGCAGTCTGAGAATTGCGTTGTTGGCCCGGTCGACAGCCGAGGTGTCGAGAGACGCGAGGTAGATGCGTGTAGTGCATTCAGTCCTGTGCCCCATGCCTTCGCTGATCACAGACAGCGGTACCCCTTCCGCCCGGGCCACTGATGCCCATGAGTGGCGGGCGCAGTAGAGTGTGAGCGGCATTTTGAGGCCGATCAGCCGGGCGATGACCTTCAGTCCGCGGTTGATGTTGTAGGCGGTGTTGCGGTAGACCGATCTGTTACGCGATGAGTCTGCCGAGAGCACAGGCAGAAGGTAGGGGCTGTGTGCGTTGTTGTATCGGTTGAGGATATTCTGCATTTCTGACGTCCATCTGACAATGAGCAGGCGTCCGGTCTTGTGGCGTCGGTAGCAGATTGTGCCGTTGCAGAGGTCAGTCTTGCGCAGAAAAGCCATGTCGATAAACGACATGCCGCGCATGTAAAAGCTGAGTAGAAACATGTCACGGGCGTATTCGAGTGACGGCTGTCGTGTGAGGTCAAGTTCGCGGATGCGGCGTAAGACCGATATCGGGAGAGCTCGTTTGACCGTGTTGTCAATGCCGGTGTAGACACGTTTGAATGGGTAGGTCTGTTCGACGGCGTGATCCTCGACAGCCCGGTTATAGGCGGCTCTAAGTATACGCATATAAAATGATATGGTGTTGGGCACAAGTCCGCGCCTGTTGAGATAATCCTCATATTCCTCGACTATCGCGTTGGTGAGGCATCTGAGATGAATGTCGGCTCCGCGGCGGAACTGCATAAAGCTGTTGAGCGCCGATGTGTATGTCTCCGATGTTCTTATTTTGCCGCGACGTTTAAAGTGGAAGATTAAAGATCGGATGTAGTTATATAGAGTATAGTCGGTAAGATACCGGTTGAATTCGTCAGCAACATCATTGGCCGAGAAATCAAAGCCGCGGTATTCGAGAGTGCTGATGATCGAATGCAACCGGTCGATATCGGCTCTGATGCGGGTTCTGACGTCCTGCGGCAATACGTTTAAAGATCCGACGGCTGTAGCCGACTTATGCCCTTGTATTTTAAACTCAGTCAGTACTGACGCGCTTTTGTGGTTGTGGGTTATGCGATAGCTTATGATTGCCCCGGAGCTTTCAGGCAGGGCAGGGACTGATACTATTTGAACTGATGACATAGGCGTTTTTTAGCGAAAAGTTAATACAATTTTAGCTAAAAAATCGTCGCGGCCGCAATTATCAGCTCAACAAGCTCTTATTCGGGCAAAACAATATTAAAGAGTCCGATGATTATGCAGATTATGGCAAACAGAAAAATCAGCTTTGTCTTTGTCATCTTTTTCCTGACGGGCATCGTGTAATAGCTGACCGCCGAGACGATAAGACCTATCAAAGCTCCTGAAAGAAATTTTGTCAGCATAGGAACATGTATTTTTAGTTTTCGGATTTCAGTGCGGCAAGCAACGACTTTATATGCTCCACCATTTTATTGGGGGTTTCGCAGCCGGGGACATACTTTTCTCCATTTTTCATGCGGATTAGAAAGCAGTCGGATGCTTTGCCGTAGAAGGCGCGATATCTTCCGATATCTCCTTCTTTAAACATGCCCCAGTAACCCATAAAACCGCCGGATCCAAGTATCCTGACAGCTCCCATGGTCGGTTGGAAAAGTTCTATGCTTTCGATATCCCGCACAGGGATTTTCTTGCTCTTTAATATGCTGCGGGCTATGACATAATCCTTGTCGGCTCTGATGTACCACGGCCCGAACATAAGACCGGTTATAATCGCAATCAGAAATGCTGCGAGAAAGGTGTAAAACAGCGGCTTGTCGTGCAGAGTCAAAATGCAGCCGATAAAAAATATGCCGTACGCAATATCTGTCACCGCAATGACGTATTTGCTGTAAACGATTTTGTTTTTCATTTTTATTAATTAAACATGAGATAATTCTAAATACAATATTCTTCTTCGTTGAAGAAAAGAGTAAGCACTATATTTCAGCAAGTTGCCTTTGTTTGAAGTGATTTAGGCAAGTGAATAAGGTGATAAAAGGCGGTAAAAACATGCCTGTCAACTAACACGTTTCTTAAATTTCACACATAATCTGTTGATTATCTTTTTATTACTAAGTGTAGTTAAAATAAGAAGATGTTGTTCGGCTTATTTTGACATTCAATTATACTCCATAGAATGATTTACTTTGGTTTATAGTATTCTCTCCAACGGTATAGGCATAGCAGGCTACAGGAATAAAATAGATTCTCTTTTCATTCAATCCTTTCCAGCCGGCTTCGCTAATTGTGGTTACCAATGCTTCGTTCAACTTATTGGATTCCATGAAATAATTTAGAGATTTCAAATCTCCCGGATTATTAAAGAAAAGATTTGACCATTTGATTTCAACTGCCCAGAAAGGCTTCTGGCGGCTAATGTCCAAACCAACTAAGTCCACCTCTCCTTGTTGTCTTCCTTGTCTCCAATTAGCATAGCGAAGTTCAGCGCTTTGACGTGGAAACCATTGTGAATATACAGCAGTCTCTACCATATCTCCAATTTCCGGACTTTGTTCGGTAAGAGGCTCGAAAAGCGCACATCTTAAAGATGGATTGGTGAGGTAGATCTTGAACTGAGTTTCGCGCTGATAACTTTTGGCAGTTTCATCTGTTCGCTTAACGACTCTTATCAGGAAAGCAGCCTCAAGATAGTTTATATATTTCTTCAGGGTGTCTTTCTGAACACCCGACTCTTTCGATAACTTTTCGTAGGAGAATTGAGATCCTGAATGATACGCGATCATCGTGAACAGAGAGTTTAGTTCCTGAACGTCATTTATACCGTATAGACTTGGCAAATCCCTTAACAAAACCTTATCAATGATATCATGTCGAATAAACTGACCGGGATTTTCGCTTATCTTATCCGAAAATACCACCTCCGGATATCCCCCAAAATTAATATAATCTATAAAGAGAGCATTTAGCCGATTGATATCAATCGTTGAGTATATCTCACTCGTTCCGGCCCCCCACGCTATTGTCTTGGGTAGCATAATATCAGCATAGCCCTTTAGGTGCATATACTCATAGAATGTGAGGGGCGGCAGATTAAAATCTGTAAAACGTCCCGCCCCACTCTCATCACTTCGTCTTTTTAATTCGGCAGCCGCTGAACCTGAAGCTATGAACTTTATATTCCGGTAAGTGTCAACCATAGATTTAAGTTCAACTTCCCAATTTTTAAGATATTGAATCTCATCAAAAAACACATATAATGAGTCTTTTGTAGGATCCTTTTCAAGAATTGAACATGCAATCCCGAATAACTGCTCAAGAAATATCTTATTATAAATTGGGGTTTCTACATTGATATAGATAATGTTTTGGGCGGGAATCCCCTCTTCTATCATCCGCTGCATCGCGTGGTGCATCATAACAGTTTTACCAACACGACGTGGCCCCATCAATATCAATGCCCTCCTCGGATCTTTTGACATCACCAGAGGAAAGAATACTTTCATGTATTGACGTGGAGACATGGTCGAATAGTCATTGGATAACCGACCTTCGGTCCACCAAGGATTTTCAACTTTCATTCTGCCTATAATCTGCTTTTCAAGCCACGGAGTATATTCCATATTCATCAAATTTATACAAAGTTACAAATAAAGATCAAATAAGCCAAGTTGAATCGGCTTATTTTTACATTAATGTTGTTTTAGCGTAATATCATCATGTTCAGCTGCTAATTTTTACTTAAGCCAAGAGTCTACTACTGCCCATATAAATATTTTTTACTAACTTTGCAGTTGCAGACCGTCTCGCAGAGGCCCCGGTCTGGGGTTAAGCGGAGCGGGATGTAGTGAAAATACATAAGAAAGCGTTTATCCGCGCTGATTCTTGTCCATTGGGAATTCTCGCAAAATTCATACTTGTGACAAGGATTGAGCAACGGTAGATGCCCGTGGATATGTAATTATCTTGCATTCGGCACGATATTTCGAGAGAAATATCGCCGGTCGCATTGATTGCATATACAAGCGTGGGCTTCTGCGTTGCCGTCCGACACAAGTAAGGCAATGCGAGAAGCCTCCAATGGTAGGACGGTAACAGATACAGATTCCTACGCTTTTTTCGTGAAACGACAAATGCCAACGAGGGGATGACCGCGGCATAGATAAATTTATGTGTAAAGATTTGCGCAGAGTAACTTTTACCCTCGGAAGTTACGAGTTTTTACCGGATTCAACTTCAAGAGAGAAAGAAGGAATGGATGAGCTATCAAAACAGCGGTCAGGTTATTTCCACCGATGGGTCGATGATGTCGATACCAGCAAAGACATTCCCTACATCAAAACCATGGCATTGGTCGAGGACAATACAGATGGTACAGTTTACATGGTAGAATATCAGAATCTCAAATTCTTGGATGAATAATGATGAACGCGAGTATCAAGAAATTCGTAATATTCTTAGTGCTGCTTATGTCATTTATCACTTCTGCAGCTTATGATATTAAAGTTGATGGCATCTACTATAATGTAACAGTTGGAGATAATCCAATATGTGAGGTTACGTATGGTGAAGAGTTGTATTCCGGATTTATAAATGTCCCTATGGAAATATCGTATAAAGGGCGCATATTGCCAGTTACGGGTATAGGATCAATGGCCTTTAATGGTTGCATTGGTCTTATGGAAATACATATTCCGGAATCTATTAAAAGTATAGGGTGGAGAGCTTTTGATCATTGCTCAGAGCTTACCATCATTGATCTCCCTACAAGCATTGAATTAATTGATGGCTTAGCTTTTAGCGATTGTTCAAGTTTAACATCAGTTGTTATTCCAGAACGTGTTACAGAAATCAGCTTATCCACCTTTGCCGGCTGTTCTTCGTTGACAGAAATTGATATTACCTCTAATATTACAAAGATTGGAAGCTCTGCGTTTGAAGGATGCAATCAATTAAGAGAAATCTCTATTCCGTCTTCTGTAATAGAAATTGGCAATGATGCTTTTGATGGATGTTATAATATTCATAAACTTAATATAGAAAATGCGAGTGATAATTTGGTGCTACATCTTGAGCCTTATAATAAAAAGACGCCATTTGGTAAATGCCTTATAGAGGAGATATGTCTTGGTCGTGATATTTCCTATATGCAAGACCAATTTTATGGTGCTCAACCAACAAGTGCTAAAGGTGATTATACTCTTCTTTTAAGTGAATTCAAAAAGAATCTTACAAAACTCACTATCGGAGGAAGCATCCAGAATATTAACTTGCAAAATGGATATTTAAATGACAAGTTTGATAAACTCGAGGCAGTGATAATTAGCCAATCAGTATCAACAATTTATGATAGCTGTTTCGCAAAGTGTATCTCTTTGCGTTCTGTGTCGTTGGCAAATTCGGTAAACTATATAATGAATAGTGCATTTAACGAATGTCCAGAATTAATGTCCATAATGTCTTATAATCCCGAACCTCCACAATTAGAATCCAATGTCTTTACGTCCAATACGTTTATAAATGGAGTACTTTATGTTCCAGGGCAAGCGATTCGGGCCTATAAAGAAGCCGATGGATGGAAAAACTTTTGGGAAATTAAAAGTATTGATGAGTACACTGCTGGAATGGAAAATATTGCGGTCTGCGTAAGTCCCATAGAAATTCAGATACTAAACGGCACAGTATATCTATATAAAAAATCCGATGATGCAATTGTGAGATTTTACACTCCTCACGGAGTGCTTATCAAAGAAACGACAGAACATGAAATTCAAGGGTTACCAAGCGGCCTATACATAGTTACAGTAGATAACCATTCATTCAAGGTCATGTTATGAAAGTGGAGGATAACACTATAACCTTCAGATTCTGTTTTAGGGGTAAGACCATTAAAACAGAATCCTTCTTAACTCTCAGGGCTTTTCTGCATGATAATGAATGGTTGCCGGAAGAGTCAGATTATGACACGAATCTACTGTAATATCACAGCGAGAATGATGGTACTTGTGTGGTGATTATTAAGAAAGTAGATGGGTATACTTTGGAAGAACTTGCAGATTTGTTCTTTGCAGACATTCTCAAAAATAAAGAAATATTCCTTGTGATTGTTCTTTATAAAAAACATGCAGATAAGTTGATTCAAATCCATTCGGGAAAATATTTCAATCGACAGAATGTAGATATTGGCAATCTTCAAAAGTTAGATGAGGTAATCATCTTGCATCGGAAATAACTACTAAAACATAAGACGCATATCTGACATGGGACATGCGTCTTATGTTTTACATACTCTATATGCCCGCGAATGGCGCATAATGACATTGAGAGAGAAAGCAGTCAACGTCGGCTTGGGTGTACCAGTATTTGTCCCCGTGGCGGGAGTAGCCGAGGAGACCATTGTCGCGGAGTCGTTTCAGATAGCGGTCTTTGACGCCGAGAAGGGACATCAGGGCTTTGTTGTCGTAGATGCGCGGTGCAGCGATGGCGGAAATACAGTCTTCCTGGCTTTTTAGCAGATACAGAATTTGGTGCAGTGTTTCAATAATCGATGTTTCATTATCGGCCATACGAATTAACATTGTTTGTCATGGCATTCTTGCCAATGATGGAATAAGCAAGTTAACGAAGCAGGCTTCTTGGCGACACGGCTGTGTATCCAAATGTACTTATGTACTTACAATGATTCGGTAAAATTTGAGGTTGTTCAGCCTTGTCTAAGCCGCTAACTGA
>CAJUMI010000033.1 GCA_910587545.1 uncultured Muribaculaceae bacterium | reverse complement strand
AATTTCGACTGATGCTTGTTTTTTATTAACATTTGTTTTTAAACAGACTCTTAATCTTCTGCATGATGTCAATTCTTGCCGGGGATAATTTTGTATTGGTTACGTACGGAGATCTGGTACCTATATATCCGACCGCTTTCGCAACTCAGCCTAAACTGATTATACAACAGGTTGACGAAGTTGAGGCAGTATATGCATTTAAAGTGCTTGACGACAGTGTGTTCAGATTTAAAGTCGAAATCTTTGAGCCCGACAGATGCACGTATGATGGTAAGCCGTATCTTTCATCAATAGGTTGGATAGATAAGATACATACATGCGTATACGTAAGAGCTACATTACAGGCCGACGGAGAGACTTGTCTCAGATTATATGAACAGCCCGATACCGGATCTGAATTCGTCAGTATAGCAAAAGACGATCACATGGATTATATAGCCTATGTTGATAGTATATCAGATGATTGGTATCATATTGTTCTTATGTATGAAGGTAAGCTCTATAAAGGTTGGGGCAATATATATTGCTCCAATCCGTATGGTTGTTGATGTCGGTTAATTTCTCGTGTGTATACAGTTATTTATAAATTGAAAATTGTAGTTTATTTTGAACATGCACTCGACCGCAGCAAACTGCCTGATACGGTTTTCTATCGCCGCCCGATGGATCAAATGCGCAGGCCAATTAGCTATTTTAGTGGCGATTTTTTCGTCAGCAAGTAATGCTCTTATTTCAATGGTGCGTGGACTATGGTGATCTCTTTTTTCTGAAGGCGGGCTTCGAGATATTCCTTGAACTTTTTGTTCTGTGGCGCTCCCATTGGGCGGGAATAGCTTACGAGAGCTATATTGAGAGTGTCGAGCTTCATCGAGTCGACATTGCTGACGATGGCGCGGGTGATCGCGATGTCGCCGATCTCGGGAAACAGCACCTTGATTTCGGGCGTTATGCGCGCGGCAATCGTGTCGTTGAGCGTCATCTCGGCGTTGATTGTGCGCAACGAGTCGATGGTTTCGCGCTGGCTGTTGATGGTGTTCTGTGTCACCTGATACATGTCACGCAGCATGCTCGATGTCGCTTGTGCGGCATCGAAGTTCGCCGGACTGTCGCCCTGGATTATCCTCAGTTTTGTTCCGCCGAGTCCATAGTCGGGCAGGCGGTCGGTCATGGCCAGCAGCAGTGAGTCGTGAGGTATGATCTTGCCGACGAGGCTGATTGTCAGGGTCTTGTTGCGGCCTTTCATCACTGCGCTGCTATGCAGCACCTGTGTGCCTTCAAACACGAACTGCTGATTGACAAAGCGCTCGCAGTTGGTGGTGAATGTTGACTGCTGATACATACGGTAGGTCAGATAGCAGGCCGGTATCATGGTCAGTATGGCTATTGTATAGACTATGTCCCTGACGCGTCGGGCGCGCTGGGCATTGGAGAAGTCTTTGATATGGTATTTCATCACTTTCACGCCGACTGTCGTGGCGCATGCGATGAATACGGAGTTGATGAAGAACAGATACAGCGCACCGAACATATAGTTCATCTGGAAGGTCGCCAGGCCGTAGCCGGCGGTGCATAGCGGCGGCATCAGGGCCGTCGCTATCGCCACACCGGGGATGACATTGCCCTTGACTTTGCTGCCGATGGCGAGTATGCCGGCCGTGCCTCCGAAAAATCCTATCAGCACGTCGTAGATCGTCGGTGACGTGCGGGCCAGGAGTTCGCTGTGGCCTTCGTTGACCGGCGAGATCATGAAGTAGATGCATGATGTAGCCACACTGAAAAGCGTCGCCATCATCAGATTGCGGAACGATCGCTTCATCAGTTCGAAGTCGTGGATGCCGACTGCCAGGCCGATGCCTATTATCGGGCCCATCAGCGGCGAGATGAGCATTGCGCCGATGATCACGGCCGTCGAATTGGTGTTGAGTCCGAGCGAGGCTATGAAGATCGCGACTATGAGGATCAGGATATTGATGCCTCTGAACGACACGCCTTCGCGTATCGTAGCCTCGGCTTCGGCCTGTGGTATAAGAAAACCAGACAGATCAAAATATCCTGCCAGATTGTTTTTTAGATTTTTAAGATCACTCCATTTCATAAATCTTTAATTTGAATAAGTTTTTAGAAAGGTATGTTTTTTGAGGCTCCCCATGATGCGCGGTCGAGGTTGCGGTAGCTGACGGCTTCCTGCATGTGCCGGGGCAGGATTGCCGGCTCGCCTTCGAGATCGGCGATCGTGCGTGCAACTTTGAGTATGCGGTCATAGGCGCGGGCGCTCATGTCAAACTTTGTCATCGCAAACTCGAGGATGCGCATTGTAGCTTCGTCGAGCGCGCACCATTGCTTGATCAGACGTGAGTTCATATGCGCGTTGCAGTTGACTTCCGCTTCGGCTGCGAAACGCTCTTCCTGGATGGCGCGGGCACGGACGACCCGCTCGCGGATGGCTTCGCTCGGTTCTGCGGCTTCGTCTGACGACAATCTCTGGAAAGGAACAGGAAGTATCTCGATCTGAATGTCGATACGGTCGAGCAGTGGGCCTGAGATGCGGTTGAGGTATTTGGATACCTGGCCCGGCATGCAGGTGCATTGCTTTGTAGGGTGATTGTAGTATCCGCAGGGGCAGGGGTTCATCGAGGCCACAAGCATGAAAGAAGCCGGATAGTCGATCGAATAGCGGGCGCGGGCAACCGATATATGGCGGTCTTCGAGAGGCTGGCGAAGCACTTCGAGCACCTGTCTCGAAAACTCGGGGAATTCGTCCAGGAACAGTATGCCGTTATGGGCGAGAGAAATTTCGCCCGGCATAGGCGTCGTTCCGCCACCGACGAGAGCCACAGGCGATATTGTGTGATGAGGCGATCGGAACGGCCGGTGAGACATCAGCCGCGAGTCGCGGCGCAGTTTTCCTGCGACTGAGTGGATTTTTGTCGTCTCGAGCGCCTCGCTTAGTGTCAGCGGCGGCATGATCGACGGCAGGCGCTTGGCCATCATCGATTTGCCGGCTCCGGGTGGCCCGACGAGCAGTATGTTGTGGCCGCCGGCACAGGCCACCTCAAAGGCGCGTTTGACGTTTTCCTGACCCTTGACTTCCGAAAAATCAAAGTCGAAGGCCTGTCGCGAGACTGCAAATTCCTCGCGTGTGTTCACAACTGTAGGTTTTATGTTTTTTTGTCCGCTCAGAAAGTCGATCACCTCAGTCAGATTTTCAGCGCCATAGACATCTATGTCGTTGACCACAGCGGCTTCCGTGGCGTTGGCTTTAGGCACTATCATAGACTTGAAGCCGGCTCTGCGGGCCTCGATGGCCATAGGTAGCACTCCCTTGATAGGTAGGAGCGAGCCGTCGAGCGACAGTTCGCCCATCATCATGCAGCGGTCAATATCGCTGACTGTTATTTCTTCTGCCGCTGTCAGCACACCGATAGCGATAGGCAGATCGTAGGCCGATCCTTCCTTGCGTACGTCGGCCGGCGCGAGATTGACGACAACCGTCCGGCGGGGAAATTCAAATCCCGACTCACGCATTGCCGAACGCACACGTTCGTTGCTCTCTTTGATCGCCGTGTCGGGCAATCCTACGATGGAGTAGGTGTAACCGCGGCTGACCGCGACTTCTATCGTTATGACAATGGCATCTATTCCCTGGAGTGCCGCTCCGAAGGTCTTGACAAGCATTTTTATCGGTTTTTGGAGTTTATACAGCTGTCGACAAATGCCTCGGCTCGTTTTACCGACGGAGTGCGCAGCAACTGTACGCCGGCCGAATCGGTAACGATGAAGTAGGGCAGGGCGGGCACACCCAGACGGTCGATGCCAGGCGAAGCCAGCGACCCCGCAACCCACAGCTGAGGCCATGACGCAGAGTCGGGTCTCACGGACTTATGCCATGACATGGTGTCTTTGTCGACGGATATGTCGGCGAGTTGCAGACTCGGCCTTGATGATCGACGGTAAAGTCGTCCCAGAACCGGCACTATCGAGTCGCTCCGGCCCGACGACGCGTCGGAGATCACAATGAGCGACAGTGCCTTAGCCGAGGGGTTGAAGTCGACCAGCGAGTCGCGCATGTTCAGACAGCTTATCGGGGCGATGGTATCGGTTGAAACGCTCGACACGAGCCTTTGCAGCAGTGAGTTGAAGTTGTCAACCAGTAGCGACGGTCTCATCTCCGGATTGATCGACGACATTATCGAATCGGCTCTGAGAGCGTCGCTCGACGCGTCATATGAAGTCAGCATCAGCAGGGTCGAAACGATGTCAGAAGGATTTTTACGCACATATTCCTCGATTGCGTCATTGCCGCCGGCCGATGTCAGACGGTCAGCGTTGTCATTAAGGAATTTAGCCCATCTCTCACTGATTTCATTGCCTGACACCTGTATCTTCTCAGGCGCATTGCGCGTCAGATGACACTCTATACGGTCGCCGTTGGACGCATAGACGCGTCCCATCGGCCTGAAATCATTGTCAAGAATCTCTACGACGCACGGATTGAGCGCGACGCCCTTATACTCGAATTTGCCGTCGCGGGCAGCCGTGAGGCCTTTCACGAGCGAGCCGTTGGTATAATAGATGAAGCGCAGGTTCAGTGTGGCGTTACCGTCGACTGTCCCCTCGATGGTGAATGAATCGGAGTCGCCGCAGCTCCAGATGGCGGCGACACACACGACCGAAACCATAAGACGCGATATGATCTTGCAGTAGTTATTCATGATCCGTAAAATAATAGTTGGCAGACAAAGGTAGCGATAGTTTTCGAAAAGTAGGTCAATACTGTCGAAAAAGGCATATAAATATGTCTGAAAGGTTATTTTGGGACGTGTGTGGTGTCGGAAATCGTTATAATTTACTATTTTTGCGCACCTAAAAGACATCACATCTATTAAAAAACATCTTCGAACCGATGCGCATACGGATTATAATATTGTCAATCGCCATACTCGCCTGCATCAACGTCTCTCACGCTCAGATAATGGCTTACACCGCTAAGCCCCTCGATGTCGACAGCGTGAAGAATGATTTTGAGAATCAGCCTTATTTCGGCCTGTACAAGGACAATTATTTCATATTCGGTCCTTCGTTCAAAAATCCCAACAACACTAATACAAATATAAAATTTCAGATTTCGATAGCACAGAGGCTGACGCGTTCGGTGTTGCCGTGGAATACATATCTCTATCTGTTCTACACTCAGAAGTGTTTCTGGAATGTTCTTGAGAAATCGTTGCCGATGACAGACCTCAATTTCAATCCCGGTATAGGTCTGACCAAGCCGCTCTTTGTCAAAGACCGTTTCATCGGCAAGCTGACTTTTATGATCGAGCACGAATCCAACGGCCGCGACAGCATACAGTCGCGTTCGTGGAATAAGGTGTCTCTTGCAGGCAATATATGGGTAGATCCTTCGCTGATGGTCCACGGCAAGGTCTGGATACCGATTATCGACGGCGAGAACAACCGCGACATTCTTCACTATTGCGGTATATATCAGGTCGGTCTGCAGGTGATGTCGCCCAACCGCCGTTTCTCAGGCAGTGTGATTATGACGAAGCGATTGGGCAAGTTCTTAAACTACAATACTGTAATCGAACTGTCATACCGTTTCCTCAAACGCGACAACCAGTATTTTTTTATGCAGTATTACAACGGTTACGGCGAGGGCTTGCTCGACTACAATAAGTTCCACAATCAGATCCGCGTCGGCATAGTCATCAAGCCCCAATTTTTCAGCGAGTTCTGACGATATCGTCTACGATGCGTGCGTAGCCGTTGTCGTTGGGATGTAGGCCGTCGGTGAAGAGTGATTCGTCGAATGTGCCGTCGGCATTGAGCATTTTAGCGCCCGGATTGATGTAGACGCAACCTTCCTGACGGGCCATGGCTTCGATTTTTTCGTTGGTGGCGCTTACCCAGCTGAGGTCATCGCGACGCGGCAGTATGCCTGCCATCTTGATCGTGGCCTTCGGCTGGCGGTCGCGTATCGCTCTGATGAGGAAACGCAGGCCTTCTGCTATTTCGTCGGGACTGTTGATACCATAGTTGTTGGTCCCGAGCATTATTACCACTTGTTCGGCGTCATAGCCGTCAAGTTCGCCGTGATAGACACGCCACAGGGCATTTTCTATCCTGTCCCATCCGAAGCCGAGGTTTCCGAAGCCTGCTTTGGCCAGATGCTTTTTCCAGGTCTTTTCTCCGTTGATGACATGCCCTGCTGGCTTGCCGCCCCAGAAATGAGTGATTGAGTTGCCGATGATCACAGAGCGTGGCGGATTTGCTTTGTTTTCTGCCATTACGCTGCGGTGTCGCTCGCGCCATTCATAATTGGCGGCCTCGCGGCGCTGGGTCACGGGCACGGCGGTCGAGATGTCTCCGACAGTGATGTTTAGAGCCTTCCGTGCTGTCTTTTCGACGGCGTTGGCGATAGCTGTCATGCCGAGGTCGGAGGGGTGCACGTCATCGACCCAGCCGTCTGCGGGTATGCCGATTTCTTCGCGGGTTATGTAATACAGATCCTTGATACCCTTGGCGCAGAGCTTGTCGTAGGTCGTTCTGGCCGTCGAGTTGAGGCGCTGTATGATCTCATGCTGCCTGCTGTTGACCGGTGCATCGCTGAAGCCGGGATGCTCGAACATGATGATCGGTGCGTCATTGGCAGCGCGCAGAGTCGACACAGCGTTGGTGATCAGCGAGTCAAGGCGCTCGGGGCTTTCACCGCACAGATTGGCCAGACATCCGAGTATGTATAGGCGTGCGTCGAGTTCGGCCATTAGATCAAGCACTCCCTGTTCGAGCCGTCCGTTGCCCGAGAAGCCGAGGTTGACGAGCGGGAAGCCGAGCGAACGTTGCACGATGGTCGGCCATGCCATGCCCGGACGCGAGGCCACGCCGCCCTGTTCGATCGATGTTCCGTAGAGCACGATCGGCCGCTCGTCTGACGTGGGGATGAAACTGAGTGAGCATGAGTCGGGTATGGCGATTTCGATCTGTTTCACTCCGTTGTACAGAGGGAGATACATATGAAATTCATATCCTTTGTCATGGAATTCGTGCATACGGTCGTTGACAAAGCGTGTGTACACGGTGTCAGCGTTGCTGTTGAAGAACCCGAACAATCGGCGCGACTTGCCGTCTTGATCGATGCCGTAGAGGTCGAGACCCGACACCCCGGTGGCCGGCATGTGATGCATCTGCAGGGGGCCTTCGACCACATAGCGAACTTTAATCTCCGGCGCGTTGGAGTAGAAGTGGACGGCGAGTCCCGAGGAGTTGCGCGAAAGGTTCCACACCGGGCCGCGCACATTTCCGAACGCCCTGTCGGGAAGACGGTAGTAGGTATTTCCGATTTCAGAAGTCCAGCCCTGGTTCTGGACCACGGGGAAGCCGGCTTTCATCGGGTCGAATTGTTTCCACCCGTCGGCATGGGCTGCGGCGGTGAATGCGAGTGTGGCCGCGATAAAAAGTGTGCGCAAGGTCTTTGTCATTGTCATGTGATTTTGAATGGTAGTGACAAAGTTAGTCAATGTGGTGGAATTATTGTTTATGGCGGCGTCTATTATTTTTGGACGGTATTGTTAAAATTATTACCTTAGCAATTGAATTTTAACAAATACAGTTATGATGGAAAATCAACATAGATATTGCGTGATAATGTGCGGCGGCATCGGCAGTCGTTTCTGGCCTTACAGCCGCACGGATCTACCCAAGCAGTTTATTGATTTTTTAGGCACCGGACGTTCGCTGCTCCAGATGAGCTATGACCGTGTGTTGCCGATCGTGCCCAAAGAGAATATAATCGTTGTCACCAACGAGGCTTATGCTCCGCTGGTCAGGCAGCAGTTGCCTGATCTGGCTGACGACAGCATACTTCTCGAACCCGCGCGTCGCAACACCGCGCCATGTATCGCCTGGGCCGCTTACCACATAAAGGCTCTCGATCCACAGGCTTCGATGATTGTTACGCCGAGCGATCATCTTATCACCCGTGAGCGTGAATTTGAATCAAGTATTATCAGGGGGTTCGAGTTTGTCGAGGCTCACGGCGCTCTGCTCACACTCGGCATAACTCCATCACGGCCAGAGACCGGCTATGGATATATTCAGGTCGGAGAGGAATTTGGTACAGACATCAATAAAGTCAAGACTTTTACCGAAAAACCCGATCTCGAGCTGGCTAAAGTGTTTCTGTCGTCAGGCGAGTTTTTCTGGAATTCGGGTATTTTTCTCTGGAGCGCCGACGCTATCATCAAAGCTCTCCACGAAAGCGCCCCGGAGATCGCCGCAAAGTTTGACGAGGGCCTCGGCGTGATCGGCACCGACCGCGAGCGTGACTTCATCAACGTGCAGTTTCCGGCGTGTATGAGCATTTCGATTGACTTTGCAGTCATGGAGAAGGCTCAGAATGTCTATGTCGAGACCGTTCGCTTCGGATGGAATGATCTCGGAACATGGAGCGCTCTCTACGACCAGTCACCCAAAAACCGCGACGGCAATGTGACCCAGAACTGCAATGTGCTCGCCTATAATTCGACGGGCAATATCTTTGCGGTGCGCGGCGAGAAACTTGTCGTGGTCGACGGCCTGAAGGATTATATCGTCTCCGACGCCGGCGATGTGCTGCTGATATGCCCCAAATCTGAAGAGCAGCGCATCAAGCAGATGGTCAACGACGCCAAGCTCACTTTCGGAGATAAGTATCTTTAATTCCCGGCCTCATCATGACTCCCAAGAAGATCCACCTTTGCTGGTTCAGCGACGATCCTTATCCGGTAGAGATAAAGGTGTGTCTCGAATCGTGGCGCCGCGTTCTGCCCGATTATGAGATAAGGATGTGGCGTATGTCCGACGCGCGCGCCATCGGTATGCCGTATATCGACGAGGCTCTTGACGCGCGCCGATGGGCGTTTGCCGCTGATGTGATCCGTTTTTATGCTGTCTACACCGAAGGTGGCGTCTACATGGACAGTGATGTTTTCATCTACAGGCGCTTTGACGAGTTTATGCCTGTCGACGGTTTTGTGACATTCAACGAGCGCATCGAGGACGACTGGACTGTATTCGGCCTTCAGGCGGCTTTTTTTATCGGCTCAAAGGGTAATGAGTTCAGCCGGCGTATGCTCGACTATTATGCCTCGCGTCATTACATCAACTCCGACGGCAGCCGCGACGACACCATATCGCCTTACACCATGAAGGCGATAGCCGAGGATTACGGCTACGTCTGCGACGATTCGCGAGTTCAAAATCTCGGCGCTCTGACCGTTTATCCGACGCATTTCCTCGCTCCCCGGAAACGTTACCGCATCGATGGCCGGACGGTAGGGCAGCACCGAGTCTATGGCAGCTGGCGCAAGCGCAAGTTAGGCCGTCGCCTCGAGATCGCAGCCAAACATATTTATAACCTGACAAAATACTACATTTTCCGCCGAAAGGAGTAGGGTGATACGACAATGATATTCTTCGACTGCGAACGCTTGAAACATCCCAATACCGGTCTTTATCATTACTGCCTGAATCTTGCAAATGCAATGGCAAGGCAAGCAGACCGGTTGAAAAATAGGGAATTATGCGTTTATGTCCATGATGACAAACGCTATCTGCTCGACAGCGCTGTGAAGGTCAAAAAGGTACGTGGCTGGGAACGTGCTTTACTTTATGATTCGCGGATCGAACTGTGGCATACGGCAACGCAACTTTCGAGGTATCAGCCGTTCAATGGCAGAAAAGTTGTCACGGTGCATGATCTGAACTTTCTCTACGAGCCGCTCACCGAGGCACAGAAGAAGCGCAGATTGGAAATCGTGAAAAAGAATCTTCGTAGTTGTTCGGCGATAGTTGCGATCTCTGAATTTACAAAAAGCGACATTTTAAAGCATCTTGACACGTGCGATACTCAGATCGAGGTGATTTATAATGGCTGCAACCGTTATGAGGGAGAGATAACAGAGCCTCTTGGCAAGCCAGAAGGCCGCTTTATTTTCGCTGTAGGGACGATATTGCCCAAGAAGAATTTTCATGTTCTGCCGGCGTTGCTTGTCGGCAACGACTACAGACTGATCATTGCTGGAATTTATGACAGTCCGGAATATGTGCGGCAGATTATGGATCAAGCGCGGCGGTTCGGAGTAGGGGACAGGGTAAGTGTGCCCGGACCTGTTTCTGAAGGTGAAAAACACTGGTACCTGCAGCATTGTGATGCATTCCTACACCCCTCGATCGCAGAAGGATTTGGCCTGCCGGTGATAGAGGCGATGCAGTATGGCAAACCGGTGTTTATCTCCAATCATACATCATTGCCTGAGGTAGGCGGGGATTTTGCCTATTATTTCAATCACGATTTTGACCCGGAAGCGATGAGGAAAGAGTTTACCGACGGGATGAATGATTTTGTCTCCGGCGGAAAGAAGCCTGAGGATATTATCCGGCATGCCGAGAGTTTTTCGTGGGATACGGCCGCCCGTCAGTACATTGAACTGTATAACAGGATACTGTATTAATTAACCTCAGATAGACAAAATATTCACCGCACAGTCGGGGCGCTGCTCAGGCATCCCGACATTTTTGACGTAGGCGAGTCGTCCAAAATCAGAAAATACACTTACGACCGTTGGTCGGCTATTTGCCGAGAGCTTCGTCATAGACGGACATGACACGTTGATAGAATTTGTCGTATGTGAAGCGGTTTAGGAATTTTTCGCGGGCGGCTTCACCCATCTTTTTGCGCAGATCGGGATCGTCGACGAGGCGCTGTATGGCTTCGGCCAGCGCCTTCGGATCATTCGGCGGCACAAGAAGCCCGTCTATGCCTTCACTTATGATTTCTGGCTGTCCGCCGGTGTTTGAGGTGACTAAGGGAACTCCTGCGGCCAGGAATTCAAAATTGACCAGCGCGCAGGGTTCTTGCCATCGCGACGGTATGACGGCGATATCAGCCTCTCCTATATATTTGGTTACGTCTGTCGTAAAACCCGTCCAGTTGATGCGGTCGTTGACATTTATGCGGTCAGCAAGTTTATGCAGATATGTCACATATTCGTCTTTTTCGCTTGCACCGCCGCCGCATATTGTAAGTGTTGCCCCTTGGACTCTGGCCAGCGCCTCAATCAATGTATCCACTCCTTTTTCCTTCACGACACGCCCCACATATGTAATCATTGCAGGTCTGTCCTTCGGCTTGTTTTCTGGTGATTTAGTCGTGACGACTTTTGTTGAATTAAGTATGGCTGTGACTTTTGTAGGATCGATATGTGATTTCACAGACAGCAGCGTGTCTTTTGACTTTTGAGAAACGCAGATGATGCGGTCAAGCATTTCGTATGGTCGGTCAAATTTTTTATCTGTAAAAGGTAGATCGATAAGGTGGTGGGTCATTATAAAAGATGGCCTCCGGTCTTCAGGAAGTAAGCTAATTGCTTTTGACGCAAATACAGTGTCGGGAATGCGATGGACATGAACAACTGTCGGTTGATCCGATTTTCGTATCATTCGGGCGAATTTGCGTGGCGCGAAGAGGTTTATGTGTCCGTGCATCTGTAAAACCGTAACCTTGAACCCCTCCTTTTTGAAGCGGTCAACAACCGGTGGGCGGTCAGCGCAGATTATCTCGACAGAATGCCCGTTCTCACGTTGTTCCTTGGCGAGAGTCAGTACATAGACCTCGCCTCCGCCCCATGTCCTGTTGGACATAATATGAAATATCTTCATGCGAAATATATTACTATTTTTTGGTCTGCAAAGTTAGAGATATTTTTTTGCATGGCAAAACTGTCGGCGTGGTAAGCGGTTTTGGCTGTTATTGCGTTTTGCGCGCAGGGCGGCGCGTTCTTCCTGAGAAAATTTCTCTGTGGCGTAGCTGAGGGTCGTCGCCGAGATCGCGGCAATATGGTCGTTGATGAATTGTTCGAGGCGCAGTCGGTCTTTTTTGCCGCATTCGCGCAGAACCCATCCCACGGCTTTTTGCATCAGTTGCTCGCTGTCGGCGATATGGCGGTCACACATGTCGAGCGCTGTGTCGAGTTGTCCTTTTCGGATTGGGAGCAGCGTAGAGACGACAGCTATCCGGCGGTGCCATATTAGCGGCGAAGTGCTGAGCGTGATGATGTCGCCGGCCGATCGGCCGGCGATAAGTTCGGCGCCGATAATATATGGAGCTGAAAGATCGACGAGGTCCCAGTTGTTGGCGAGGTGGCAGATGTCGAGATAAAGTTCGGCAATGCATCGTCGGCCCGGATCGTCTTTAGTGCGGCGATAGCGTTCGACGAGCGCGAGCAGAGCGGCAAGCCGGAATTCGTGTACCGCACTTTCTATCATGGCTCGGATCACCTGAATGTCGGCGTCGAAATATTTTTTACTGATTTCACGGTTGGCCGGAACGCTCAGTCCGATGAAGATGTCGCCTTCACCGTATTGTCCGGGTCCGGTTTTGAAGAACCTGCTGAGTGTTTCGATTTTTTCGGGTGAAGCTTTTTCGCGAAGTTCAGCCTGCCATTTCTGTATCATGTCTGTACTGGGTGGGGTAGGGTAGGGGTAGTTTTTTAACGTAAAGTTAGCGATTTTGAGTGGATTTTTTACGCACACCTGTCCGTCGGCCGGCAAATTTTTAAATCTCAAGCAGCTTAAATTGACATAATTGCCAGTAGCTTAGTCTTGTATGTCGATTTTTGTCTCTTGCAAGTAGTCGCCGATTAAATCCGGAGCCCGGTCGTCTCAACAATATGGTTTAAACAATGGAAAATAATGTGTATATTTGTAGGTTAATTTCAATTATATATGAAAGATAATTTTCAGTGGATATGCGATGGCGTAGAAATGCCTCGGGTAGATGCCGCCAAAATCGAGAAGTGGATTAGCCGGGTGGCTGGCTGTTATGGCCGTATAACCGGCCCGCTGACCTATATCTTTTGTAGTGATGATAAGATTCTTGAGGTAAACCGTCAGTTTCTGCAACACGATTATTTCACCGATATCATAACCTTTGACTATTCTCGCGGTAAGTTGATTTCGGGTGACATGTTCATTTCTCTTGACACAGTGAGAACCAACGCCGCTCTCGTCGGTGCAAGCTTTGACGAGGAGTTGCTTCGTGTGATTGTTCACGGTGTGCTGCATCTTTGCGGTATCAATGACAAGGGGCCAGGTGAGCGCGAGATCATGGAAGCGGAAGAGAACAAGGCTCTGCAGATGCTTGAAGATTAACCGGATAATAGAAATTCCTAATATATGCAATTCGATTATGATGTAATAATAGTCGGCGCCGGACATGCCGGCTGCGAAGCGGCCGCTGCCTCGGCCAGACTCGGGGCCTCGACATTGCTTGTGACTATGGATCTCAACAAGATTGCACAGATGAGTTGTAATCCGGCAGTCGGTGGAATTGCCAAAGGTCAGATTGTCAGGGAGATAGATGCGCTTGGCGGTTGGATGGGAATAATCACTGACCGAACTTCGATACAGTTCCGAATGCTTAATCGCTCTAAAGGGCCGGCCATGTGGAGTCCCCGGGCTCAGTGCGACCGCAACAAGTTTTCCGCCCTGTGGCGTGAGACGCTTGAGCATATGCCCGGCCTTTCGATGTGGCAGGGCGAGGCCGTGGAACTTGTCGTGGGGAATGGCCGCGTCTGCGGGCTGAGAATGGCCGACGGGGCTGTGTTCAGGGCTAAGGCCGTGGTGCTCACCAACGGCACTTTCCTTAACGGACTCATGCACATTGGTCGTGTCCGGCTGTCCGGTGGGCGTATTTCCGAACCCGCGTCGCGTGGGCTCACGGAGCAACTTGTCGGTCTCGGCTTTATTGCCGATCGCATGAAAACGGGTACACCGGTCCGCATCGACGGACGTACCGTAGACTGGAGTCTGACTACTCCGCAGGCAGGTGATGCCGACACTCACAAGTTCTCCTATCTGCCGTCTGTCAGACGAGAATTGAAGCAGCGAGACTGCTATATTGTCTACACCAGCGAGGCGACCCATGATGTGTTGCGCCGTGGTCTGCCAGACTCGCCTCTCTATAACGGGCAGATCAAAAGCATAGGCCCGCGCTACTGTCCGTCGATTGAGACCAAGATCGTGACTTTTGCTGACAAGACCGAACATCAGCTCTTCCTCGAGCCGGAAGGCGAGACTACGACAGAGTTCTACCTTAACGGTTTTTCCTCGTCGCTTCCTCTCGATATCCAGGTCGAGGCGCTGGAGACTATCCCGGCGTTCAGAGATGTCAGGATCTACCGGCCGGGCTACGCTATCGAATACGATTTCTTTGACCCGAGGCAGCTGAGGCATACTCTCGAGACCCGATTGATAGAAAATCTTTATTTTGCAGGTCAGATCAACGGTACGACCGGCTATGAGGAAGCGGCCGGGCAAGGGCTTGTCGCAGGAGCCAATGCGGCGTTGAAAGTCATGGGACGCGCGCCGTTTGTGCTCGGCAGGGATGAGGCCTACATCGGAGTTCTGATCGATGATCTCGTCACCAAAGGCGTTGACGAGCCTTATCGTATGTTTACTTCGCGTGCGGAGTACCGTATTCTTCTTCGACAGGACGATGCCGACGTCAGACTTACTCCGCGTGCTTATCAATGCGGTCTAGTATCGGAGGAAAGATATCGAATTTTGGAGGCAAAGCTTGCATGGCGCGACAGACTTATAGATTTCTGTTGCGATTTCTCAGTCAAGGCATCCATAATCAATCCCTCGCTCGAGCGCCTGGGGCTGACTCCGTTGAAGCAGGGCGTCAAGCTTCGTGATCTCCTCCTTCGCCCTCAGTTGGGCTTCGCGACGTTGACGGATTTAATCGGGCCGCTGAATGATTTTATAGCTCAGATTCCTGAGGATCTGAGAAGCGAGACTGTGGAGGCCGCGGAAATCCTGCTCAAGTACGAGGGCTATATTTCGCGCGAGCGTGTAATCGCTGATAAACTCAACAGGCTCGAGGCTGTGAGAATTCCGGATAGTTTCGACTATTCGTCGATAAATTCGCTCTCTACTGAAGCGCGGCAGAAACTCAGTCGTCAGCGCCCCGAAACTATCGGCGAGGCTTCCCGTATACCCGGCATTTCGCCGAGTGATGTAAGCATTCTACTGCTTCTGATGAACAGATAATTCTTTTTGTTTCACGTGAAACAATTTTGATGCAAAAACCGCAAAATCAAATAATTATAAATTCAAATATATGGAATATATCAAATCAAAAATTCGTGATGTCAAGGACTTCCCGTCGAAAGGAGTTCTGTTCAAGGATCTGACAACAGCGTTCAAGGATCCGCGTGCGTTGCACATCATCGGCTGGGATCTTTCACAGCTCTATCGCGACAAAGGAGTAACCAAAGTCGTGGGCATAGAATCGCGTGGTTTTATCGGTGGCTCGATTCTCGCATTCGAGCTTGGCGCGGGTTTCGTGCCTGCCCGCAAACCGGGCAAATTGCCTGCCGATACGATCAAAATGGAGTATGCCAAGGAATACGGCACTGATGTCATCGAGATCCACCGCGACGCCATCGGTCCCGACGACGTGGTTGTGCTTCACGACGATGTCCTTGCTACCGGCGGGACTATGGCCGCGGCCTACAAGCTGGTGAAGAGCCTGAATCCTAAAAAGATTTATATTAATTTCATTATAGAACTCTCCGCCCTCGACGGCCGCAAGTCACTGCCCGACGATGTCGATGTGACTTCTCTGATCAAATACTGAGATAATACAACATATTGCGGTCGGGAACGTTGATTTTATACGTTCCCGATCTTTTTTGGCACCCTCTTGATGGCAAAACACGAAAAAACACCTGAACTGAAGGAGAAAATCGCTATACTCCCTGATACGCCCGGCGTCTATACCTATTACGATGCCGAAGGCAAGGTAATCTATGTAGGAAAAGCAAAAAACCTCAAACGACGGGTGTCGTCATATTTCAACCGCTCTCACGAATGTCTGCGAACAAATCTGCTCGTGAGGGCTATCGCCGACATGTCATATATTGTCGTGCCGACAGAGCAGGATGCGCTAAATCTTGAGAACTCCATGATCAAGGAGTTTCAGCCGCGATATAACGTGTTGCTCAAAGATGACAAGTCGTATCCCTGGATTGTCGTGACCAACGAGCTCTACCCGCGGGTGTTCATGACGCGTCAGTATATAAAAGACGGATCGAAGTATTTCGGACCCTATACCAATACTCAGATCGCGCGCACTGTGATAGATCTGATCCGGGAACTTTACCCCTTGCGTACCTGCAGGCTGCCGATCACCCGCGATTACGTCGCTACCCGAAAGGGCAGGCTGTGTCTGAACTATCATATAAAGAGGTGCAGGGGTTGCTGCACCGGAGCTGTGAGCGTCGAGGAGTACGGCGGCTATATCGACAGGATAAAGCAGATCCTACGCGGCGATACCCAGGAGCTGCTCAATTATCTCAGGGACGAGATGGCGCGTCTCGCTTCCGAAATGCGTTTTGAGGAAGCTCAGGAGCTGAAAGAAAAATATCAGCTGCTCGAGAATTATCAGTCAAAGAGTGTCATCGTCAGCCAGACGATCAACGATGTCGATGTCTTTGCCATTGACGATGATGAGAAGGAGGTTTATATAAACTACATGCATGTCCGTCGTGGTGCGGTTGTCAGGAGTGTCACGCTCCGCTACAAGCGCAGTCTGGACGAATCGCAGGAGCAGTTGCTCGCCTATGCGATGGATGAGATAAAAAACACCCTCGGTGTGGTCTACGACGAGGTGATCGTGCCGCTGATCCCCGAGGTCGAGATGTCGGGTGTCAGTTTCACCTTGCCTCAGCGCGGCGACAAGGCCAAGTTGCTCGAGGTCTCGCGCCGCAATGCGCGTCAGAACAAGATCGACGCGCTCAAACATATGGAGAAGAAGGATCCCGAACTGCGAGTCGACCGTCTGATGGAGCGCATGAAGGCCGACTTTCGTCTCAATGAATTGCCGCGGCATATAGAGTGCTTCGACAACTCGAATATCCAGGGGGCGAACCCGGTGGCGTCTTGTGTGGTATTCCGTAACGGTAAGCCGTGCAAGCGCGACTATCGCCATTTCAATATTAAGACCGTCGTTGGCCCCGATGACTTCGCTTCGATGCGTGAGGTGCTGACGCGTCGCTATACCAGGTTGATGGAAGAGGGGCAGGGGCTGCCCCAGCTGATAGTGGTCGACGGCGGCAAGGGTCAGCTGAGTGCAGCCGTCGAGGCTCTCGAGTCTATAGGTCTGCGCGGCACTATCGCTGTTGTCGGCATAGCCAAGCGTCTTGAAGAGATATATTTCCCCGGCGACAGCATTCCACTTTATATAGACAAAAATTCAGAGTCGCTCAGGGTCGTGCAGCACATGCGTGACGAAGCTCACCGTTTCGGCATTACTCATCACCGTAATCAGCGCAGCAAGTCGCAGACGATAAGTGAATTGGATACCATTAAGGGCGTCGGCCCGAAGACTGCCGAGGCCTTGCTCAGGCATTTCAAGAGTGTCAAGCGCATTCGCGAGGCGACACTTGACGATCTTGCAACCGTCATCGGCTCGTCAAAGGCCGCTGTTGTCAAATCCGCTCTCTCGCTGCCGGCGCAGGCCGAAGGCTTGGACGGTTGATTTTTTATGGGCAGATTTATAGCTGTTCAGTGAAACTTTTTCTCTGTGTCTTTTTTTTTCAAGACACTAATGCTTATTTTTGTCATAAAATTGGGGCCGTATGGATCTATAATGCAGATCGCTGAACAATGCGGTCCTAATGAAGAGAATATCTCGGAAATTAGATAGAAGACAATGAGACTTGTAATCCAAAGAGTCGGTGAGGCGTCGGTTACGATCGACGGAGAAGTGGTCGGAGCGATCGGGCGCGGTCTGCTTGTTCTGGTCGGTGTGGAACATGGCGATACAGAGGCCGATGTCGATTGGCTCGCGGCGAAGACCGTGGCGCTCAGAATTTTTGAGGACGAAGCCGGAGTTATGAACCGCTCTGTCTCTGATGTCGGCGGCGAGGTACTGGCCGTCAGTCAGTTTACACTCACCGCGTCGACGCGCAAGGGTAATCGTCCGAGTTATATCAGGGCGGCAGGTCATGACGTGGCTGTGCCGATGTATGAATCTTATTGTCGTAAGGTCGGCGTTCTGCTCGGAAGGAAAACCGGGCAGGGTCGCTTCGGAGCCGACATGAAAGTCTCGCTCGTCAACGACGGTCCAGTCACAATCATTATCGATTCGAGACTCAGGGAGTGATCATAGCAGGTCGATGCCCGCATTGTGGCACGCCTCGATCTGTTCGTGCGGCCATATCGAAGCCTGTACTTCTCCGATGTGGGCTTTCTGAAGGATGAACATGCAGAGGCGGCTCTGACCGATGCCTCCTCCGATCGATGACGGGAGTTCGCCGTTGAGCAGCGAGCGGTGGAATGCGAGGCCGCTGCGTTCCGGACACCCGCGCAATTCAAGTTGCCTGGCAAGCGACTCGGGGCTTACGCGGATGCCCATCGATGAGATTTCGAAGGGAATGTCGAGCACGCGGTTCCATAACACGATATCGCCATTGAGGCCGTTGTAGCCGTCGGAGTTGGGCGTGCTCCAGTCGTCGTAGTCGGGCGCGCGTCCGTCGTGGGCTTGGCCGTCTGAAAGTCGGCCTCCGATGCCGATAATGAACACGGCGCCGTACTTACGGGTGATTTCCGTTTCGCGTTCGCGCGGCGTAAGGCCGGGATATCTGTCGAGCAGCTCCTGGGCGTGGAAAAAGCTGATCTCGTCGGGCAGAGTGGGGGTGATATGGGGATAGGTCCTGAAGATCGTTTCTTCTATGCGCTTGATTGCACCGTAGATTTCGCGTACGGTTTTCTTGAGGTATTCGAGATTGCGGTCGTTGAGGGCTATTGTTTTCTCCCAGTCCCACTGGTCGACGTAGAGCGAGTGGATATTGTCGAGATCTTCGAATGTGCGGATGGCGTTCATGTCAGTATAGATGCCGAAGCCCGGAGCGATGTCGTAGGCGGCGAGCTTGGCGCGTTTCCACTTGGCAAGCGAATGGACCACTTCGGCTCGTCGGCCCTCCATCGCGTCGATGGTGAAACTGACGGCATGTTCGGTGCCGTTGAGGTCGTCGTTGATGCCAGTTCCCGACTCGACGAAGAGCGGAGCCGTGACTCTGCGCAGTTTCAGCGCCTCGGCGAGGGCGCTCTGAAATTCTTCCTTTATCTGTTTGATAGCTATTTCGGTTGTCTCGGTCAACAGCTTGCGCTTATATTTTCGTGGAATTATTAATGGCATGATGTTTCGTTATTTTACTTGTTGTATTGCAAATTGCACAAAGATATAAATAAATTGTGGAAATATGCGATGATATATTCGAAAATATCTGCATATCGATTTTATTGACCTTCGGGGGGGTCTAAAAGCGATGAAATTATAGTTAAAAATATATAAATAAGATGAAAATTCGGGCGGCATCCTCACCTCTTGCATATATATAATTGACAACGCGCGAAAAAAACACTATCTTTGCAAAGCAATATAGAGCCGGAGGGAGCTGACGCTTCCTCCGCTTTGTTTAATTTAACGTATCAATAAAATGATTGACAAAGAGTTATTGGTAAAAACCGTAGAAGACGCTATCAATGGTACTGAGCTTTTCGTCGTAGATATCGCAGTCAAGCCCGACAACAATATTGTCGTGGAACTTGATTCGGTCAACGGCGTGGATATAGACACTTGTGTGGACATCACACGCAGGATAGAGTCTGTGTTTGACCGCGATGTAGAGGACTATCAGCTCGAAGTCGGATCAGCCGGTCTTACCTCGCCTTTCAAGGTCAAGGCTCAGTATGTGAAAAACATCGGCAATGACGTCGAGGTGCTCACACGCGACGGCCGAAAACTCTCAGGACGTCTTGTCGAGGCCGGTGACGAAACGTTCACCGTCGAAGTGCCGACCAAGGTGAAACACGAAGGCGCCAAGCGTCCGGTCATCGAACAGGTGCCTCAGACTTTCGGCTACGCCGACTGCAAAAGTGTGACCTACAGGATTGACTTTAGATAATCATCGGTTGAAATAGAAATAAAACAAAAAATACATCTCACAACAAAAAAACATGGCAAAGAAAGAGGCAACTCCGAATATGGTCGAACAGTTCGCCGAGTTCAAGGAACTCAAGAATATCGACAAGACGACAATGATCAGCGTGCTCGAAGAGTCGTTCCGCAATGTATTGGCAAAAATGTTTGGCACTGACGAAAATCTCGACGTGATCCTTAACCCCGACAAAGGCGACGTGCAGATATTCCAGAACCTTATGGTCGTGCCCGACGGTGAGGTCTCGGATCCCAATATGCAGATATCGCTGAGCGATGCCCGCGCTGACGACGACCCCGATGCCGAAGTCGGCGAAGAGCATACCAAGGAAATCATCTTCGAGAAGTTCGGCCGCCGCGCGATCCTTAATCTCCGCCAGACACTCCAGTCTAAGATCCTCGATCTCCAGAAGGAGGCCGTCTACAATAAATTCAAGGAACTCGAAGGCGAGCTCGTCAGCGGCGAGGTCTATCAGACCTGGTCGAAAGAGACTCTGTTGCTCGACGATGACAAAAACGAACTGCTCCTGCCCAAGAGCGAGTCGATCCCCGGCGACTTCTTCCGCAAAGGCGAGACTGTCCGCGCCGTGATCGCCAACGTAGACAACAAGAACAACAATCCCAAGATCACCGTCTCGCGTACGAACGAGAATTTCCTGCGCCGCCTGTTCGAACTCGAAGTTCCCGAAATCCACGACGGTCTGATCAACATCCGTGCGGTTGCCCGCATCCCCGGCGAGCGTGCCAAAATCGCCGTCGAGAGCTATGACGACCGTATCGATCCCGTAGGCGCATGCGTCGGTGTACGCGGTTCGCGCATCCACGGCATCGTCCGCGAACTGCGCAACGAGAACATCGACGTGATCAACTATACCAACAATCCGTCGCTGTTTATCCAGCGCGCGCTCTCTCCTGCCAAGATTTCCTCGATCCGTCTTGATGAGGATGAAAAGAAAGCCGAGGTTTTCCTGCGTCCCGAAGAAGTCTCGCTCGCTATAGGTAAAAACGGCCTCAACATCAAACTCGCCTCTATGCTGACCGGATATGTGATCGACGTCTACCGCGATGCCGAAGAAACAGTTGTCGAGGAAGATATTTACCTGGAGGAATTCAAGGATGAAATCGACGAATGGGTGATCGAGGCCCTTATGAATATAGGACTTGTCACCGCCAAAAGCGTACTCAACGCTCCACGCGAGATGCTCATCGAAAAGGCCGACCTCGAAGAGTCGACAGTCGACAATGTCATCTCTATCCTCAAGGCTGAGTTCGAAGACTGAGCCTAAGACACTGCTCTCCCGACGCGCCAATCATATTATAAAACAACAACAATAACGCTAAACAACGATATCGCGCCACGCTCTGCTGCAAGTCAGGCCTGCCGATCATAGACATAAATATATGGCGAAAACTAGAATCAGTACATTAGCAAAAGACCTTAACGTGGCCCTCCCCACGGTCATAGAGTTTTTGCGCAAAAAAAACATCAGCATCGACGTTAGTCCCAACACACGTGTCGAGGACGACGTCGTGGCCTTGCTGATGAGTGAGTTCAAGCATGATAAGGACATGAAGCCTCAGGTCGGCGTGCGCGCTCCCAAGCCTGCACCCGCAACTCCCAAGAAAAGCGAGGCTCCCAAAGCCGAAGAGCCCGTAAAGACCGAAACTGCTGCTGGTCCGCGCATACTCGGCAAACTGGAACTTGACAAAAAAGGCAATCCTGTCGTGAAAAAAGCAGAGACTCCCAAGGCTCCGGAGCCGCAACCGGTCGTCCAACAGGCGTCCGAACCGAAACCCGAGCCCGCACCCGAGGCTAAGACCGAAGTCGAGAAGCCGGCTCCCGCTCCGGCACCGGCACCGGCGCCGACCCCCGAGCCCAAAGCCGAGGTCACCCATGCGCCCAAGCAGGATCCGAAGCCTGCTACGGCTCCGAAATCAGAGTCCCAGGCAGATGTCAAGCCCGCTGTCAGTCCCGAACCCAAGCCAGAGCCCAAACCCGAAGCCAAACCCGCGACTGCTGTCAAAGCAGAGCCCGAGGTATTCGCTATTGAGCGTAAGGTTGCGGGTCCGAGCATCAATGTCGTAGGCAAGATCGATCTCGACGCCATCAATCAGTCGACCCGGCCAAAAAAGAAAAGCAAGGAAGAACGTCGTAATGACCGTAACTCCAGATTAGCGCAGTCGGGCGACGGATCTCAGGGCGACCGCAAGAAGCGCAAGCGCATCGGCGGCAAGGAGAAAATCGATATCGAAAAGACGGGTCAGCAGGCAGCACAGAACGAACGCAACCAGCGCTCAGCCGGTCAGGGAGGAGACCGGACTCAGCAATCTCGTGGCGGCAAGAACACGCCCAAAGACAAGAAACGCGGCGACCGCCGTCCGGCTCAGCAGTATGTCGAAGTGAGCGACGAGGACGTATCGAAGCAGGTTAAAGAGACGCTTGCGCGTCTGACCAACAAGGATAAGGCTCTCAAGCGTGGCGCAAAGTGGCGCAAGGAAAAACGCGAGATGGTCGCCAACCGCGAGCGTGAGGCCGCTCAGGCCGAAATGGCTGAAAGCCGTGTGCTGAAGCTCACAGAGTTTGTGACCGCCAACGATCTCGCGCTGATGATGGACGTTCCCATCAACAACGTCATCGCTACCTGTATGAACCTCGGTGTGATGGTGTCGATCAATCAGCGCCTCGACGCCGAGACCATAAATATCGTGGCCGATGAATTCGGCTTCGAGACCGAATATGTATCGGCCGAAGTGGCTCAGGCTATCCAGCAGGAAGAGGACACAGAGGCCGATCTGGTCAACCGTCCGCCTATCGTTACAGTCATGGGCCACGTCGACCACGGCAAGACCTCGCTGCTCGACTACATCCGCCATGCCAATGTCATCGCGGGCGAGGCCGGCGGTATCACTCAGCATATCGGATCCTACAGCGTCACTCTGGCCGACGGACGTCATATCACCTTCCTCGACACACCGGGTCACGAAGCATTTACAGCGATGCGTGCCCGCGGCGCAAAGATCACCGATATCTGTATCATCATAGTCGCCGCCGACGACAGCGTTATGCCCCAGACCATCGAAGCCATCAATCACGCTTCGGCTGCGGGCGTTCCCATCGTATTTGCGATCAATAAGATAGACAAGCCCCATGCAAACCCCGACAAGATCAAAGAAGAACTTGCCGCGATGAATTATCTCGTGGAAGAGTGGGGCGGAAAGTATCAGTCTCAGGATATTTCTGCTAAGAAAGGTCTCGGGGTCGATGAGCTTATGGAAAAAGTGCTCCTCGAGGCCGAACTGCTCGAACTCAAGGCCAACCCCAACCGTAATGCCACCGGCGCTATCATCGAATCTACGCTTGACAAAGGACGCGGCTATGTGGCCAATGTTCTGGTCCAGAACGGCACACTGCATGTCGGCGACATCGTCCTCGCCGGAAACCATTTCGGCAAGGTCAAGGCAATGTTCAACGAACGCGATCAGCGCATCACCGAGGCAGGTCCCGCCACTCCGGCTCTTATTCTCGGCCTTAACGGCGCGCCGACGGCCGGCGACACCTTCAATGTGCTCGACTCAGAGCAGGAGGCCCGCGAAATAGCTAACAAGCGCACTCAGCTCCAGCGTGAGCAGGGGTTGCGCACGACCAAGATCCTCACCCTCGAGGATATCGGACGCCGCCGTGCGATCGGCAACTTCCAGGAACTCAATATCATTGTCAAAGGCGACGTCGACGGTTCGATCGAAGCGCTGTCAGACTCACTCATCAAGCTCTCGACTGATGAGATCCAGGTCAATGTGCTCCACAAAGCCGTAGGCGAGATCTCCGAAAGCGACGTTACCCTCGCCGCCGCATCCGACGCCGTCATCATCGGTTTCCAGGTGCGTCCGTCACTGGCTGCCCGCCGCGCGGCCGAGCGCGAAGGTGTTCAGATACGTCTCTATTCGATCATCTATCAGGCCATCGAGGAGGTCAAGGACGCCATGGCCGGCATGCTCGCTCCCGAGATAAAGGAAGAGATCACCGGCACGGCCGAAGTCATGGAGACATTCCATATCTCGAAAGTCGGCACTATCGCAGGCGCTGTCGTGCGCGAAGGCAAGATCAAGCGTGGCAACAAGGTGCGCCTTATCCGCGACGGCATCGTGCGCTACACCGGCGACCTCGGTTCGCTCAAACGCTTCAAGGACGATGTCAAGGAAGTGACTTCGGGCTACGACTGCGGTCTGTCGATCTCTGGTTATAACGATCTCAAGATCGGCGACCTCATCGAGGGCTTTGAGGAAGTCGAAGTGAACCGCACACTCTGATGTCGAGAATCCACGTCAACATCGGTTCAAATACAGGCGACCGCGCGGCTCTGATAGAGCGCGCGGTCGCTGCTCTTGCGGTGCGTCTTGACCCCGACGGCAACGCGGAGATCAGATTGGCTCCCCTGATCGAGAGCGAGGCCTGGGGCTTCAGCTCCGACAACCGCTTCCTGAATCTCGGTCTGATGGTCGACGTTCCCGGCGATACCGATCCCGAGACTATACTGCTCAGTCTGCAGGCGACGGAACAAGAGATTTCCGATGCACCCCACAGACATGCCGACGGCAGTTATGCCGACCGAGCGGTCGACATCGATCTTATAGCTGTCGACGACAAAGTGGTCGACACTCCAGAGCTACAGCTGCCGCATCCGCGCATGCATCTGCGGCGCTTCGTGCTCGAACCTATGGCCGCTCTCGACCCCTCGTGGCGCCATCCCATCTTTGGATTGACCGCCCCCGAAATGCTGTCTTTTCATTATTCCTGACTTTCTGAAGGAGTCTATGTCCTTACGGCAGTGGATTACATAATTGGAACTGTAAGCTCAGCGTCCGTGACTGTATATGTTGGAGTAAGGCCGACATCGGTATCTGTAGAACCGTTAGTGGGCGAAGTCGAGGTTGGTTCAACAGTAAGTCTCCACGTTTCAGTCCTTTCTGAGAACGCTAAGGTAGACACTGACGGCATCGTTACAGTGGTGGCTCCCGGCACGGTGTCTATATCATTGGCGGCCGCAAAGTATTGGTTCGGTGAGGCTTGTGTTCTTGCCTAATCTTTCAGAACAGTTCGTTGACGACATCGAGTGAGTGGAGAGGGCTGAGGAGGCAATAGTGCAGGTCGTAGTAGCGCAGGAGTCCGTCGAGCAGGGCGCGGCGCGCAACGCGCGTCAGACGCACACGTTCGATATTAGCGCGCGTCAGCCGGCTCAGCATCTTCACGGCTTTGGCTTCGTCGCCGCTGAAAGCGTCGCCCGACAAAGGCATTGACATGCGCCAACGGGCGGCTTCGATGTCGAACAGCGCGCCTCTCTTCCAGTCTGACATGTCGGGCTCGATGCCGAGCGGAATTGTTAGCCGATAGAGCGTCCATAGCGCGAAATTAGCGACTCCGCGCGGCCCGGCCGAGTTTAGGGCGTCGACGGTGTCAAAGACAGTCAGCGACAACCGTTCATCGTGTCCGGCGTTGCGCAGCAGCTTCTCCAGCACTTCGGACAGAAACAAGGCCATGGCCATTTTGGCCGGATCGCTTATCATGGACATGCCTACAGACATCGGCTTAATGTCGCGGATAAACAGCACGTCGCGGTCGGGACGCACGTCACAGATGCCTTCAAACGCGCCAAGAGGCATTGTCAGAGCGCGGCGTCTCGCAGCCTCCCGCCCCTTGCCCGAGGGTATGGCAAACGATACATAGCCGCGCTCGGCGCTCCACGCCGAGAGTATGGAGCGCGAATCGCTGTATTTTATGGTGCGCAGAGCGATGCAATGAAGAGTCTCGTACATACTGTCGTGATGACCGTTGTGACATGGCCCGATTATGAGTTGGCCGATGTCGCAGAACGATTTGAGGATAAAATTACTAAAAAAATCTTAAATAACGGCCGATTTTATGCAAAACTTTGCCTATTTCCGAAAAAGTCTCTATATTTGCACTCGCTTTTAGAAGCTGACGGCCCATTCGTCTATCGGCTAGGACGCAAGATTTTCATTCTTGAAAGAGGAGT
>CAJUMI010000032.1:15538-27537 GCA_910587545.1 uncultured Muribaculaceae bacterium | reverse complement strand
TCGTTATATTAACTTAAGTTTCAACTACTTCTGTAATTTTTACCGAATCATTGTTATATATTCGTAAAGTTATGAATAACTAACAACCCCGCACATTCAAATCCTACAATTTAAAGATTATTAACATCTTATTAACACAGTCATTGCAAAAAGTACTTACCTTTGCAATGACTTAACAGAAAATCAAAAATCATTGAGGGGACTCGCCCGTAAGCGGCCGAGTTTCTTTATTTTTTACTATTTTACTAATACTCAAAATCATTCATACCCAAAAATATACTCTTATGGCTATCACTTACATGACCAAAGAAGGTTACAAAAAGAAAATGGAAGAAATCGCTTATCTCGAGTCGGTTAAGCGTCCCGAAATATCACGCGCCATCGCCGAAGCCCGCGACAAAGGCGACCTCTCCGAAAATGCCGAGTACGACGCGGCAAAAGAAGCTCAAGGCATGCTCGAGATGAAGATCTCGCAGCTCAAGGATCTCGTCGCTCAGGCCCGCATAATCGATGAAAGCAAACTCAACACCGACGAAGTGCAGATACTTAACCGTGTCAAAATCAAAAACGTCGCCAACGGCTCAGTCATGGAATACACCATCGTCGCCGACTCCGAAGCCGATCTCAAGGCCAAGAAGATCGCATCGTCGACACCCATAGCCCAGGGGCTTATCGGCCACAAACTCGGCGAGATTGTCGAGATCAAAGTTCCCTCGGGTCTAATGAAATTCGAAATCGTCGAAATCTCCTTCTGATCATGGCTTCGATATTCTCAAAGATCGCCGCAGGCGATATCCCGTCCTACAAAGTGGCCGAAGACGACCGCTACTTCGCTTTCCTCGACATCAACCCCGTGGCCGAGGGTCACACCCTCGTCATCCCCAAACGGGAGGAAGACTACATCTTTGATCTCGACGATGACGAATACGCCGGTCTCCAGCTCTTTGCCAAACGCATCGCCAAGGCTATGAAAAAGGCTGTCCCCTGCCGCCGCATCGGAGTTGCTGTAATGGGACTCGAAGTGCCCCACGCCCACATCCACCTTATCCCCATCAACAAGGAAAGCGACATGAACTTTTTCGGCGAAAAACTTAGCCCCGCACCCGAGCGCATGAAAGAGATCGCCGACGCCATCGCCCGCGAGTTCCAAGAAGTTTAACTTCAAAAGCCACCAACAAATGAAACTTAAATCAATCATCATAGCCTCGCTCACAATCTCCGCTTCCATACTCGGCTCATGCTCCGGTCCCAAAGGCTGGTCGGTCAGCGGCACCATCGCCGGCGCTGCCGGCCAAAAAGTGGCTCTGCAGGCTTTCAACAACAATAACTGGTACACGATCGACTCCATCAACATATCGTCAGGCGGCAATTTCGAATACGACGCCGCATCGCCGTCCGTCTATCCCGAAGTGCTCCGCCTCTCGCTCGACGGCTCCAACATCTACTTTCCGGTCGACTCCGTGAGCCACATAAGCGTCAAAGCCGACGCAGCCTCGTTCAGCCGCGGCTACACCCTCGAAGGCTCGGAAGCCGCACTCCGCTTCGCCGAGATCGATGCCATGATCGCCGACGCCGTGGCCTCGATGGGCGAGAATGCAGCCGCCACCGACTCCCTGCTCAAGCGCAACCTCTCACAGATCATTCTCACCTCGGGCGAACCCATAGCGGCCTACTACATCATCAACAAACGCATCGCCGGCCGCCCGCTGTTTGACCCGGCCAACCGCCGCGACCTCGCCGTGATCGGAGCCGTGGCCCAGGCTTTCGACGCCAACATGCCCGATGACCCACGCACAGTCACCCTGCGCAACCTCTTCCTTTCGGCAAAAATATCCGCCAACCCCGAACGCTACGAATCTCCCAACACCATCGAAGTCACCGAAAGCGGACTCACTGCCGACATCAAAGCCTACGACAACAAAGGCGCAGAGCACAGTCTCTACGATGTCGCATCCAAAGGCAACATCGTCCTGCTCAGCTTCACCAACTACACACTCGACGCATCGCCCGCCTACAACGTAATTCTCGCCGATCTCTATAAAAAATACCGCGACCGCGGCCTCGAGATCTACCAGCTCGCATTTGACAGCGACGAGGCAGAGTGGAAGCAGTCGGCAGTCAATCTTCCATGGATCACCGTCTGGAACGCACCCGAGGACGGATCGGCCACATTGATCAACTACAACGTCAGCGTACTGCCTCTGACCTATATCATCGGCCGAGACGGAGTCCTGCGCACCCGCGTCACCGACCCCACAACCCTCGACGCCGAAATAGCAAAAATAATCTAACAGACACATTCGGACTAATCCAGTGGATTAGTCCGAACTGTTTCCTGTCACCTCGTATTGGGGTACGAGGTTTTAGAACGGGTAGCCGATGGCGAGGTGGAAGGCGAGGGATTTGCCGAATGATTTCATGTTGTAGTAGCCCGAACGGTCGGTGTCATATGGAGCGTGGATGCCGATGCCGAGGTCGCCGCGCACTACAAGCATACCGATGTCGAAACGCAGTCCGGCTCCCGTGCCGAGGGCTATGTCATTGAGAAAGGTGCTCGCCTTAAGCTGACCGCCGGGACGCTGAGGATCATCTTTGAGCAACCACACGTTGCCGGCGTCGAGGAAGAGCGCGCCGTGGAGCGGACCGACAATCGGGAAACGATATTCGACATTGGCCTCGAACTTGAATGTACCGGTCTGGTCGAAGTATGTATCCTCGGTAGCCGGATCATGATAGCTGCCGGGGCCTATGCTGCGCACGGTGAAGGCTCTTACCGAATTGGCTCCGCCACAGTAGAACTGCTCGGCATAGGGCACCTGCGTCGAGTTGCCATAGGCATGGGCGGCGCCGACAGCCACACGGCTGACGAGCCATGAGTCGCCCCCGCCTACCCTGCGGCCGTAGACCAGCTGGGTCGCTCCCTTGACGAACTGCGAGAACGGTGTGCCGAACAGCTCCTTCTCGCCCTTCTTTCCGCAAGCGCGGTAGATGGCCCAGAACACATTACCTGCTTCCTGAACAGTGAATTGCCAGTTGAGCTGATTATCGCGTCCGAAACTGCGGTCATAGACATAGGAATATATCATCTGAGGTATATACTGGCTCTGGAAACTCTGGGCTACGGCCGGATTGGCGTTCATGATCGAGTCAAACACGGCCGTGGTGTGCATCAGGTTAGTATAGGTCAGTTTTATGGGGGTGAACGTGTTTGACACATGGCGTGAGAGTCGCCAGTCATAGTTGACCGATGCGTTGAACTGAGCCATCTTGAAATAATGGGGACGATTGAGCAGGTCGGCTCCGAGCTGAAACCTTGTCCAGCTAAGCTGGAAGCGGCTGCGCGGGACGAATTTAGGTGCTATGAGCCTCGGCATCGCGAGCGAAGCGTTAAGCCCGATCTCATAGGAATTGAATATCAACTGACGGCCATGGCCTGTCTGCCATTCGTAAGTTCCGGTAAGGCCTACGGTCAACTGCTCGCCGCCGCCGAAAATATTGTTGTTGGTCACCTTGAACGAAAGTCCCGGACCGATATAGCTGTTGCTCTTCGATGAGCCGTTGACCTCGAAGGCAGCCTCCCACGGAGCGTCGAACGTGCAGTCGACAAACACGTTGAGCAGTCGCTCCCGGGTGTTGGTCGTGTCAGGCACAGCTGCGATATTGATAGAATTGAAGATTCCGAGACGCGACAGATTGGACTGGGTGCGGTTCATATCACGGACCGAAAACACCCGTCCGGGCCTGAATGTGACATTTTCGGGGATCAGCTTCGAGCGGAACTTCGAGGGTTTCATCTGTATCAGAGTGGCGCGCGGTGTCGCGATCGTGTCGGCTACACCACCGCCTGCATGTCGGTTGGCCACAACGACGACCTTGCCCGTGCGATAGCGCTGCAAGGCCATTTTCGGTGCGTTGGAATCCAGCATGATCTTCAACAGTATCCGACCGGGATCGGCTATGCTGTCGGCGAGATACTCGATATAGTCGGGACGGAAGAAATAGTAGCCTCGGTTGCGCAGGCTGTTGGTGATGCGTGTGCGCGCTATGTTGAGCGAGTCGGTCGAATAGCGTGTCCTCGAGGTAAGATAAGGATCGCGGAGAGCGAGCGAGTCGATCATGCGGTTGAGCGCCGTCGTGTCGGGCAACAGGGAGACCACTTCCATAGGATAGGCAGGACCTGGAGTGACAGTATATCTGATCTTGGCTTTCCTGGGGTTGCGACCCTTGACAAGCTCATAGCCCGCCGTGCCTCTGAAATAGCCATTATTGTCCAGGATCTCGTCGATCATCTTCATGCGCACTTCGGGACGCACGTCCGACACAAGCACGGGCTCGGCCACAAGTTTCTCATAAAGCCAGTGCTTCAGACCCGACTTGGGGTTGCTCCAGTTGTTGTAGACCCACAGTCCGAGGGGAAAAGGATAGTGCCACCGGAGCAGCTTCCAGTAGTTGTTAGGGGGAACGTCGACAGCCGATTTGATCGAACTTTCGATAGCGGCCGGCAGGCCTACTGAATCCTCGGCGATCTCAACGCCCTTCAGACCGTTGTAGAGCAGTTCGTCGTCGGGTATGCGGCGCGTGGTCGAGCATGCGGCCGTCAGACCAATCGCCAGCAGAGCCACAACCGCACGCAGACTTGCTTTCATGATTTTATTTGCTGACATCGGCGTTTTCATTTTTCTTGGGTTTGCGTCTTAGGAATTTAAACATATCACCGAGACTGTTGAGCTTGCGGCGGTAGACAAAGCCCACGCCTGTCTGAGTGATCTCGCCCTCGAGTATGCTTTCATAGCCCGTGTGACGGAATATACGTATATACATCGTATGGCTGTTGTTGAGATAGTAGTCAAACGATATGTCATTAATAAGATTCTGTGAGAAATTCTCGTCGGCGTTGGCATCGGTCGAATAATTGCCGCCGATCACTATCTTGAAGCGGTCATTGAACAGCGACTTCGACACCTGATAGCTGTAGCTTGTCGTCTGCGAGCTTGAGCCGTCGACCGTACGGTTATACTGGTCGATACCGAAACTTATGTCGACGCCCTTGATGTTGTTGGCGGCCCATGTATTGAGCTGAGATGAGAGGAAAGAGTAGAGAGCGTTGCCCGAGAGCGAGGCGTCGCCCTTGGTGCCTGGGCCGGTGTAGACTCCGTAGAGCAGCATGTTCATGGCCTGGTTGGCGCGCTGGTCAGCGCTCATCGACTGTAGCTCGTTAGCTACGGTGACATCGTCGTCTGTAGAGAGATCGAAAGCCACATCCATGCGGTCGAGCGTCCCGGTGACGTTGAGCATCACATCGAAGTTGACCAGCCGGGAATTCTGTCCGGTCTGCGTCACATTAGCCTTGATCACATCTGTAGCATGGATATTGAGTACGGGATTCATGACGTCGCCGTTGAAGGCCACGTAACTGTTGTTGTCGAAAGCGAAATTCTTCTCAGACATCAGCGGCGGCGAATATCTGACATAGCCGTTGTTGATGTCGAGGCGGCCTGTCAAGCGACCGTCGCTCAGGGGCGACATGGTATAGTTGAGAGTGCCGTCGGCCTCGATTTGCACGCGGTTTTTGCCGTCGGTCGACAGATTGACCCCAATCGTCGTACCGTTCTCGATGGTGAGCGATGCGTCAAGTATCATGGCCATCTCCGAGTTTGTGATGCTGTCGGCGACAATCACGGCCGTGGTGTCGGTGAAGTTGACAAATTTGACCATATCGCCGGTCGACTGCGACGCGATGGCGTTTACCGCGTCAGATATGACATAGGTGACATTGGTCGGAGGCATGACACGCAGATCGGCGTTGACAAACAGCAGGCTCATGTCGCCATGGATGCGGGAGTCGAGCGCGATAAACGCCTTGCCATAGATGTCAGCTCCCTTGCGCGCCCGGTTGGTGTTGACGAGTTGCATGCCGTCGGCCTTGAGTGTGAGATCGAGCTTGGGCGACGACAAAGACGCGACGTTGACGGTTCCGTCGATATACAGCGGCTTGTCGTTGACGCCCTTGACCGTGAAGCGGTCGAAGCTCACGAGATTGTCGACGACCGGAATACGCTCGGGGCTGAACGAATACTCCGTGCCGGTCATATTGAGCAGCACCGCCGTACTGTCGAAATTGATATAGCCGTTGAACACGGGTGCGTCTTTCTCACCTGAAATCTTCATCGTGCCATTGAGCACACCGCGTAATTTAGCCATGCGCGGCGGCAGGAACGGATTGACCGTCGCGAGCGGGAATCGTATCATCGAGAAATCGAGATTGTAGGGCGATGTCGATGTCGAGTCGTTAAGTGCGCCGGCCAGGGTCATGGTCTTCAGACCGTCGACATAGACATCTGACGTGGCGTAGAGAGTGCCGCCGGGGCGGGTAGTGACGTCGAAGTCGACTTTAAGCGTGGCCACACGCTCCTTGCCGTAATAGAAGTTGTTGACGGCCACGTCACCGACGCCGTTGAGATTGCCGTCGACCTGACGGAGCTTTATATCAGCGTTGAGATCACCCTTTATGGGCGGCGCGAACGGGTTGATCGAAACCCAGTCAGCCAGATGTATGTCACTGAGGCTTATATTGAGATCCTCCTGGCCTTCGCTGCCTTCGATATGTTCCGTCAGGACCGATAGCCGGCTTTTGCCGCCGGTCATTATGAGATTGGCGTCGATATGCTTCGTCGGGATATCGTAGGAAATGAAATTATCTTCATTTACCACCCAAGGCTGATAGCCGATGACCTGGTCGACAGGCGCCATATGCAGCGTGACCACCGAGTCGGCTATACCGGCCCGCATTCCGACATCGAATCCTTGCCGCCCGGCAATGTTACTCTGCGTTAGCCGCATGCCGGCTTCATTGCGGGTAATATAGCCGCCGAGATTGACGTGAGCCCAGTCATCGAAGGTGCCCGGACGGTTCTCCACCCTGGCGTTGAAAGCCATTAGCTCGCCTTTCTGATCCATCGTCAGGCCTATGGTGTCGAGGCGCGTAGAGCCTGTGACAAAGCCGATCACACGCGAGTCGAGGCGCAGCGTCGAGTCATTGGCAGCATTGAGGCTGAGTCTTCTGAACGCCATTTTGCCCGACCCGAGGACATCGGTTATAGCGTTGTCAGATCCGGCATTGACATCGAGATCGAAAACCGGCAGCACCTTGTGCAGTTCGTCGACATTGAACACCATTACCGCCAGTTGTGCGTCGAGAACAGTCGACACATCGGAGAACCGCGTCATAAGAGAGTCGAGCGACGACGGGCTGCTGAATCTGGCTGTCAGATCGCGGTTATGGAGCGAGATATCGGTTATGGAATCGTTGGAGTCAAGCCGCGCCATTATGTCTGACAGGCCGATATGCCGGGCCGGTTGGGTAAAATCGAGATCATTGAGAGTCAACTCTCCGGAGATTGTATTTGTCTTTGTGTCTACTGAGGCGTTGCCCGTAAGGTTGAACGACAGCGAACTTTCGAACTCCGAAAATTTGAGCGCATGCAGATCTATCTTGTCGCCGTCGGCGGCGAGAGTCCACTGATAAGGTTCGGGCGACATATTGCCTTCGGCCACAAGCCGCAGGCGGGTATCGGGATTGTCTGACCGGAGGTCGACGCGCCCCTTGCCGTCGGCTACAGCGGCGGTAAGATAAATGTCGCGGTAGGTGTAGTTGCCGTAGCGGGCACTCGTCACCGTCAGAGCCGCGTCGGCTTTCATCGTCGGTTCGAAGGGGTTATAGCCATGGCCGTCGGCCTTGAGTGTTGCAGTCACCTCACCGGCGCCGAGATTGGGCATGAATGTCTGCACGGGAAATTCGACCACCTTGAGATCGGCATTATAATCCTCTCCTCTCGAATTCCAGCGGCCCTCGAGCGCGACAGTTCCACCGCCGGTTCTGACTTTCACATTTCCATCGGCTATGCCCGAACGCATCGTGACGCGTCCGTTAAGAGCCATGCGGGGAACGTTGAAATCCTTGGCGGCCTCCTTGCCCAGGATATTGTTTTTAATGGCGTTGACATTGATCACATTACCCGACAGGGCAATGTCGCCGGTAAACCCTTTAATGTCGGTAAGGTTGCCGACATATCCTTTGCCGTTGACTGTGACACATCCGTTGACGGCGAGCTTCAGGCGGTCGATGTCGAGGCGCCCCATAGTGCCGCCGACAGCGGCGTCGAGGCCGACACGGTCACGCGAGGGAAGCGTCACAAGATAAGGCATGAACGCCGGGAACATCATGCGCATGTCGGCCACACCTACTCCGCCACGTGCATCAAGACGCAGCGGCAGCGAAGGATCGTTCATGAAATCGCCCATGCCCATAAGCATGTCGACATTGAGATCCGTGGTCTGTGTAAAGAGATGGAAACTGTCGAGATACATCGCAGCCGAGTCGAGAGCGAATGTTCCTTCAGCATTGAGCCTGACACCGCATCTCTCAGTGCCCTTCAGTTTCAGAGGCAACCGCAAAGTCGTGGCCCGGTCATAAAAACCGTTGACAGTCAGGTCGAGCGAATCGACGGCTATATATCCGAAATCAAGCCCTGGCATCGGCTGAAGTCCTCGCGTGGTGTAGAGGGCTCTGGAACCGCTGAAAGCAATCGAATCGATCTCGATCGTCCACGGCTCCGACGTAGCCGTGTCAACGGTCTCCACCATCGGTGTCGCTGCCACCGTCGCCTGGTCGGGGGCTATATAGGCAGCCGCGAGCCCCCGCCCGCTGAAGCATCCGAGCCTGACGAGCTGCGACCTGAGGTCTATGAGCCCGTCGGTCAGCCTGCCATCGGCTATAGTCGCGCCGAGCGAGTCTATTGCAGGCAGAAGCCTCATGTTGTATGTGAAGTCGTGGAGCGCGAGATTTCCCAGCTTTATGCTCATCTCCGTGGGATCGGACGGCTTGGACACTGTGGCGGCGGTGTCGGGCGAAACGACCATTGCGACTGTCGCACCGTCGATCACGCCGCTCTCTATGCTGACAGCCATATTCTTGAGTGCCACACTCACCGGTTCCAGAGCCAGCTCGCGCGCCACCACAGTCATATACATGGCTGAGTCTGGTGACCCCATCACGAAACGGCCGTCGTGGAGCTTCAGCTCGTTGACCATGGCCTCGCCTTCAAGCAAGGACACCAGACCGACAGAAGCCGAAAGCCCGGAAGCGGCGACAAGCGTATCGCCGTTCTGCACAAGACTCAGACCGTCGAGGCGGAGTTCAAGCGGAAACCCTAACCTGAAGCTGTCCAAAGTCATCTCCACACCGGGACGCAGATTCATCCGCTCGACGATCTTTGATCGGAGCGCTTCCTGCAGCCAGGGTGAATAGAGCGCGACTACAGTGCCGCATACAAGCAACATCAGCGCGAGGATAATGAACCCCAGCGTTTTAAATATCTTTCTTATTGCAGTAACAGGTTTCACTGTGAGTGATGAATGTTTGTGACTTTAGTTATTCTAAGATAATAACCACGTCTGAGCATCCTTGGTTTGCTCTATCGCCCACAAAAATACTAAATCCGCCTGTTACCTGCAAAATTCAGAAAATTGCCCTGGACTGACAAGTCTGACGAGTCTGAAAGTCTGACGAAAAAAGTTTGATATTTAGCATCTGATAAATTTTGGTGAGGTAAAAATAATGGTTACTTTTGCATAAATGCAAGACTGTCCATGATACATCTCCGAATCGACGACAAAATTCGACGGCGACTGCCATTTTACCTTGCGATGGAAGAATGGGCGGCACGTTGTCTGCCGGCCGAAGATTATTTTTTCAGCTGGCAGGTAAATCCCACTGTCATCTTCGGCCGTAATCAGCGCATCGACAAAGAAGTCAACCTCGACTACTGCCGCGAGAACGGCATAGAAACCTACCGGCGCAAGAGCGGAGGCGGTTGCGTGTTTGCAGATCGCCATAACATAATGTTCTCATATATAACGCCCTCTGAGCAGGTCACGACTACATTTGCCCGCTATACCGAAATGATCGCAGAAATGCTGCGCTCGCTCGGCATCGACGCCTTGGCGACGGGACGCAACGACATAACGGTCCACGGACTAAAGGTGTCTGGCAATTCGTTCTACCATCTGCCGGGCCGCAGCATAGTCCACGGCACCATGCTCTACGACACCGATCTGCGTCACATGGCCAACGCCATCACGCCGTCGCGATCGAAACTCGAGTCAAAACAGGTGCAATCGGTCGAATCTCATATCACGACGCTCAACCGGCATATCGACATGGATATCGACGACTTCAACCGCTACGCCATAAGCCGGCTCACCGACACTGAGATCACGCTCGAACCCGCGATGATCAGAGAGATCGAGGAGATCGAGCGTCCCTACTACGCACCCGAATGGATTTTCGGACGCAGAAGCAATGCGACCATCCACGCCTGCCGACGCATAGAGGGCGTCGGCGAACCCGAAATCGGCATACGCCTCGACGAAGGACGCATCGCCGACATCGACATCACTGGCGACTTTTTCCTGCTCTCCGACCTCGACTCCGCGCTGCTCGACCGACTGCGCGGCGTCAGATACACGCGCGACGACATCACCCGCGCGCTCGCCGATACCGATACCTCGCAGATCATCGCAGGACTCTCCACTCTACAGTTTATCGACTTAATCATTTAATTATAAAAATATCTATATCATGAATGAAGAACTGAAAAAAACATGTCTCCACGATCTGCACGTCGGGCTCGGCGCCCTGATGAGCCCGTTCGGCGGCTTCGACATGCCGATCCAGTATGCCGGCATCGAAGAAGAGCACAAAGCCGTGCGCACCGGCTGCGGAGTCTTCGATGTCTCTCACATGGGCGAGGTTGCCGTCTGCGGGCCTGACGCCGAACGCTTTGTCAACCATATCTTCACCAACAATGTCAGCGGGCTGCCCGACGGAAAAGTCGTCTACGGCATGATGCTCCATCCCGACGGCGGCGTCGTCGACGATCTCCTCGTCTACAAACGCGCCGATAACGACTTCTTCCTCGTCATCAACGCATCCAACATCGACAAGGACGTCGCATGGATCGAAGGCCACACCGAGGGATTTGACGTCTCCGTTGACCACCAGAGCGACCGTTGGGCCGAGATCGCGGTTCAGGGTCCGCAGTCCGAAAAGGTCATCCGCGACATCCTCGGCATCGATGGCTCCGATCTCGGCTTCTACACGTTCAAGACCGTCAGCGACATGATAGTCAGCCGCACAGGCTACACGGGCGAGGACGGATTTGAGATCTATGCCGACGCTCAGACGATACGCAACTTTTGGAACAAGCTGGTCGAAAGCGGCGTGCAACCCTGCGGGCTCGGCTGCCGCGACACTCTGCGCTTCGAGGCCGGCCTGCCGCTCTACGGCGACGAGCTCGCCGACGACATCTCTCCCCTCGAAGCCGGGCTCGGCATCTTCGTCAAACTCGACAAGCCCGAATTCATCGGCCGCGACGCTCTTGCCCGTCAGAAAGCCGAAGGACCGGCCCGGAAGATCGTCGGCCTCGAGGTCGACGGACAGGCCATACCGCGCCACGGCTACGAAGTGCTTGACGCCGAAGGCCGCACCGTAGGCACCGTAACCACCGGCTATCACTCGATCAGCCTCGACCGCAACATAGCCATGGCGCTCGTCGAAGCCGCGGAAGCCGCCCTCGGCAACAGACTGCAGGTCAAGGTGCGCCGCAAGGTGTTCCCCGCCACGGTAATCAAAAAACGCTTCTACTCACCTAATTACAAAAAATAACCCAAATTACAACCTACAACACCATGCTTTACTATCTTCCCACCCACGAATATGCCAGCATCGAGGGCAACACAGCCACAATCGGCATCTCTGAATTCGCAGCCCGCCAGCTCGGCAACGTTGTCTATGTCGACATGCCCGAAGCCGACGACGACGTGACCAAAGGCGAGGACTTCGGCGCTATCGAAAGCGTCAAGGCCGCATCCGACCTCTATTCTCCCGTATCGGGAGATCGGAAGAGCGTCGTGTAGGGAAAGAGTGTAGATCTCGGTGG
>CAJUMI010000032.1:15201-15528 GCA_910587545.1 uncultured Muribaculaceae bacterium | reverse complement strand
GAGGCGCTCATCGACAATCCCCGTCTTATCAACGAAGACCCGATGAACAACTGGATCATCAAGGTCGAGATGAGCGATCCGTCGGAGACCGGCTCACTCCTGTCGCCCGAAGACTACGAAAAACTCTGCGAGTCGGAAAAACACTGATCCTCTTCTGTCATGTCAGACCACCGTTACCTACCCCATACGCCGCAGGATGTCGACGACATGCTCGCGGTCTGTGGCGCGGACTCGCTCGACGACCTCTACAACGACGTTCCCGAAGAACTGAGACTGCGCCGGCCCTACGATCTGCCGCAGGAGATGTGCGAGAAACAACTCCGCGAC
>CAJUMI010000032.1:0-15191 GCA_910587545.1 uncultured Muribaculaceae bacterium | reverse complement strand
CTTCGAGCGTCTCGGCGACATGAACCGCCGCATGGTGTGCTTCGCCGGAGCGGGATACTATGACCACTACACTCCGGCCGCGGTCGACTCCATTCTCTCGCGCTCCGAGTTCCTGACCGCCTACACCCCCTATCAGCCAGAGATCTCCCAGGGAACACTCCAGTATATCTTCGAATATCAGTCGATGATGTGTGCGCTCACCGGCATGGAGATCAGCAATGCCTCGATGTACGACGGCGCCACCGCCACTGCCGAGGCCATGATCATGGCCGTCAACAGCACCCGCAAGAAGCGACGCGTCTTAATTTCGGCCACGGTCAACCCGGCTGTCGCACAGGTCGTCTCGACCTATGCGCGCTATCACGGCATCACTCTCGAGGTGATACCCGAGCATGAAGGCGTCACCGACCGCATGAGTTTCGAGTCAATGATCGACGCCGGCGACATCGCCGGCGTGATTGTCGCCTATCCCAACTATTACGGCATCGTGGAGTCATATGACGGCTGGGCCGACACCTGCCACGCGGCCAAGGCTTTGCTGATCATGAACTGTCAGGCGTCGACCCTCGGCGTGCTCCGCACTCCCGCGTCTCTGGGCGCCGACATCGTCTGCGGCGACGCTCAGTCGCTCGGCATGCCCCTCAACTACGGCGGCCCCTATCTCGGCTACATGTGCACGACCAAAGCACTGATGCGCAAGCTCCCCGGCCGAATCGTCGGAGCCACCACCGACAGCCGCGGGCAGAGAGTGTTCGTGCTCACACTTCAGGCCCGCGAGCAGCACATACGCCGCGAGAAAGCGACATCCAACATCTGCTCCAACCAGGGCCTGATGGCTCTCCACACGGCCGTCTACCTCTCGCTCGTCGGAGCCGAAGGTCTGCGCCGCATCAACGATCTCGGCTACGGCGGTCTGCGCTATCTCGCCGACGGCCTTGCCGCCACAGGCCGCATGCGTCTCGCCTTCCCAGAGCGCCCCACGGTCAACGAAGCGCTGTTCCGCGTCGCCGATCCTCTGACCGCCGACATGATACTCGAGGCCGCAGCGGCCGAAGGCATTCTCGCCGGCGTGAAAGTCGACGAGTGCGAGCTGCTCGTCGCCGTGACAGAGATGCAGACCAAAGAGGATATGGACCGCTATATATCAATCGTCAAAAACATCAAGCCATGAACCGCCGACTATACGACAAACTGATATTCGAACACTCTCATCCCGGCCGCCACGGCTACAGTCTGCCGCGCAACCCGTTCGACCGCCATATCGACGAGCTTCCCCCGAGCTGTCGCCGCATCGAAGCCCCGGCGCTTCCCGAGGTCGACGAGCCGACAGTAGTGCGCCATTACACCAACTCAAGCACCAACAACTTCGGTGTCGACACAGGATTCTACCCTCTCGGGTCGTGCACCATGAAATATAACCCCAAGATCAACGACGCTCTTGCGGCCTCGCGCTCGATCGCCACGCTCCACCCGATGCAGCCTGCTGCCACGGCGCAGGGCGCTCTTGCCGTCTATTGGCAGCTGCAGCGCGCCCTCAGCGAGATCGGCGGCATGGCCGAGTTCACCCTCAATCCCTTTGCCGGCGCCCACGGCGAGCTGACCGGACTGCTGGTGATCAAGGCATATCATCTCTCGCGGCAGGATGCCGGACGCGACACCGTGCTCGTGCCCGACTCGGCCCACGGCACCAACCCCGCCTCGGCCGCCGTCGCCGGCTTCAAGGTTGTCGAGGTCAGAAGCCTCGCCGACGGCACTGTAGACGTCGACGACCTGCGGGCCAGACTCGACGGCTCTGTCGCCGCCATGATGATGACCAACCCCAACACGGTCGGCATGTTCGAGAAAAACATTCCCGAGATCGCGCGACTGGTCCATGAGGCCGGAGGCCTGATGTACTACGACGGAGCCAATCTCAATCCGATGCTCGGAGTGGCGCGCCCCGGCGACATGGGCTTCGACGTGATGCACATCAATCTCCACAAGACATTCTCGACTCCCCACGGCGGCGGTGGTCCGGGCGCAGGCCCCGTCGGTGTGCGCAGCGGGCTTGAACGCTTCCTGCCCGACCCGCGCGTGGTGAAGACCCCCGGCGGTGCCTACGACGTCGTGTGCGACGACAGTTCGCTCGGCCGCATTTCCGGCTGGTTAGGCAATTTCACCGTCTATATACGCGCGCTCGCCTATATCCTCTCTCTCGGCGCCGAAAATCTCGCCAAGGCCGGCCCCCTCGCCACTCTCAACGCCAACTATGTCATGAACCGGCTGAAGGACGTCTACGAGTTGCCGATTCCAGGCCCGTGCAAACACGAATTCGTGTTCGACGGTCTCAAGGACAAGTCGACGGGCGTGACGACACTCAACGTGGCCAAGCGCCTGCTTGACTTCGGGTTCCACGCGCCGACGATCTACTTCCCGCTGCTCTTCCACGAGTCGCTGATGATAGAGCCGACAGAGACCGAAAGCCGCCAGACGCTCGACAGCTTTGTCGATGTGATGAGACGCATCGCAGCCGAAGCGGCCCAAAATCCCGAACTTGTGAAGAACGCGCCCCACGACACTCCGGTGTCGCATCCCGACGACACCGAGGCCGCGCTTCACCCGATAACATCATGGCAGGATCTATGCGCAGCGCAGACTTCATAATCATAGGCGGAGGGCCGGGCGGCTACGAGATTGCCGCCGACCTCGCCGCCGACGGACGCAAGGTGATACTCATCGAACGCGACCGCCTCGGAGGCACATGCCTCAACCGCGGCTGCATACCGACCAAGTGTCTGTGTGCGTCGGCCTCTGCGGCCATGACCGTGGCCGACGCCGCCAGCTATGGCGTCGATGTGCCGGCCTTCACGCTCGACTACGGCCACGCCGTCGAGCGTGCGGCCGCAGTGATGGATCAGCTGCGCGGCGGCATCGAGGCCATGCTGCGCGACGTCGAGGTGATCATCGGCGAGGCATCGCTCAAACCCGACAAAGTGGTCGTGGTCAACGGCGAGCATCTGACCGCCGGCCGCATCATCATCGCCACCGGCTCGCGACCGGCCGTGCCCGACATTCCGGGTGCGTCATTGGCCGTGACGAGCGACGGGTTTCTGTCGCTGACCGACGTGCCCCGGCGCGTCGCCATCATCGGCGGAGGAGTGATCGGACTGGAGTTTGCCTCGATCCTCGCCGCCTTCGGCCGCGAGGTGACTGTGCTGGAGTTCTGCAAGGAAGTGCTGCCGCAATTCGACGGCGAGATCGCCAAACGCCTGCGCACGACCCTGTCGCGCCGCGGCATCAAATTCCTGACCTCGACACGCGTGACCGCCATAGAGAAAGGACTGCGCATCATCTACGAAGGCAAGCGCGGCAACGACTCGCTCGACTGCGATCTGGCCGTAATGGCTGTCGGACGCCGTCCGGTCATGCCCCAAGGCATCGAGGCCGCCGGCATCGAACTCGACGGACGAGGATTTATCAAAGTCGACGAACTGATGGAGACCTCGGTCGGCGGCATCTATGCCGTCGGCGACGTCAACGGCCTCTGCATGCTCGCCCACGCCGCATCGGCCCAGGCGCGTCGCGCCTCGGGCATCGACGTCAACCTCGATATCATACCCTCGGCAGTGTTCACCTCTCCCGAGGCCGCAATGGTCGGCATGACCGAAGATCGCGCCCGCAAGAAAGGCCATGAACTTATGATCGGCAAGGCGTCATTCGCCGCCAACGGCAAGGCGCTTGCCATGGCTGAGAGCGACGGCACTGTCAAAATAATTTTCGACCGCGAAAGCGGTTTAATACTCGGATGCCACATTATCGGTCCCCATGCGGCCGACCTCATCGCCGAAGTGGCGGCATTGATGTTCGGCATGACGACCCGCGAGGAACTCGCTGAAAAGCTCGTCCACGGCCACCCCACCCTCTCCGAAGCGTTGCAGGACGCCTCTCGCAACGCAAGACCAAGATAAACAACGCCGGCGGAGAGTGACTGGAACCCCACTCTCCGCCGGCGTTTTAGTTTATATAAATCAGTTTTTTAGAACCGGACGCACTGAAAGTCCGTATGAGTTGTTGGAAGAGACACACGATTCGGTCGAAGGATCCTTGACATTGTTGTTGAGCACCCAGTCCAAATTGGAGACTGCACCCGGCTTCCCTTGCACACCGTCAAACTCGTAGCGCGCGTCAATATTATAAATATACACCGAATTATCAGGCGATGTTGAGGTCGACGTAAGATATGTGATGATTCTGAATGCAGGCAAAGAGACTTTATCGATGCCATTTGGATCCGACAATGCTTCACCTGCGCGTGTCGGAGGATTAAATATTTTCACTGAAGCCAAATCCTTATATCTGACTGCCATATTACGCATACCTGTAACAGGAAATTCGATCTTTCCGCCGGGATAAGTCACAGTCCAGGTATGACTGCCACTGTCATACGACATGGATGTCGTGTATCCCTTGCCTCCGACTGACACTTCTTCATACCTGCCGTGGCCACCATAACCTGTTCCGGCTTGATATGCCAGTCCGGAAAAGACATTGGCCGGGGGCACATGATAACCTGCCGGACAGGGATCATAGATCGATTTTGTCACCGGCTGCTCGTTGTCCGCTTTATTACCCGCACTGCCACATTTTGTTGCCTGAGAATTCCACATCTGGAACATTTCGCTTTCCGACTTCAGATATTGCGTTTCCTGCCAGCTTTCCTTGACAAACTTGTGCCAGTGATTTCTGTATCTACGGGGCTTTTCTCCACCGTTAGGCTGGTCATCATATTTGCTCATCACAAACTTATAAGGATATTTTATCGTGTAGTCGATAAGCACACCCGTCTCCTCTCCTAAGCTGGTAAGACTCGTGCCGGGTGTGTTTCTTGTAAAGTCGTATGACACGGTGCCGTCATTGTAGGCGTTGAACGTCGGCTTATTCTCCATATTGAGTTCTGCATAATCTGCACCTCTATAGTATATGGGGGTCTTGTCGTTATAGATGCCGCCGAGCATCGGATCTTTACGCCCCCACTGATAGTATGTGTTGTCGCCGGCAAGTGAGCCCTTGAACTCGGCCTGGGTGAACTTGCAGTCATATTGGGTCTTGTCGTTATTATATTTTGTCACCGCCATCGGGGTCTTGCTGCCGGTGATCTTGCTGCAATCGACCATAAAGCGAATTTTCACCTCACGCTCATCATTGCCTTTGTGAGGATCGCAATAGCCCAGGTTGCAATTTGTCAGATAATACTCATTGCCGCTGAAGCTGAATGTCGTGCCGTCTTTGTATATTGACCTTATTTTGTGGGCATGGCTCTTGGGATCGGCGCCCATCCACTCTTTCTTGTGCTGCGACACCCATATGTGCCAGCTCCAGACGATAACGCCCGCGTCATCGCGGACCACTATAAGAGCATTGCCCTGAGTGAGCGAATGCTTGCGCACACGGAAGCCCACCCACTTGACATCGCTCGTCGGCGCGCCGTCGGTCAGCAGCCTCACATCGTCGATCAGATCGGGAGCGTCCTGCCATGCCAGCTGAGCGTCCTTGAGTCCCACTGTCGGAGCTTGCGACGTGATTTGGTTGCCTTTATAATCGACATAAAACTTCATGCCGTTGGTCGCACCGGCGGCCAAAGTATAGGCCAACTCATTATTGTAGGCGTTGCCGTAGACCACGGGCAGACAATAATAACCCGGTTGGTCGACCATATAGCAGTTGGCCGATTCCCCTTTTGTATCATCGAGCAGATTATGGGGCCCGTCGCTCGTGCCGAGGCATGTATTACGATCGGAGAACGTCGAAGCCAGCTTCGTAAAATCGTCCTGGGCGCCAAGTACAAACGTCCCCTTATAACTCGTTATCCTCGATAGATCAGTGACAAAGTCTATCGCACTCAGTTGTGAAGACTCCGCCGGTTCGGAATTGCCGGCAGGATTGGTGTCAAATTCGGCACGGGTCCAGTTTTTGCCGTTGTCGGTTGAATATTCGATTTCGGGACGCGGCAATTCAATATATTGCGAGCCCTTGACGCCGTCCTGTGTCACGGCGGCATAGGCCTTGATCTCCGCGTCATGCCACACGCCCGAATAAGGCAGGATGTCTGACGGGGTCTTGCTGAACTCGACAGTCGGCACGATATGTATGCTCGACGGCGAGATCGCATAGCTGACGACCTTGCCGGCCGGCCATGTCTTGCCTTTCAGCGAGGCGGTGAGTGTGCGCTGCGTGTTGGTGAGACTATCGGTGAAGTGCACGGTAAGCTTGGCGCCGTCCGGCAGGGTCTGGGGCATCACAAGCAGGGTGAGATCACCTGTTTCGCCAACTATCTCGCTTTTGTCGACGTCACCGACTATTTCGTCGCTCTTGTCACCGCTGCCCGGTTCGTAGCCCGACGAGTCGCCGGAGGGAGCGAGCGCCACTTTGCGGCTGACGGTGTAGTTGCCCGTCGTCTTGGTGTCGGCAGTCCACGACCCGCCCGAGGGAGTCGGGGTGAACGTGCCCGCGTTATAGACGCCATTTATCTCGACGGAAGTGATCGTACCGGGGAGCATGTCAGCCGCCGCCACAACCTTGACGGCTGTAAGTATATGCTTGAAATCGAGGCTCACAGCCGACGATGTCGCGTCGGTGCATGCGGCCATCAGGTCATGCTGCTTGGTCACCTCTGACGGCACTGTATATGTTATCTTCGGCGAACCGGCAGCTGTTTTGGCCGACAGCGTGAAAGGAGTCTCTGCGGCGTCCTCGGCCACCGGGGCGAATGCAAAGAAGCGTACTTTGCCCCCCGCGGGCCACTGCAGCACAGCGCCGGTAGCGCTCGAGCCGCTGACTGTGTATGTCTCGTCGTAGGCAAAATCGGGCGTCCATGTTATTTCGCTTTCGTCAGCGGGATAGCCGCCGACATAGCAGATGGCACTCAGCGAGAAGCGTTCGACGGCTTTTTTGAGCGCTCCGCGCGATGTCGGTTCGGAAACGGGATTGTCGCATTCGACGGTGTGTAAATATAAAGGAGTGTCGCCGTCCGACGAAAGAGCGTCGACCGACGTGCAGCGCGAACCGGGCGCGGTGTCGTCGACATTAACACCGGCAGACCAGTCGGCCGGAGCCTTGACATCGAGAGTCACATATTGCGACTGCGGCCCTTCAGAGCCGAAGTCGTCGACACAAGCCGACAACAGAACGATCGCACAGACCGCAGACAGCGATGCTGACTGACTTAGGATACCTTTATATTTGAGTTTCATTATTATCGTTATGAATTACAATGGTTTTAAAGATGCAATTCGTTGTGAAATCCGAGGAAAACGTAATATCGGCCAATAGAGCCACACGGCTCGCACATCCTAATGCATGACTGATAATCAGCGTTTTGTCGCAGGACGCACTGACCGTACGTCGCTACTGGTTAATTAAGGCGGAGAAGAGGCCGTCAAAGCGGCCTCTTCTTCACCGATATCAGGGTTTATACTTCAGAAATCATAAAGGCAACTGACCGTTAGTCCATTCATCATCTTCCGCCCAACCGGAAACCTTAACTTCGAACTGGATCGGGCCGTCAAGCACTTCATCACCGATCTTCTTACCGGCTGGACGGTCTGTAACAGTCTTAACCTCAACCAATGTACCGTCGCCGCCAAATGGCACAAACTTATTTTCTGTCGGAATTAATTTTTTCAGAATTGTTTCATCAAGTAGTGGAGGATAATAGCCTGCACCTGTAGTCGCGCCACAAATATCAAGAGTAAACTGATATTTTTTACCCATATCTAACGAATAGTCTTTATCCGCACCTGGTATTTTTCCGACAGGCACACATACGAAACCATATTCAGCCGGTTCAAACTTGTTATTGGCATTGACGGGGAACTGCTGGTGATAGTGTTTTGCAGTTTCTCCCGTACCAACTACATATACATCGTCGGTCTCTCCTTCGGGCTTACTCGAGTGTGAGGCTCCCGGATGCTCGAGTTCGACACGACAAAGGAGAAGTATATAAGCTCCTTTATTATCGTATGTCGCGATATCATTTTCCTGAGATCTGTTCCAGGCAACAAGATTCTGCGGTAACAACATTAGAGAGCCGTTCGCACCAAGAAGTTGCCGCTCATCGCCGGCTTTACTGAGGACAAGAGGTTCATTGTAGAACGAACCATATGCCGAGATACTATCCGCGTTGATAAAACCATGATTTTCCCACTTCGTGGCTACTTCTGCCTTAGCAGGTGTTGAGGTATCATCGTTTGCAGGAGTAAACGTAAAACCTGCCGATAAATCAGCTTTGTCATTTGTCCTGACAAACCACGCACCTTTAATTCTTACAATACGATGGTCATTACCTGATTTACCCTTAGATTCAGCCTTAATATCTATCTGGGTCAATGCATGATTGAATGTGAGGGCAACATTTGTCGAAGACACTGATCTCTTCTGATGTGCAAAAGCCACAAGCAGATCTGTCTGAACTGCACCGTCATTCCAATAACCGTCATCGGATGCTTTTGTCAAATCAGCTCGGGCCGGAGTGAAACCAGTAATTTTAGCCGTGTTTTTATCATTCTCATCAAATTTGAATTTTGCACCACTGGGCAAAACTTCAGTTGCGGTGGCGTCCTGAGTGCAGTTATAAGCCCAAAAAACAGCACTGGGAGTAGATGTCGGCCAATATATGTTTTGATCAAGAGCCCAGATGTGTTTACCATCGACAGAGGATTGCTTCCTGGCAAGCAATCCGCCGTCTTTACCACCGATAAGATAATTATCATAAACACCACCGTGGGGGTGTATACCTTTAGCTACGACACAAAAATTGCCGAGATTGTCAATCTTGGTCTCTGTGGCGCGGGAATGACTGACGGCAATGCTGAACGAGAGAGCGTCGCCGGCGGGATCAGGATTCAATTCCATCACGTCTTCATTAGAGCAGGACGCCATTACGACGGCTACCGCTGCAAATGGGAAAAGTCTGATTTTCATAATTTTGATTTTTAAGTATTATTTGTTTAAAGTGATATTACAATGATTGACCGCCTACTACATTGGGATTACTTCTTCCGTGATGTCGCCCCAGTCACTTACGCCCGGCGACATGCCCGAGGACGGAGCATCGGGCAACTTTATTCCGGATAATGACAATTCGATTTTTCTGTTGCCGATCTGACGGCGCACCTGATCGGTGACATCGAAGTCGTAATAGTATTTATAGGATGTATAGATTCTGATTTTATGGGACTCGCCCGGCAGGCCGAAGAGCACAACCGACCCCTTAAGGCAGTCGGAGCCGCAATGGTCGAGGGCAAAAGGCACAGACACCTCGATGTCGTCCGGCGACTGCGAGCCGGCGTGCCAGGCTCCCGACACACCCGTGATTATCGCGCTCACCTCGACGTCGGGCCGCATGTTTTGAACCCCTGTGACGCGCAGATCGCAGACAACGGTTTTCTCGGCCGGAGTGAAAACGACCTTTTGACAGGCCTTAGGATCGTTGACGACGGTGAATATGTCGTCGTGAGTATGGGCATAGAGCCGGCTCGACTGAGATCTGACGGCCTGCATCTCCGTGTCGCCGGGGCGCGGAGCGCTCTCGGCGCGGTTCATGGCTGACAGCACCTCGACATCGTAGGTCTCTATCTGATAGTCACCTATCGTCGATCCCCGCTCGACGTTGAACTCGGTGCTGCCGTTGTGGCAGACCATGTGGTAGCTGCCTTCGGGCACCTTGACCACAGCGTCGAAGCTGCCGCGCGACGACATGCCGTCGCCCGTGAGTTCGAAACGATGGCCATGCGATCCGTCGAGCGGAAAGAACCACACCACCATCGAGGCCGGATCAGCCTCGGGGGCGAGAGACCAGTCGAACTCTATGCTCACAGAGGCTTTATGGGAATGGTCGTAACACAACTGACGCTCATGACAGCCAAGCATCACCGAGGCCACTGCGACAGCCGCCGCCACACGCAATATTGTACTGCAAAGACGTATCATCGGCGGTCATCTCCTTTCTTTGAGTTATATGTGTCGCTGCCGATCAGCCACACGAGCGAGACCGACGCGCGGGTCGGTCCAAACCATGAGCGGCGGTGAGTGGACAGCCACACGTCATGGTCGTCGATCGGGGTGTGACGCTTGAATTTGCCCCACATATAGCCGATGCCGATGCTGAAATCGATATTGAAACGGCGCGCCACGGGAAGCGACCATGTGTATGACAGGCCGGCCGCATAATTGTATTTCGCCGACATCACGCCACGGTAGCTGACGCCTCTCTGGAGATCGTAGTAGACAATCGACGCATAGACCCCGATATGGTGGCCCGCAAAGGGATTGGTTGTGCGGTCGGCGCCACCGATGCGGTACGACAGGTCAAGATCGCCGCCGTATATGCGATAGTAGTGATGCCGGCTGTCGTTGAGCCAAGTGGCCATCCAGTCGGCGACGACGGTATAGCGGCCGGCAAACGATGTGCGGATGCCGATATTGGGCACAAGCAGACAGTCGTAGAGCATGTTGGTCGAGAGCGCCATCGGACGCACCCGCAGCCATGAGACAAGGCGGTCGCAGTCGCAGACTGTGTCGCCGTCGACAGATGCCGGATCGTAGTCGCCCACAATATAAGTGTATTTCAGCGGACCGTCGGGATCGGGACGGTAAGTCACAAATACAGTATCGCTTTTGACACCCGGGTTATAATCGACTCGGGCATCAGCAGAGACAAACGAACAACAGAAACTTGCGAATAAAAAAATGATGAATATGCCTAATTGATGCTTCATAGCAAAACACCCCATAAGGACGTTATTTCAACAATAGATCATTAATTTTTCGCAAAATTAAGTATGAATCAATATAGGGAAAAAAAAGTTAAGTGTTTTTAACAGAATATTTACACTATTTAACCAAATAGATATTGACTCGGCCTCTCAGGACCGACGGAGCGGTCAGGCCAGGCGGCAGATGAGCGTGGCCGAAGTGGCGTCGGTGACACACACCCTGACGGTGTCGCCTATGCGGAAGTCGCCGCGGGGGAACACACAGGTCTTGTTCTGTTGGTTGCGGCCCACGCGTTGCTCGGCCGAACGCTTTGCGGCGCCCTCGACAAGGACATCGAAGGTCTTGCCTATGTCGCGGCGGTTGGATTCGAGCGACAGCTCGTTCTGCAGGGCTATCATGCGGTTGAGGCGGTCGATCTTGACGTCTTCGGGGACGTTGTCGGGCATGGTGCGGGCGGCGAGTGTGCCGGGGCGCTCGGAGTATTTGAACATGAACGACGAGTCAAACCCCACCTCGCGCATCAGGCCGAGAGTCTGCTGAAAGTCTTCCTCGGTCTCGTCATGGAAGCCGGTGAAGAGGTCGGTCGATATGCCGCAGTCGGGGATCGCGCGGCGTATGGCGGCGACACGGCCGAGATACCACTCACGGGTGTATTTGCGGTTCATGGCCTTTAGCACGGCATTGCTGCCCGACTGCACAGGCAGGTGGATGTGGTTGCAGATGTTGTCGTGGGCGGCGATGACAGCGATGGTCTCGTCGCTCATATCCTTGGGATGCGAAGTGGTGAAGCGGACCCTCATCTCAGGAGCGGCTTCGGCCACCATGGCGAGCAGACGGCCGAAGTCGATCGTCTCCCCGCCGGGAGTCTCGTAACGGTAGCTGTTGACATTCTGGCCGAGCAGAGTGACTTCCCTGAAGTCCTTGGAGCGGAGATCGGCAAGCTCGCCGAGAATGCTTTCGGCGGGGCGGCTGCGCTCGCGGCCGCGTGTATAGGGGACTATACAGTAGCTGCAGAAGTTGTTGCAGCCGCGCATGATGCTTATAAAGCCGCTGACGGAGTTGCCGCCGATGCGCGCCGGGATGACCTCGCGATAGGTCTCGGTGGTGCTCAACTCGACGTTGATCGCCTTCTCGCCCGCTTCGGCGGCCGCAAAGAGCGCCGGCAGGTCGAGATAAGCATCGGGGCCGGCGACGACGTCGACGCCGTATTCGTCAAGCAGCCTGTCGCGGACACGCTCGGCCATACACCCGATCACTCCGACGATCAGACGGCCCGACTTCTTGCGGCGGAGAGAGGCGAGATACTGCAGACGGCCGACGATCTTCTGCTCGGCATTGTCGCGGATTGAACAGGTGTTGAGGAGTATGGCGTCAGCCAGGGCGATATCTTCCGTGATCGAATAGCCGGCCATGCCCAATATGGAGGCCACGACTTCTGAATCAGCTACATTCATCTGGCAGCCGTAGGTCTCGATGAACAGACGCCGGCTGTGAAATACTATATTAGAGTTAGTTTCGGTCATTAATCAATGAAATATTTGTGCAATAGCACAAGTTTGAGTAATTTTGCGCAAAAATACAAAAAAAGTGGACAAGGCACAAGCGCGCATATTATTTCTGATCCTGATCGGCGTGATGTTTTTCGGACAGGCAGTCTATGACTACCTCAGGAAGAAAAGCCGCCGCAGCGGCGCCGTCAAGCCTGTAAAACGGACGCAGGTGTCACGCCAACGTCCTAAGCCACAGCCCGACGCGCAGCCCGGTCTGCCCGGCCGCATGGCCGAGCTGTCAAAACGCCTGCAGACTGCAGCCCGCGAGGAAGAGCCGGCGGCAATCTCCGGGCCGGCCGAGCGCCCCGAGCCCTCTGAACTCTCTGAACTCTCTGACAAGTCAGACCTGTCGGATCGCTCAGACAAGTCCGATCTGTCTGATCTGCGCCGGGCTGTCATCTGGAGTGAGATATTGAAACGAAAGTTCTAACAACATAAAATCCTTAAAATTCAATTCTAATATAATGGTATACAACTACATCACGGCTGACGAAGCTGCCGAAATGATCCCCCACGGAGCGACGGTCGGCTTTTCAGGCTTCACAGCTCCCGGCACACCGAAATTCATCCCTGAAGCTATTGCCAAAAGAGCTGAAAAGGAACATGAATCAGGCAGAGAGTACAAGATCAATCTTTTCACCGGCGCATCGACCTCTGACCGCGCCGACGGCAATCTCTCACGCGCCAACGCCCTGAACATGCGTGCGCCATATCAGAATGTCCCCGACCTTCGCAAACGCATCAACAGCCATGACTGCCACTACTTTGACCGCCATCTCTCGGAAATGGCCCAGGAAGTGCGCTACGGCTTCTACGGCAAAATAGATTTTGCCATCATCGAGGCTACCTCGATCTCGCCCGACGGCGAAGTGCTGCTTGGATGCGGACTGGGCAACGTCCCGACCTATGCGGCTCTCGCCGACAAGATATTCATCGAGCTCAACGAGGCTCTGCCCGAATCGCTCTACAGCATGCACGACGTGATCCTGCTGCAGGATCCCCCCTACCGCCGCGAGATACCCATCTATCACGCCAACGACCGCATCGGCAGCCCTGTGCTGAAGATCGACCCCAACAAAGTTGTCGGCATCGTGAAGACCAGATCCTACGACGGCGTCAAGCCGTTCAGCGCGCCCGACGAGGTGTCGAAGCAGATCGGCTCCAACGTAGTGCGTTTCCTCGTCAGCGAATATGTCAACGGCCGTCTGCCCAAAGAATTCCTTCCGCTTCAGTCAGGCGTGGGCAATGTGGCCAACGCCGTGCTCTATGACCTTGGCGAGAGCAAGGAACTGCCGACGTTCATGATGTACACCGAGGTTATCCAGGACGCAGTGCTCGAACTGATGAAGAAAGGCAAATGTACATTCGCCAGCACCTGCTCGATGACATTCTCCGACCAGACTGAAGAAAGCCTTTTCGCCGACATCAAATATTTCCACGACAAGATCCTGATGCGTCCGGCCGAGATTTCCAACAATCCCGAGGTGATCCGCCGACTCGGTGTCATCGCCATGAACACGGCTCTCGAAGCCGATATCTTCGGATCAGTCAACTCGACCCACGTGCTCGGCACCAAGATGATGAACGGCATCGGCGGCTCGGGCGACTTCACCCGCAACGCCTATATCTCGATCTTCAGCTGTCCGTCGGTGTCGAAAGGCGGCCTGATCAGCAACATCGTGCCGATGGTGGCCCATCCCGACCACAGCGAACACTCTGTCGATATCCTCGTGACCGACCAGGGCATCGCCGATCTCCGTCACAAGGATCCGGTCGAACGCGCCTACGAGATCATCAACAACTGCGCTCACCCGATCTATCGCCCGCTGCTCCTCGACTATCTTAAGATGGGCAAAGGCGGCCAGACTCCCGTCACCCTGCAGGCAGCCTTCGAATTCCACTGCGCTTTCAACGAAACCGGCAGCATGCAGAACGCCGACTTCTCGAAATACTGCTGATCCGATCACGATCACCGCTGACCGCAAACTCATACAACCACAAGGCATAGCAACCAGCCTCATTTTCGGTTGCTATGCCTTGTTTTATCTCTATATAAACCGGCGTTAATTTTTATCAATAAACTTTTCGGCTAAAGACAGTGCGCCGTGATAGACAATAGTATTGTCACTGCCAAGTATCATAATCTGAGGAAATCCATCCACCCCAATCTCATCCATCAATACAGAATTAGTATTATAATCAATCGATACAACCGGAAAATTATAACCTAAGCTATGAACTATACTGTCGCCGGTATTGTACTTGTCACCATCAAAACGACAAAAGACCGAATAAACCTTAATATCTTCTCTATCTTTGTATTTGTCATAAAGTCGTTCTATTTCCGGCATCATCTTATAACAATAGCCACATTGTCTTGACCAGAAATCGAGTAAAATATAGTGCTCGTATAATGATTGAAGGTTCTCATATTTGCCATTGGAATCTTGCACAAGTATTTCGCTTTTTATCTTCTGATCCTTGTTTCCGTCAAAAGTGCCGACATGTATTTAGTCCCCATAGGCTTCCTCAAGAGCAATGCCATAACTGAATAATAGACAATGACTCCAATAAGGATCGACAATGGAAAACCGCTTATACCAAGTATACTAAAATAACCGTCTCTCGGAATGGCCGTAAGCAGATATACCACAATAGACGCAAGGATTGTCAGGAGAATTTTCGGAAATTTTGTCATAAAGCAGATGGATAAAATTGCATATTCATCAAGATCTGATAATATCTGTAGTGGATAACATCTGGCCCCGACTATTGATCAGTCTCAGTCACTACTGTCCACTAAAAATGGACGTGGTTAAAAATTAAATAAATTCGGTTCACTTGAACCATAGAGGACATTGACATTTTTGAAATTCGATTTGTCGAAGA
>CAJUMI010000031.1 GCA_910587545.1 uncultured Muribaculaceae bacterium | reverse complement strand
GTGATGTTGATCGTACCGCCGACCGAGGGTGTCGATACGATTGTGGCGCCGAGGCCGCGCTGTGTCTGGATGCTCGATGCCACGTCGCTGAGACCGGCCCAGTTGCTCCAGTAGACGCCGCCCCATTCCATGTCGTTGATAGGCACACCATTGATCATGATTGCGACATTCTCTGATTTGAAGCCGCGCATGTTGGTCTTGGCATCACCGAAGCCGCCGCCGGCGCGTGTTGTCCAGACACCCGGAGTGGTTTTGAGCACTTCGGGGAGCTCCTGGTTGCCGAGTTTTGTTTCGATGGTGGCTGCGTTGATGTTGGATGCCGCTACAGGAGTGACACGTGTGCGGGCGACAGACTGAGTAACGACAACGTCCTGGAGCATCTTGTTGTCGGGCGACATCTTGATTGTGCCGAGGTTTTCAGCAGCCGCAACGTGGTTCGGTTTGTAGCCTACGTAGGTGATGTTTAGTTTCTTCCCGGCGGGAACTGAGATGACAAAACGACCGTCGATATCGGTTGTGGTACCTGTGGTCTGGCCATCAGGAATGACACTGACGCCGATCATCGGGTCGTTTTGTTCATCAACGATCAGACCGGTGCATCTGATACTGGCGGCTGCGAGTGCAGCTGTGGCCGCCATCACAATAGCTCCGGCTAAGAGAAATAGTCTCTTTAACATAGCGATGAATTTAGTGATAAATAATTGATAGTTATTTGGTTGTGATAATGTGCCGCTTGCGTGGGAATGATTGCGCTATCAATCCTTAATTTTTTACAAAGTTAAACATAATTATTTAATTTTTCATATGATAAAGGTGTAAAAATTAATGTTTTGCAATGAGATATTGGTTGGTCTGTTTGGTGAGTCAAATGCTTTTGGTATCGTGTTTTGTGTGTCATTTTGTGGGGTATTCGCAGAAAATTCTGTCAGATGGATCGTTATCTGTCAAAACTGTATGTCGATGGCCGAACTGAATACTTTAGCCGCTTCGCCGGTCATCATGATGTGGCCGGTCGCCTTGTCAATATCGATGACAAGGATTCCGCCGGATAATCTGACAGTAACTGGACAATGGACTTTAGCTTCGGAAACAAGTGCAAATGCCGCCGCACACGCGCCAGTTCCGCAAGCGAGCGTCTCGCCGACGCCTCTCTCCCAGGTGCGCTGGGTGATGGCCGACGGTCCGTCGACCATCACAAATTCGATGTTGGCTCTGTCCGGCCAGAAAGGATTGTTTTCCAAAGACGGACCGGTCGTGGCAATGTCGATCATATCGACGTTTTGGACCGGAACGATGCCGTGGGGATTGCCGGTCGAGACGGGTATTACGCGCAGCCGTCCCATGGGTGTATCCGTCGTAAAACTCCCTTGGCTGCATGTCAGCGACGCGGTTCCCATGTCGACTGTGACTGTGTCGACGCGGCCCCGGCAGTCAAGGTGAAGGGTGAGTTTCTTTACACCGTCGAGCGTCTCGACTGTCGGGCACGTGGAAGTGATGATGCCTTTTTCGTAGATATATTTGCCGACGCAGCGTATGCCGTTGCCGCACATCTGGGCTTCTGACCCGTCAGCGTTAAAAATGCGCATTCTGACATCGGCTACGACCGACTCACTGACCACAAGTATTCCGTCGGCTCCGACACCGAAATGCCGGTCGCAGATCCTGCGTGCCAGAGGCGAAAGCTGCCGTTCTTCGACATCGGGCCGGTCGAGGAGAACGAAGTCGTTGCCCGCGCCGTGCATTTTTGTGAATTCAATGCGCATGGGGCAGATGGATTTACTTGTGCAGATGAGGCTTGAGCGCGTCGCACAGACGTTTCAGTCCTTCGGCGAGGACGCTACGCTGGGTGCCGATGTTGAGACGCACAAAGCACGAACCCTCGCGTCCGAAACTTGCACCGTCGCTCAACGCGATACGTGCTTCGTTGACAAACACATCGTTGAGACAGTCGTGTGAGAGGCCTGTCGGGTTGAAGTCGATCCAGAGGCCGAAGCCCGCGTTAGGCATAACCACATTTACGTCAGGGAGATTGGCCGTTATGTAGTTGCGGGCAAATGCGGCGTTGTCGGCAAGATAGCGGACCACGGCGTCAAGCCATGGCTCGCCCGTTGTGTAGGCTGAGATCGTCGCATATATGGCAGCGATCGGCGGGGTGTCGAATTCGCTGGCATGAAGCCATTTGAAGAAGCCGTCGCGAAGCTTGGGCGACGATATCGCAACCCAGGCGCTTGCGATGCCTGGTATGTTGAACGACTTTGACGGAGCGCCCAGAGTGATGGTTATCTCGGCGGCCTCGGGCGAAAGCGATGCTGTCGGGATATGGGTCGCACCTTCAAAGACAAGGTCGCCGTAGATCTCGTCTGACAGCAGCATTACGTTGTTGCGGCGGCAGATGTCGACCACGCGCGTCAGCGTTTCGCGGCTCCACTGTAGGCCGATGGGATTCTGCGGATTGCAGAGAAACATCATCACGGGGTGGTGCTCGTCGATCACTCTCTGCAGACCCTCGAAATCCATCGAGTAGTTTCCGTTTTTGTAGACAAGCGGATTGTCGACAACCGTGCGGCCGTTGCCTTCGATCACCGAGCGGAACGAATGGTAGACAGGCGGCTGAATGACAATGCTGTCACCCGGTTTTGTGAAGTAGTTGATGCATAGGCCAAGTCCCTTTTTCAGTCCGGGTATATAGTCGATGTTCTCTGGTGCGATGATCCAGCCGTGGCGGTTGGCGAGCCAGTCGGTGATGCTTGTCCAGAACGACCGGGGAGGGGTCGTGTAGCCCAGGACAGGCTGCCGGAAGCAGTTGACGAGTGCTTCCGATACAGTGGCAGGCGCGGCAAAATCCATGTCGGCGATCCACATCGGCATCAGATCGTCGCGTCCATATTTCTCATTAAGATCGGAATATTTTGTCGCGTCGGTATTGTGACGGTCGATTACTTGGTCAAGATTGTATATATCCACTTTCAACGATATTGTTTTTTTGTAATGCGAAGTTCGTAATAAAAATCGATATAAACAAAAAATAAGAGGCCCGCTACTGTGGCGTTCCTCTATATTTATATACCTATATTTGTTTACGGTTATTCAAATATATGGCGGAATTTTGAAAACAGACGCTGTTTCTCGGATTCCGACGGCTGGATGTTGGGTGAGCCTTTAAGGCTTTCTATGGCCGAGCGCTCGGCGTCAGACAAGTTTTCGGGGATATAAACCATGACGTTGATGAGCTGATCGCCTTTCGATCCGCCCTGAGCCGAAGGCAAGCCCTTGCCGCGCAGGCGCAGGATCTTTCCGGGCTGGGTTCCCGGAGCAATCTTCAGACGCGCGCGCCCTTCGATGGTCGGCACGTCGACCGATCCGCCGAGTGCGGCTGTGGGGATGTCGAGCATTAGGTTGTAGATCACGTCGGCTCCGTCTCTGATAAGTTGGGGATCCTTGACTTCGTCGACAACGACGAGCAGGTCGCCGTTTATGCCGCCGTGCTCCGGAGCGTTGCCTTTGCCTTTTATAGTCAGCACGTTCCCGTCCTCGACTCCTGCCGGAATGTTGAATGAGATCTGTTGCTCGCGTTTTTCGACACCTGTGCCGCGGCAATATTGACAGCTTTCGGTGATTATCTTTCCGGTGCCGTTACAGTGCGGACACTCGACGTGAGCCTGGCTGACACCGAAGATCGTCTGCTGTATCTGGGTTATCGAACCTGAGCCGTTGCATTGCGGACAAGTGGCAAACGCTGTGCCGTCCTTTGCTCCGGTGCCGTTGCAATGGTCACACTTGACAAATGTCGGTATCTTGAGGGTTTTGGTGGTTCCGTTAAGTATGTCCTTAAGCGTCATTTTGACGTGGATTCTCAGATTTGAACCTTTGCGCTGGGCGCGGCGCTGGCGTCCGCCTGTGGCAGACCCGAAGCCGCTGTAACGGCCTCCGCCACCGCTGACGTCGCCGAAAATATCGCCGAACATAGAGAAAATGTCGTCCATAGACATGCCTCCAGAGTGATAGAAACCGCCTTGGCCGCCACCGCCGGGGAAGCCCTGCGGACCCATATTGAACCCGAACTGGTCATATTTCTGGCGCTTTTCGGGATTGCTCAACACCTCGTATGCCTCTGCCGCCTCCTTGAACTTTTCTTCCGCGGCCTTATCGCCCGGATTGACATCCGGGTGATATTTACGGGCCATGGTGCGGTAGGCTTTCTTTATTTCGTCTTCGGAAGCGCTTTTCGACACTCCGAGCACTTCGTAATAGTCTCTTTTGTTTTCCATATTATCGATGGCTTACGGATTGGGGAAAGTTTTATTCGCCGACGGCGACTTTTGCGTGGCGCAGGACTTTGTCATTGATCGTGTAGCCTGTCTGTGTCGTATCGATCACCTTCCCTTTGAGATCCTCGGCCGGTGCGGGAATGGTCGCGATGGCCTCATGTAAATCGGGATCGAAGTCTTTGCCTGTCGAATCCATGGCTTTGACACCGTTGGATTCGAGAAATTTGATCAGTTTGTTATAGATCAGTTCCATGCCCTCGCGCACCGAGTCGGCGCTGTCTGCTTCTTTTGTAGCTTTGAGACCTCTTTCAAAGTCGTCGACGATCGGAAGCAGCCCGGCAAGGACTTTCTCCGCTCCATTTCTGATGATTTCGGCTTTCTCCTTTGTAACTCTTTTGCGATAGTTGTCGAACTCGGCCATGAGAAACAGATATTCTTTCTTCTCCTTGTCGAGCGCGGCTTGAGTAGCCTCGAGCTGTTCGGTCAGAGTGTCGACTTCGTCGGGCTCTGTTTCGGGGTTGTCGACGACATCTTCGAGTTCGTCTGCTATTTCCGGTGAGTTATCCTGAATTTCTGAATTGATTTCTGGCTTGCCGGCCTGTTTTTTATTTTTGTCCATGGGGTATATATGTGTTATCAGTTATCTGTGTAAACATAAAGCAAAAACATTGCCAAACTTCGCGTTTGGGCATGTTGTCCTATGTTTTGATAACAAATCAGATAAAATATCGTTCAAAAGCAACTTGCCGGGTCTATGCCGCCGACAAAGATATCGCAGCCGTCAATAGTATCCGCAGCCGCTTCTGCCATTTTGGCATCGTCGAAAAGACCATAGACAGCCGAGCCGCTGCCGCTCATTGATGAATAGACGGCTCCCGATGCGGTCAACTTGTCTTTGAGTGACGCGATCGACGGTCTGGATGCGAAAATATGCTTTTCGAAACCATTGGTCAGCCGGCCTGTCCACTGATCGGGGGGCAGGAGAGTCACTATCTCATCTGCGGTCTTGTCAGGAACAGCCGGCCTAACACCTGAATATGCTTCGGCAGTCGAAACGCTGATCCCGCATGGCTTTGCTATGACGATATGGGTGACTGAGCCGAAGTTGATGTCTACGGGAGTCATTTCCGTTCCGGTTCCGCGGCAAAGCATAGGCCTGTTGTGAATGAAGAACGGACAGTCTGATCCCAGTGTGGCGGCAATTCCGCATAATCTGTCCTGCGTTAATCCGAGCGAGAAGAGGGCGTTGAGAGCCGTCAGAGTGAAAGCTGCGTCAGCCGAGCCGCCGCCGAGTCCCGCGCCGTCGGGTATTACCTTGTGGAGGTATATGTCGACCGGCGGGAGTTCTTGTCCGACAGCCTCGTTCATGCGGTTCCACGCCTTGTAGACAAGATTTTTTTCAGGCGGGCAGTCTACCTTGTTTCCGCTCGTCGACAAGGTGGTTGCTCCGGTCGATGACGGAACGATTTCGAGTATGTCGCGCCAACCTACGGGAATCATGACCATATCGAGATCGTGATACCCGTCGCTGCGGCGCGATACAATATTTAGCCCGAGATTGATTTTTGCGTTTGGAAAAACTATCATCGCGGTTTCGTTCAGATTTTTTTGAGTGAAGCGGTGTTTGCCTCGATCTCAGAGTCGGGGACCTCGTAGTTGGAAAGATCTCCCGCGAAGTAACGGTCGTAGGCAGTCATGTCTATAAGACCGTGGCCTGAAAGATTGAAGAGTATGACTTTCTTTTCGCCCGCTTCTTTGGCGGAGAGGGCCTCACGGATGGCTGCGGCTATGGCATGGGCGGATTCGGGTGCCGGGATAATGCCTTCGGCTTTGGCGAAGACCGTTGCCGCATTGAAAGACTCAAGCTGCGGTATGTCGACGGCGTCAATGATCTTGTCTTCGCGGAGACGGCTGACGACAGCTCCGGCTCCATGATAACGCAGACCTCCGGCGTGGATGTTGGCGGGCGAGAAATTGTGGCCGAGCGTAAGCATGGGTATCATTGGGGTGTAGCCGGCCTCGTCGCCGTAGTCGTAGCTGAATACGCCGCGTGTCAGTTTGGGACATGACGCAGGCTCGGCGGCTATGAACCGGGTTTTGTAGCCGTCGTGGAGATTGTGGCGCAGGAAGGGGAACGATATGCCTGAGAAGTTGCTGCCGCCTCCGAAGCAACCGATGACTGTGTCAGGGTATTCTCCGGCCATTTCCATCTGCTTTTCGGCTTCGAGGCCGATTACAGTCTGATGGAGCGCGACGTGGTTGAGCACCGATCCGAGAGCATATTTGCAGTTGGGTGTCGACATGGCGAGTTCGACAGCTTCGCTGATGGCTGTTCCGAGCGAACCCTGGTAGTTGGGGTGGGCGGTGATTATGTCGCGGCCAGCGCGTGTCGACATGCTCGGCGAGGCTATGACCTCGGCGCCGTAGGTCTGCATGATGGAGCGGCGATAGGGCTTCTGGTTGTATGAGATCTTGACCATGTAGACCGCAAGTTCGAGCCCGAACATCTTGCAGGCCATCGACAGAGCCGCGCCCCACTGACCTGCACCGGTCTCGGTGGTGACATTGGTGACGCCCTGCTGCTTGCAGTAGAATGCCTGGGGAATGGCTGAATTGAGCTTATGCGAACCGACGGGGCTGACGCTTTCGTTCTTGAAGTAAATGTGGGCCGGAGTGTCGAGCGCTTTCTCTAAGCCGCGTGCACGCACCAGCGGAGTGGGGCGCCATATCTTGTAGAGTTCTCTGACCGGTTCGGGGATCTCGATCCATGAATCGGAGAAGTTCATTTCCTGGTCTGCCGCCTCTTTGGAGAATAGCGGATAGAGGTCTTCGGCCTTCAGCGGCTCGCCTGTCGAAGGATTGAGCATGGGCAGCGGTTTTACCGGCATTGACGGGATGATGTTGAACCATGCTTGAGGAATGTCTTTTTCCTGCAGGATGAATTTCTTTGACTCTGACATAATTTTTTGTGAAATAAATATAGGAATAAAAATCAGTTAAGATTTGATGTCTTGTTTTTGGGACGTGGCGTCACGATGCGCTCTCCGAGAAATTTGGCAAACTCCTGCTGGGTTCTTTTCATATCGGAAAATTTCTGCAGCAGTTCACGCATCACGGTCTGTTCGGTCGTCTCGGCGAGGCGACGCTCGGTTTCTGCTATATTATATAGGAGTATACCGTAGAGGAGTTCGTATACGGCCCGCGGGACGAGTTCGATCAGGCGGTCGCGCTCGGTCTCGATCTTTGAATACTTTGAGTGGATCTTACTCAGGCGATAGCGCTCGCTGACCAGTTCGGTCGCGAGAAGTCTGACCTCATCGTCGGGCGACGAGCATAACCGCTGCTCGGCGTAGTGCTCGGCAAAGTCGGTCATCCCTTCGTTGAAGGCCTCATCGAGCTTGGCTGCCAATGATATCTCCTTGGCCTTGATCTCACTGACAGAAAGACCGGCAGAACGGATTTCGTCGAGCATCGCCAGTTCGTCGCTCTCTCTCTTTGCCTGCAGGCGCTTCAGACAGTTGTTTCTGTCGCCGGGCCAGGTGGTGTCGGCCATACCGACAACCATATCAAACGCCTTTCTGTAAAGAGGAACTGTGAACGCGATGTCTTCCTTTAAGAGTTCGTAGCGGACATAGTCGACGAGCTTCAGCGTCATAGGTTGCCCGTCCTCGTTCTCGGCCTCGCATAGATCTGTCATGCCGTATTTGAGGACAAATCTCAGCAGTTCCCGCTCAAATGGCTCGAGAAACTTCACACGTCCGTCGAGCGAGCTGTTGAGGTCCGTGCGCTCGGCTGCAGGGGTGGCGGGAGTGGCGTTGCCGGCGGTCTGATGTGTTTCGTCGGCCGTCGTGTCGTTGGCGATGCCGGCTATGGATTTGCGCGCCTCGGTCTGGTGGGTCTGACGTTCGATGTTCTCGTTGCGTTCGGCAATCAGTTTTGAAAGCTGGAGCATGAGGACCTGTTCGTCGATCGAGAACGCGCGTGAGCATTCGGCCACGTAGACCGTGCGGGTCACGGCGTCGGGTATGACTGCGATCGTGCGGAGTATGTCGCTTATGACGCGGCTCTTGGCGATCGGATCGCCGGCTGCGTCTTTCAGGAGTATCTTTGTCTTGAAGCGGATGAAGTCGGTCTCGTTGGCCTCGAGGTATGCCTCGAGCTCCTGCGCGCTGTGCGACTGGGCGAAAGAGTCGGGATCGTCTCCGTCGGGCAGAGACAGAACCTTGACGTTGATGCCTTCGGCGAGGATCATGTCAATGCCGCGAAGCGAGGCTTTGATTCCGGCGGTGTCAGAGTCATATATGACCGTGACGTTGTCGGTGAAGCGGTGGATAAGTCTGATCTGTCCCTCGGTCAGCGACGTTCCCGATGAGGCGACGACATTCTCGACTCCCGACTGGTGCATCGAGATCACGTCCATGTAGCCTTCGACGAGAATACATTTGTTTTTTCGGGCTATCGACTGTTTGGCCTGATAGAGTCCGTAGAGTTCGCGGCTCTTGCTGTATATTATGGATTCGGGCGAGTTGACGTATTTGGCGACTGACTTGTCGCTGCGGAGTGTGCGGCCGCCGAATGCCACGACTTTTCCCGAAATACTGTGGACGGGATATATCACACGCCCCTTGAAGCGGTCGTAGACGGTGCCGCGTTCGTTGCGTATGCACAGGCCTGTATCCACGAGATATTTCTCGTTGTAGCCTTTGGCTATGGCGGCACGGTGGAGAGTGTTGCCATGCTCGATGGAGTAGCCGAGGTGAAAGCGGCTGATCATGGCGTCGTTGATCCCGCGTTTGCGGAAGTATGCCAGACCTATCTCGCGTCCGTCGGCGGTCTCGGAGAGGTTCTCTTCAAAGTGTTTTAAGGCAAATGCGTTAACGGCCAGCATTGACTCGCGCTGAGACTCTTCCTCGCGCTCCTGATCGCTCATCTCGTGCTCAATGATCTCGATATTGTATTTCTTGGCGAGATAGCGCAGGGCTTCCTGATAGCTCAGCTGCTCGATTTCCATTATGAAGTTGACCGGCGAACCGCCTTTGCCGCAGCTGAAACACTTGCAGATGCCCTTTGATTTGGACACCGAGAATGACGGGGTGCGCTCGTTGTGAAACGGGCACAATCCTATGTAGTTGGCTCCACGGCGCTTGAGGCTCACGAAGTCACTGACCACATCTACTATGTCAGCAGTGTCGAGTATGCGTTGGACGGTTTCGCGATCGATTTTCTTCATTAATGCAAAATTACTAATAATTTTGGGAGTATATGTCCGTTTGCAGATAAATAACAATGGAGATTCTCACGAACCTCCATTGTTTTTCTTACACATAGTACTTAATGTTAGATTTATATGTCTATTCCAGATTTATTATATGAAAAAGCGTTTATTTGTCCTTTTTGTTTTGCGATACAAATTTAGTGATAAAATGTAAGTATTCAAAATTTGTAAGACGAAGACAGAAGGGAGCCCCTATTGATATTTGTCGGCATTTGAAGCTAAATTTTTTAAATATAAATTTTAAATGCCATTATAGTTGATTTTGTTAAATATTTTGAATATTGGCAAATGCTTTTGCAAGATTGTTAAATTGAGTTAATATATAAATGTGTTATAGCATTATGTTTTACAACATAGTTTAATGTCATGTATATGGTTGCACATTGTGTCGTTTTGATAGAAAATATGTTATAAAACATCATAATAGAACATGTGCGGATAAAATGAAAGCCCGGCCGTGTGGCAGAGCTTTCACAGATATTGGCAGATATTATATGTGCTGACGGATTATTCGGCGTAGAGTATGTAGGAAGCGTGGGGAGAGAGACGGCCGGATATAGTGTTGTTTTTGACAGTGAAAGTCGCGTTGTGGACTTTGTCGGTATACTGTCCGTCGGGGAGAGTGGTGGCCAGTGATATCTCTACTTCTTCGGGAACGAAACTGATCAGCGAGGCGCCGCGGTCTCCACGGTTTATCTCGACAGCGCTACCGTCGGCGGCAAACACCATCTTTTCGGGTTCGCCTGTCATGCGGTGGCGGAATTCGTTGGCGGCTACAACTTCGGGATGGAAGAATTCATCGTTGCCTCTGGCGCCGATACGGTTGTTGCCCCAGTAGTTTTCACGTGTGCTGCCGGCCGGTCGGCTGAAGAACAGCGGACGTCCGCCCTGGCGTGACGCGAGCAGAACCCATCCCGCGCGGATGACGTCGTCGGGGATATCGGCTGATTCGTGCTGGTTGCAGTATGTGTCGTGGCTTTCGACCCAGGTCACAAGATGCGACGGGTCTGCCTTGTGGTGCCAGTCGACGAGGTCGGTGGCTGTAGCATTGTTTTCGGTAAGAGCCTTACGGAGTTCATGGCCGTAATTGCTGGCCGTAACACTCATTATTTCGCCGTATTCATCTTCCTTGACGTTGCGGTCTTGAAGCACCTCACCGTATATGAAGAGGCTGTCAGGCATCGACAGCGACAGACCGCGGATATCCTTGTGGCCGAGGGCTATGTCCCAGAAGTCGTTTTGCTCGGCCTTGGGATCGAGAGGATCGGAAGGCAGACCTATGTGTTTTGCGGTGTCATATCGGAAACCGCGGGCGCCGAGAGCTATGAGGTCGTTGACATATTTCATGTAATAGTACTGGAAATCCGGGTTTTCGGTATTGACGTCGGGGAGTCCGCCCATTTTGCCGGTTGTACACTGCATACGGTCATTATAGTCTGTTATATCGGTGAAACCGTTGGCATGGAAAAGATTTTCGTGGCCGCCGACCGCATTGTCAAGGCCGGGCAGCACGGCCGTATGGTCGACGGCTGTGTGGTTGGGCAGCACGTCAACGATGACACGGACACCATAATTGTTGGCGCTGTCGCACATCGCTTTGAATGCATCGCGGTCACCGAGCATATAGTTGCCTACGGTCCAGTCTGTCGGCTGGTAATAGTAGTACCACTTGCCCATTACCGAGTCGCCTTCCACGCTGAAAAGTGCCACGCCGCCGTTGTCGCCGACGAAGCAAGCCTGGGCGGGCGATGTCTGCACGTAGTCGTAGCCGGCTTCTGCTATCTGACGCATGTTGGCGGCGATTGTGTCGAATGACCATGACCAGGCGTGGAGAATGACTTCGTCCTGCGGAAGTTTTTCTTCGGCGGCAACGTTGTCCTTTGAAGAGCATGAGTTTAGTGTTAGCGAGCCGAGTACGGCTGCTGATAGAAACAATGAGGTGAATTTCATGTGACTATTAATTTTTTTATACTGATCTGTAAGTCAGTTGTTGGTAAATAAAGTATGAAAAATCTCAGCTGTAAAGTTAGTCATAATACTTTGAATATTGTAAATGCCATGTCGAAATTTTTTTCGGCAGACTATTGTGAGGGAAAAATAAAGAATCTAATTTTGCACCGTAAATTAACAGTCGACGATCTTGTGGAACGTCTGAAACAAATTTCAACCTGCATCACGCTGACGGCTTTCGGCCTGCATGAGTCGCTATGGAAAGCGACTCATATCCCGGCTCCGGGTTTCACGGCGATGCGGGGATTTTTATATAGTTACACATAGTTATTGTATATATATGGAACAGATCAAACATGAATGCGGCGTAGCCCTGATAAGACTTCGTAAGCCCCTTAGCTATTATAAGGAGAAATACGGGACCTGGACCTATGGCCTCGACAAGCTATATCTGCTGATGGAAAAGCAGCACAACCGAGGTCAGGAAGCTGCCGGTGTAGGGGTGGTGAAGTTTGACACCCTGCCCGGACATGAATATGTATTCCGAGAGAGGGCTATGGGCACGGATGCGATCTCCACGATCTTTGACAGTATCCATCATCAGATCGCCGGTGCCATCGCGACCGACACTTCGGCAGATCTCAGCGAAACGCCATTTCTTGGGAATATATACATGGGACATCTGCGTTACAGCACAACCGGCCGCAGCGGCATCTCCTACGTCCATCCGTTTTTGCGCCGCAACAACTGGCGTTCGCGCAATCTGCTGTTGTGCGGAAACTTCAATATGACAAACGTGGAAGAGATCTTCAAGAATATCGTCGACAAAGGCCAGCATCCGCGTATCTATGGCGATACGGTTGTCATCCTTGAGCAGCTCGGTTACTATCTCGACAAGGAGAACCACAGGCTATACCGCAAGTACCGTGACCGGCTCGACGATCCGCAGCTCAGCATAGCCATTGAGGATGAGCTTGATCCGTTCAATGTCCTTTCGGCCGCTTCCCCGATGTGGGACGGCGGATTTGTGATCTGCGGTGCGACAGGCTCCGGTGATATGTTTGCCCTCAGAGACCGCAACGGCATACGCCCCGCTTTCTATTATTATGACGACGAGATCGTGGTTCTTGCCTCGGAGCGACCGGTCATACAGACGGTGATGAACGTCGCGCGAGCCGATGTAAGCGAACTTCAGCCCGGCGAAAGCCTTATCGTAGGCAAAACGGGTGGCATATCGCTGCGTCAGGTGCTTGAACCGGGAGAGAACAGACGTTGCTCGTTCGAGCGCATTTATTTCTCGCGCGGCAGCGACGCCGACATCTACCGCGAGCGCAAGGAACTCGGACGTAAGCTGGCGCCTGAAATATTGAAGATGATCGATTATGATATCGACAACACGGTGTTCGCCTTTATTCCCAATACTGCCGAAGTGGCGTTTATGGGATTGAATGAAGGTCTGGAAACATATCTTGATTCTCTGAAAGCGCAGAAGATCATCGAGGCCCGGGACTCGGGCAACCTTACAGCCGAAACTGTGAAATCGATCATGAACCGGCGTGTCAGGGTGGAGAAGATCGCCCTGAAGGACATAAAGCTCAGGACATTTATCGCCGAGGGTGCATCGCGTAACGATCTTGCCGCTCATGTATATGACGTGACATACGGATGCATAAAGAATGGCTGTGACACACTCGTAGTGATTGACGACAGCATCGTCAGAGGCACTACACTCCGTCAGTCCATTATCCGGATGCTCGATCGTCTGCATCCGCGCCGCATAATAGTGGTCTCGTCGTCGCCTCAGGTCCGTTATCCCGACTGTTACGGCATCGATATGTCGCGCATGGCTGAGTTCATAGCCTTCAAGGCGGCTGTCAGCCTTCTGAGATCGACAGGACGCGGCGATATCATAGAAAACGCCTACAGACATGCGCTTGAGGAACTTAAGAAGCCGGCGACAGAGCAGGTCAACTGTGTCAAAGCCATCTATGAACAGTTCACCGACGAGGAAATCTCCGACAAGATAGCCGAAATGCTTTCAGGCCCCGGGACAGTCGCTGAGGTCGATATACTGTATCAGACACTCGAAGGTCTGCATGAGGCCATCTCCGGCCATCCGGGCGACTGGTACTTCTCGGGCGACTATCCGACTCCCGGCGGTGTGCGTGTTGTCAATCAGGCATTTGTAAACTATTACGAAGGCAACGCCGATAAGCGTGACTGACAGATGACCCGATCAGAGCCTGCCATCGTCGTTGTATGAGTAATACGAGGCGTCTGTGATGATGATATGGTCGTTAAGCCGCGTGTCGATCAGTTTTGCCGCCTCTCTTATTTTGATTGTCAAGGCATTGTCCTGAGCGCTGGGCTTGAGATTGCCCGAAGGATGATTGTGGAATACGATCATGGCAGAGGCAAGGTGCTCGATTGCGGCCTTCATGATCAGTTTTACATCGACGGCTGTGGCGGCCACGCCCCCCTGACCAATTTTAATCTCTCTGATCGGCTTGCCCGATTGAGATAGCAGCAGTACCCAGAATTCCTCGTGGTCAAGGCGTTCGAAATGATGTTTCATTATCGAGTATGCGACTCCCGAGGAGTTTACGACGGGATCATCGATTGTAGCGGCATCGGCAGCCGAGCGGGAGCCCAGTTCGAGGGCCGCAAGCAGGGTTAAGGCCTTGGCCGGACCGATCCCTTTGTAGCGTTTCAGCATCTCCGCGACTGACAGACGGGCTACTTTCGAAAGGTGTCCTTTGTTGTCGGATAGTATGTCACGGCTCATTTCTATGACGGATTTTCCCTTTAGACCGGTACTGAAGATTATTGCCATAAGCTCGTTGTCCGACAGTGATTTGATGCCGTATTTTATCGCTTTTTCGCGAGGCCGTTCATCGCGGTCCATCTCTTTGATGAGACGGTCGCGGTGCTGGCGGATTTCAATTTCGTCGATCGGTTTCATTCGCTGGTCACTTGCCTTTTCTTATCTCGATTTCCTCGCTTAGGTCACGACCGCGTCCGAGAATGATTTTTGTAAAGTATGCTTTGATGAAGCCGCAACCGTAACCTCCGAGCTGAATGGCCGAAGCCGGAACCGATATCGCCGCGATCTTTATTCTTTTTGTTGAGATAAGCGCACATAGGAATATCAGCACAAAGTAGATGGCTATAGGCGCAAAGAACCATGGCGAAACCAGAATGCCGAGAGCCGTAAGCAATGAGCATCCGATGACGGACACTGCCGGAAGACAGTGCACGAGTTTAAGAGAGTCGGGATAAAGCAGTTTGAGGGTGATTCGCGACATGCCGAACACATAGACCTGACGAAGGAATTTCTTCAGATCCATGCGACGCTTGTGCCACACGGCTACGCTGCGTATCAGCCCTATCGCAAAGCCTGCCCGGCGGATGCGGGTGCTCATGTCGATGTCCTCCGAGAACATCTCGCGAAATCCTCCGACGTTCTCATATACTTTGCGGGAGAATCCCATATTGAACGTCCGTGGGACGAATTTCTCAAGTTGTATCTTTCCACCTCTTATTCCGCCTGTGGTCAGAAATGACGTCATGGAATAATTGATGGCTTTTTGTGTGTCGCTGAATGATTCGTGGGCTGCGTCGGGGCCGCCGAAGCAGTCGAGCTGATGTCTGCCGAGTTCACGGTCAAGTGTCTCGAAATAGGTCGGCGGGATGATACAGTCGGAGTCGAAAAATATGAAATAGTCGCCCCTCGCCTTTTCTATGCCGTGGTTTCGGGCTATCGATCTGCCCTCGTTCTCTTTGTAGAAATATCTGACGTCAAGTCCGCCTGTGGCTGCTTCCTCGACAGCTTCGCGACATGGCTCGGTCGAACCGTCCTCTACAATTATCACCTCGAAGTTGCCGGCACTCTGCTTTTCGAGACTTCGCAGAAGATCTCTGACTTCGCCTATTCGGTTATAGACGGGTATAATCACTGAATATCGCGTACGTTTGTCATTCATGTCAGCACATACGGTTTTTATAGTCTTCATAGTCAAAAACTTTCAGCAGTCTGCAGTCGTCGGCGTCTTCCGACGACGCCAGTGCGATAGCCGGATGCGATATGCCGTTGAACATTGTCGTCTTGACAGTCGTGTAATGGTTCATGTCCTCGAGTGTCAGACGGTCGCCGGCTTTCAACGGCAGGTCAAAGCTCCAGTCGCCCATGTAGTCGCCGCTGAGACATGAATTGCCGCCAAGGCGATAGGTCGGTTTGCTCTCGTCGACGCCGATGCTTTCCGTGATCGCCGGTTTGTAGGGCATTTCGAGTGTGTCGGGCATATGGCATGCGAAAGAGACGTCGACAATCGCTGTCTTTATTCCGTCATTTTCGATGGTGTCGACGACCGACGTGATCAGATCGCCTGTACGCCACATGAATGCACTGCCCGGCTCCATGATGATTTCGATACCGGGGTGGCGCGTTTTGAAACTCTGTAGCAGACCGATTAGATGTTCGGTGTCATAGCCTTCGCGTGTCATCAGATGTCCGCCGCCCATGTTGACCCATTTTACCGATCCGAGCAGATGACCGAACTGCTGTTCGAAGGCATCAAGCACCTTTTCGAGATCATGGCTTGTCGACTCGCAAAGCGCATGAAAATGAAGTCCCTCGATTCCGCTTGGCAGCGAAGGCAATTGTTCGGCCGATACCCCGAAGCGGGAGCCGGGTAGAGCCGAATTGTATAGGTCGGTCTCGATTACTGAGCATTTGGGATTGACCCTGAGCCCGGGCGAAACGCGAGTCGCTGGGTGCGATGTGTTGTATGCGTCCACTTTGTCGGCGAAACGCTGCCACTGGCTGATGGAGTTGAATGTCAGATGGGTGCTCCCTTCGAGATATTCGTCGATGGTCAGATTGGTGTAGGCAGGGCAATAGCTGTGGGCGTCGTTGCCGAGATATTCGAGCCCGAGCCTGAGCTCGTTCAGCGAACTCGCCGTGAAGGCTCTGCAGTGTCTTGCGACAATGGGGAAGGTCTTCCACAGAGCATTGGCTTTGAACGCCATTATTATTTTGACGCCCGCGCGTCGGCTCACGCTGTCGATCAGCCTGAGGTTGCGTTCGATGCGGTTTTCGTAAACGATATAAAACGGTGTGTCGAGATCCTTGACTTTCATTTGTTCAATCTGTTGTTTAACCTAAGATTTTAAATCGCGCGAATTTGAGAAGCAGCGTCCGCTGTTGCACATTGCTGAAGCTGACGACAATCCTGTGGTCGGCCTGTGAGCTGTCGACTTCGGTTATTGTGCCTCGTCCGAAGCGCTGGTGCTCGATGGTCATTCCCGGGGCGAGATCCGTTATCTGATGGGTGACAAAATCGCCGTCGCCGGGCGCGCGACCGGCTTTGCCGGTGTCAGGTAGCGCGGGTGCGGCCGGTTGTCGCATAGACGGTTGTGGCGTGGCCGAAGGTCGGCGCAGTGTCTCAAATCTGTTGATATTTCTGTATCCGACGCCTGATTTTGATGCTGCGGAGATATCCGAGCCGGATTCAGCCCTGAGATAGCGGAAGTCAATATCGGCTATGAAGCGCGACGGCTGACAGGTCTTGGTCTGTCCGTTATGGAAACGTGACGACGCATAGCTCATCATGCAGTATTTTTTCGCTCGCGTTATGGCTACATAGAGCAGTCGGCGCTCTTCCTCGATCTCCTGAGGCGACGAGGCGCTCATTGACGAAGGAAGGAGTTCTTCCTCGACCCCTACGATAAACACATTGGCAAACTCAAGACCCTTGGCCGCATGTATTGTCATCAGTGTCACCTTCGGGCCTTCGGTCTCGTCGTCCGAGTCCTGATCCGTGGCGAGTGAGACCTCGCCGAGAAAATCCTGAAGCGACGTATGCTCGTCGTCTCCCTGCTCGATCTTGTCTGTCACAAAACTGCGTGCGGCATTCATGAGTTCCTCGAGGTTCTCTTGTTTCGACACGCTTTCGGGGGTGCGGTCTGACAGATACATTGATAGAAGACCGGTGTTGGTGATTACAGCCCGGGTCATTTCGTCGGCGTCGAGGCCGTTTCTTACGAGAGCTCCGAAACTGTCGACCAACGATATGAACGCGGCAAGCTTGCTTTTTGTACCTTTGTTGAGGTCGGCGCTGTATCTGTCTGGCTCATGAATGACGGCAGCCAGACTGACATGATGCTCTATGGCAGCTGCGGCGATCTTTTTGACTGTGGTCTCGCCGATTCCGCGCGAGGGTGTGTTGATGACGCGTTTAATCGCTTCATCGTCATCGGGATTTATGGCGAGGCGGAGATAAGATATCGCGTCTTTGATTTCTTTTCTCTGGTAGAACGACAGACCGCCGTAGATGCGATACGGGATGTTCCGCTTCCTCAGCGACTCCTCAAGCACTCGCGACTGTGCGTTTGTGCGGTAAAGTATCGCGAACTCGTCATAGCTTTCCGTGCCTCTCATCTTCACCTGTGAGATGCGGTTGGCCACAAGATAACCCTCCTCGAAGTCGCTGTAGCTCTTGACCACTTCGATGCGTTCGCCGACATCGTTGCGCGAAAACACTTCCTTGGGTATCTGCATCGAGTTCTTGGCTATCAGGGTGTTGGCGGCGTTGATGATATTCTGTGTCGAACGGTAGTTCTGCTCGAGTTTGAAGATCTCGAGGGTGGGGTACTCACGCTTGAGTTCGAGTATGTTGCGGATGTTGGCGCCGCGGAACGAGTAGATGCTTTGCGCGTCGTCGCCGACAACGCACAGATCGCCGGATTCCTGGGTGATCAGCCTGATGATGCGGTGTTGGGCGAAGTTAGTGTCCTGATACTCGTCGACAAGGACATATCTGAAAAACTCCCTGTAGTGACGCAGAACGTCGGGATTGTCTGTCAGCAGTATATTGGTGTAGTACAGCAGGTCGTCAAAGTCCATGGCTCCGGCAACGCGGCAACGATCCATATATGCCTTGTAGATCTGACCGGTATCCGGCCGTTTAGCTCTGCGGTCGGCGTCCATGAGCTGCCTGTCTCCGAGATAGTTTCCGGGAGAGACGAGTGCGTTCTTGGCCCATGAAATGGCGTTCAGCACAGTCGATACTTTATATTGCTTGTCGTCAAGCTGCATGTCCTTTATGATCATTTTGACAAGCGATTTGGAATCGGCCGAGTCGTAGATCGTGAAGTTGCTCTTGAAACCTATACGGTCGGCGTGTGTGCGCAGAATGCGTGAAAAGATTGAGTGAAAAGTCCCCATCCAGAGTTTTGAGGATGTAGGCTCACCGACGAGCGTCTCAATACGTTCGCGCATCTCGCGCGCGGCCTTGTTGGTGAAGGTGAGTGCGAGTATACGCCACGGTTCGTAGCCGCGGGCGAGCAGGTGGACAATCTTATAGGTCAGTACGCGCGTCTTTCCCGATCCCGCTCCCGCGATGACAAGCTCGGGACCGCCGAGATATTCGACGGCTGCTCTCTGTTGGTCGTTGAGTCTGCTGAGATAATCTTCCATTAGAAGAACTTGTTGTTTTCAGCTGAATATTCAAAGCCGGCCTCATTAAGTTTCGCTTCAAGAGTCTCGCGATCGATGTCGAGGTCTATACACATTGCATCGAGAGAACTGTAGTCGTCGCGCAGTTTTGTATTTACATAACTTAGCAATATGAACGGGTCTTGGGGTAAATTGTCCATGTTTTAGAGTGAATATTATTGTAGCTTAGCCGACAAATTTAGTCATATTTATCCAATTATTCCGTTTTTAGCGCAATTTATCGTAACTTTGTCTCACCAACAAATTTTTCAGCATCATGTTAAGTCCTGACAAAATCTCTGATCGAGTCGCTGAGGCCGTGGCTTCGATCTCTTATCCGTCTCAGCCTGCAGGCCTTTATGAACCAATCGCATATACGCTTGAAAGCGGCGGAAAACGCCTGCGCCCGCAATTGACCCTTGCCGTATGCTCGGCTTTGGGCGGAGATGTCGAAACCGCTATAAACGCTGCTTTGGGCGTTGAGATTTTCCATAACTTCACGCTTCTCCACGATGATGTGATGGACGCGGCCGACATGCGCCGCGGCCGTCCGACCGTCCATATCAGATGGAATGACAATACGGCCATCCTTTCGGGGGACGCGATGCTGACTATGGCCACATCATATATCGCAGGCACACCGGCGGCTGTGATGCCTGAAGTCATGGCGTTGTTTAACCGCACGGCGATGGAGGTCTACGAGGGCCAGCAATACGACATAGACTTTGAGAAACGCAATGATGTCACAGTAGCCCAATATATGGAGATGATCAGGCTCAAGACATCGGTGCTTCTCGGATGTGCATGCCGTATGGGAGCCATTGTCGCCGAGGCCGACAGAGATGTCGCTGACGCATTCTATGATTATGGAGTCAATCTCGGTCTCGCTTTTCAGCTTCGCGACGACTGGCTGGACACCTACGGCGACCCTCTGATTTTCGGCAAGCAGATCGGTGGAGACATAATCAATGCCAAGAAGACATGGCTGCTTATCAACGCGATGGCAGAGTGCCGCACCGAACTCCTTGATATCCTTGCCGAAGATCTTGATCCCGAAGAACGTGTAAATCAGGTTCGCGCCGTGTACGACAGGCTCGGTCTCGACGGACGTTGTCGGAGTCTGATCGCTGAATATGCAGACAAGGCCATCAGTTCGCTCGACGATGTCACTCTCGGCGGTGATGCCCGTGACTATTTCACATCTCTTGCCCGCCGCTCGGTTGACCGCAGTTATTGAGGTTCGTTCAATGAGATTTGTAGACACACATACTCATTTATACCTGCCGGAATTTGACGGGGAAAATCCCGATGCAGTTACCAGAGCCATAGAGGCCGGTGTCGACCGTATGATTTTTCCCAACGTCGATCTTTCTTCCGTCGGGCCACTGTCCGGTCTCGCATCGCGATACCCCGGCAATGTCTATATGGCGATGGGCTTGCATCCGACCGAAGTGAAAGAAGACTGGCGCGATGTTTTGTCGGAGATCGGTGATATTCTCGGAGATGGCCGTAAGTACGTGGCAGTAGGGGAGATCGGCGTGGATCTGTATTGGGACAAGACATTTGTCGACGCGCAGATGCAGGTTTTCGAAAAACAGGTCAATGATGCCGTCCGTCTAGGGCTGCCTGTCATAATCCATTGCCGTGAAGGGCTGGATCAGACGCTTGAGGTGCTTCGTGGCATAAGGGATGTCAGGGCTGTTTTCCATAGCTTCGGCGGCACCGAACGTGATGTCGAGGCCATACGTAAGACCGGCGACTTTTATTTCGGCATAAACGGCGTTGTGACTTTCAAGAATTCAGGGCTTCGCGAGGTCCTGCCGGCAATAGGAATCGATCGCATCCTGCTTGAGACGGATTCTCCATATCTATCGCCCGTGCCATATCGCGGCAAACGCAATGAGAGTGCCCGCATACCGCTCATAGCCGGACATATAGCATCGTTGCTTGACATGGAAGTCGATACTGTGGCCGACGTGACAACAGCCAACGCCGAGGCCATGTTTGATATTTGCTGAAATAATAATGTTTTCTGACCGCCACGACATTTACGAAAAGTCTGATTGGTCTCCCTTTTTACGCTGAAACTTGTCCGAAACGCTTGCAAAATATGTCTTTTGGAAATAAAAGTGTGGAAAAATGATTGGGGATCAGACATTATTTTGTAACTTTGCGAAACAATAAGTTTACACGGTTTATTCCATGATTAAATCAGCTCTTGAAAAAGTAATTAACGAAGATATGTCCGCAATATGGTCTGTTCTTGACAGCGATCAGAAACGGTTCGTGGCTGATAGTCTTGAAATTCATAATTTTAAGAAAAATCAGTATATCTATCTTGAAGGTGAGGATCCGGAATGTCTTTGGTGCCTTTTTAAGGGCAAGGTTAAAAAAATCAAAGAAGGCGTCGGAGGCAGAGTCCAGATACTGCGGCTTATGCGGCCGGTGCAGTATTTCGGCTATCGAGCCCACTTTGCCGAAGAGCGTTATGTGTCGAGCGCTATGGCCATCGAGCCGTCTGTTGTAGGCTCGTTGCCTCTGACAATTGTCGATCATCTGATCAAGACAAACAATAATGTAGCCATGTTCTTTATACAGGAGTTGTCCCGCAACCTCGGCGGCTCCGACACACGCATAGTTAACCTTACTCAGAAGCATATACGCGGCCGTCTTGCCGAGGCGCTGATAGTTATGCGTGATCATTATGGTTACGAGGATGACAACTCCACACTGAAGATCTATCTTGGTCGTGAGGATCTCGCGAGTCTGTCGAATATGACGACATCCAACGCGATCCGTACACTCTCGACTTTTGTCAACGATAAGCTCATTGTTGTTGACGGTCGCCGCATAAAGATCATCAACGAATCGATGTTGCGTAAGATCAGCAAGCTCGGTTACTGATTTATCGGACCTGCTGTTAGCAGATCTTTTTTCGGATTATCTTGCCGTTTGACGTGCGCGGCAGCGCATCTACGGCCTTTGCAGTCTTCGGACATCTCCTGTGATCAATCTTCTCAGCAAGCAAATCGATCAGGTTTTGCTCTTCACAGCTGTCGCCTTCAAAGACGACAGCCGGCACCTCGCCCCATTTTTCATCGCAGACAGCCGTGATATAGAACGGCCGGTCTATGAGAGCGGCGATTTCAGCCTCAAGTTGTTCAGGCATTATCTTTATGCCGCCCGAATTTATCACATTGTCATAACGGCCTATCCATACAAATGATGTCGTGCTGATCAGTTCGACGATGTCGTTGGTGGTCAGCTTTCTGAAACTGTAATCAGGAGCATTGATCATCAGACAGCCACGTCGGTCAGTTTCGAAACTTATACCCGGCATGGCCTCAAAACATCCGTCATGCCGCGATATCCTCTTTAGCGCCACATGGCTGCAGGTCTCGGTCATGCCGTAGGTCGCGAAGGCGTTAAACCCGCGATCGACAATATTTTTTATCTGATTTTTTCCGAGTGCCGCTCCGCCGATGATGAGATTCCCTATCAAGGCGGGAGCGTCGACCTGTAGTAGCAGACTTTCAAGCTGCGAGGGCACGATGGCGAGCAGATCGATTTTGCGATCGACGGTGACTGTGTTTGACACCGGCATGTCGATTAGCCGGCAACCGGCCTCGATCGCCCGCACACACATCATTTTCCCCGCTATATAGTCAGTCGACAGAGGGGCTGCGATCACAGAGCTGCTGTCTATCCCGAACCGTCGGTTGGTGGCGCGGGCCGAGACACGCATGTCTGATTTGGGGAGCCTGATGGCCTTGGGATCACCGGTTGACCCCGATGTGTGGGCGACTATATAATCGCAGTCCGACTCCCATTCACGTATGAAGTCGGCTATACACGCCATGACAGATCGGGGATTGTCCACCGGCGTTCGGGCCTGTAGATGAGGTTGGCGCCATCCATTGCCAGCGGTGATTCGATGTTGTTTTCATATAATTCGCCGGTCCCGAGTCCCTGCACAAGCTGATTGTCTTTTGCCGAGACCCATTGTGCGATAGCATTAAGCCCTATGTTGGACTCGAGTGCGGAAGTCGCCCACCAGCCGATATTGTACCGTCGGGCAGTTTCGATCCATCGGTCGGCTCGTTCGAAACCGCCGCACAATGCCGGCTTGATAATTATATATGCAGGCCGTATGCAGTCAAGCAACTCGTCCGTCTCTCCGTCTGTCCTGAAGCCTATCAGTTCCTCGTCGAGGGCGATATCTATCGGACTGACCTCACAGATATGCTTCATCAGCTCCGGCTGTCCGGCCGCGACAGGTTGCTCTATCGAGTGGATGTCGTATCCGCTTAGGCGGTCGAGACACCGCAGTGCGTTAGAAGCTGTAAAACTGCCGTTTGCGTCAAGTCGGATCTCAAGGTCGTTTTTGTCGAACGAATCTCTTATCGACCGGATGATCGACAGTTCATCGTCAAAATCGATTCCTCCGATCTTCAGTTTCAGTATCTTGAAACCGCGTTCTATCTTTTCTTTAACGCGCTCGACCATTGTCTGACTGTCGCCCATCCAGATAAGTCCGTTGATCGCAATAGGGCGGCCTTCAGACAGCCAGGGGCTGTCGCATACCTTCCTGATGCCACCGTTGCGCAGATCGGCCATTGCGGTCTCGAAGCCGAACCGTATCGAGCTCATCGCCGGAAGTTCGCCGCACGGATTCTGACACACTTCGCTCAGACGCTTTTCATAATCGGCGGTGTCGTCGGCGCTGAGCCCTCTGAACAGCGCGCATTCGCCTATGCCACAGACCTCAGAGCGGTCAGTGTCATGGATTCTGACAAAATATGTGATCTTTTCCCTCATTTCCTCGCGCGAAGTTTTTGCGAGAAAACGGAACTTGAGCCTGTAACGGCACCACTCAGCCCTGATCATCGCTTAGTGAAAAACGGTTATAAATCCGCTTAGCCCGGGAACTGGGGAAATTGATCGAAGTCGGGATCCCTTTTCTCGAGGAATGCGTTTTTGCCTTCCTGGGCTTCATCCATCAGATAATACATCAGCGTGGCGTCGCCGGCAAATTCCATTAGGCCGCTCTGGCCGTCAAGTTCTGCGTTGAGCGCGCGTTTTATCATGCGGATCGCAAACGGACTGCGTTTGATTATCGTCTCACACCACTCTACGACCTCATCCTCGAGTCTGTCAAAAGGCACCACTTTGTTGATCATGCCCATTTCGAGCGCTTCGGCCGCAGTATACTGACGGCAGAGATACCAGATCTCACGCGCCTTTTTCTGGCCGACGCAACGCGCGAGATACGACGAACCGAAACCGGCGTCAAAACTTCCTACTTTCGGGCCGGTCTGTCCGAAACGTGCATTCTCCGAGGCTATCGACAGGTCGCAGACGACATTAAGCACATTGCCGCCGCCGATGGCATAGCCATTGACCATGGCTATGACGGGTTTGGGTATGCTGCGTATGGCTTTGTGGAGATCAAGCACGTTGAGGCGCGGTGTGCCGTCTGCGTCGCGGTATCCGCCACGGCTTTTGTAGTTCTGGTCTCCGCCCGAACAAAATGCTTTGTCGCCGATACCCGTCAGCACGACTACTCTCACCTCGGGTGTGGCGCGGCAGTAAGCCATGGCATCGAGCATCTGGGCGTTGGTCTGCGGTCGGAACGCGTTGTAGACCTCCGGGCGGTTGATCGTGATCTTGGCGATGCCGTTATAGAATTCAAAGAGTATGTCGCTGTACTGCTTGATTGTTTGCCATTCGCGTTTGCACATAGATGTATTTACTTGTTAGGTTGTTGAAAAAATTCTTTAAGGATATCTGCGCTGACATCGGGCGGGGTGATGATGTTGATTATGGCCGGCCGACGGGTCTCGCCTGCGAAATGGCTGAACTCCTCGTTCAACCGTTCCTTGCCGTCGGCTTCGAAATATGCGAAACCGTATGCTTCGGCAAGCTGCCTGAGCGGAAGATTGACTTTGGCGGCAAAGCACTCCTCGAGCTCGTCGAGATGAGAGGTCGTCTTGATGAAGCGGAATATGCCGCCGCCGCTGTTGTTGAGCACAGCCATTTTGAAGCGTGGGGTGATCTCTCCGAGAGCCAGGGCGCCGATGTCATACTGCGCGCTCATGTCGCCGGTCAGCAGCAGTGTCACTCCGCCGAAATCGATGTGCGATCCGATGGCGGTCGATGTCGATCCGTCGATGCCGCTTACACCGCGGTTACACTCTATGCTTTCGAATGCCGAGTAGTCGAACAGCTGTGCGTAACGAACGGCTGTGCCGTTGCTCAGCTGCAGATGCCAGTCGCGAGGAACGAGTTTCAATATCTGTCCGGTGGCGTAGAAATCGCTCCACGGACAAGTGGCGAATGCGTGCTTGAGCTTGTTGCGAGCCATGACTGCCACTTCGAGCCATGACCTTAGATATGAGTGCTGTTCGGTATCGTCCTCTGCATACTTTGCCATGGATTCGAAGAATGCCGGCTCGTCGCACTCGATGCGTCTCGTAAGAGCCATAAGGCAGTCTATCGTATTGAGACTCCGGCCTATATGCCAGTGGTCGAGATCGTCATAGCGGCGCAGATAGTTTTTGATCATGCGCGACACTATCGATCCGCCGAACGAAATCACTATATCAGGTCTCAGACGGTCAAGGTCGGAGTCGGTGCATACCGACAGGCAGGCGTCTATATGGCCTATACCCGTCCTCGGACGTATGTTTGACTGCGCTTCGTAAAAGACTGTAGCGCCTGTTTTTATGGCAAACCGGTCGATTGCGGCATCAAGACGATGGCTGCCGTAGCCGAAGCCGGCTATCACCATGACCCTTTTCCCGGCAAGTCCCTTCGCGAGTGATTTATATTGGTGTTCGTCAAGGCGGGGAGTGTTGTCGGTCAGCAGTTCTATTTTGACGGCTCCAGACTTATCTGTGTCGGCGAGAGATCCGAGAGGTTCGTCAAGCCTAACGTTGATGTGCACCGGTCCCTGCGGCCCGCGGAGAGCGAGGTTGATCGCATCGTTGACAGTCCGGCTCACGAACTTCCTCATCACCTTGCTGTCACTGTTGTCTCCGCAGATGTCAAATGATCCTTTGACGATGTTTCCCAGCACCCCGGCCTGTCTTATCGTCTGGCTGTCGTCCTGGTCGATCCATTCGGCGGGCCGGTCAGCCGATATGGCAATGAGAGGCATATGACGGTAATATGCCTCTGCTATGGCAGGCCCGTAGTTGAGGACGGCTGTTCCCGAAGTGCATATCAGAGCAACCGGACATCGCGTCTGCAGAGCAATGCCGAGGCCGAAAAAGGCAGCCGTTCGTTCATCTATCACTACGTGGGTGCGGACACCGTGTCCGTAACGGCGTGCGGCTATTATAAGCGGAGTGTTACGGCTTCCCGGCGAAAGGACGATGTCTTTGACACCGTGGGCAGCCAGAAGCTCGATTATTGCGAGGCATGATACTTTATCGGTTGTTATCATCAGTCTTTGTCAGTGTTGGACAGACGCAAAGTTACCCATTTTTTCTCAGACCTGTCGCAGACCGATATCAGAAAATGTGTTTTTGGCGGAGCCAGCTGAAGATATAATTGTAGACTTGCTCTCTCACCGGCGGCGATGAGAGCACAAGGTCGTGCAGCCCGCCCCGGATCGTGTCTTCGGTCACGTCTTGGCCGAGTTTGCGGCCTATGCGTGATATGTCTTTTACGTTGAGCACGGCGTCGGCGTGCTGGAATTCTGGTGTCCAGTGGTCTCCGTCGACACTTTTGTCAGAGTGCATCAGCAGGATTGGCACTCTGATGCCGGCTCCTTTTTTGATCTTGTTCTGTGCGGAGCTGATAGCCCGGGTCCATGATGCGTCAACTTTCTGCGGATGAAACAGTTTCCAGTCCTGATTGTAGTTCCATTCGCCATGATGCTTTTTCAGGAGTGATTCCTGATAGCCCGTTCCGTCGCCCTGCGAGATGGCGAGGTCGGGAAACAGTCTGCCGAGCGCCCCAAATGCAGGTATGGCGACCTTGCGCATGAAGCCGTTGAAATTCCAGTCAAGAAAAGGTGAGTTAAGCAGGAGTGCTTTCACGGGGCTATCTGGATTTTCGCTGAGGTAATAAGCGCTGATGAGGCCGCCGGTAGAGTGACCCATGAGTGCTATCGTATCTATGCCGTCGGCATGCATTTGGGCAAGAGCCGAATCTATATCAGCAAAGTACTCTTTTAGATCACGGACTTGAAACAGATGCTGCCCTTCTGTGATCGACCGTCCGTATTTGCGCAGGTCGACCGCATAGAAATTTATGCAGGAGTCCGCAAAACGGTCGGCCATATCTTTTTGAAAGAAATAGTCGTTGTAACCGTGGATATACAGCACTCCCTTATGGCCTCCGCAGTCAGATTCCTTTCTGATTATGGTCGACCTCACATCACCGCTGTAGTCGCGGCTCTGGTCGACATAACGCATTTCATAGCCGCTGCCGAGGATGTCTGGCTGCCATGAAGCGGCCGGTAGACCGACAGCAGCCGCTATGGCCAGAGAGATGATGACAAGCAGTTTCTTCATTACTGTGAATTGAATAAAAACAGTGCGTTGCTTTCTTAACAACAACGCACTGTCACCCATATAAGTTGAAGTAGTCAAGACTTAATCTGACAATCACGGATAAAAACATTACCTTTG
>CAJUMI010000030.1 GCA_910587545.1 uncultured Muribaculaceae bacterium | reverse complement strand
TGCGGCTGTTGCCGTCGGGATAATGTCTTGTGACAGCGGTCGAATCAAGTCTTATCCGCTCGGAGTAGACCCAACAGCGCTGATGCAGTGTGCTTGTCAGTGGATCCGACGGGCAGTCATCCTTATAAATGTTGTCTGTATATGCGCCGTCATAGAATGTCCGGTATACATTGCTCTGGACAAAAATTCCGACAGGAAATTTGAAACGGTCGTGCGCGGAATAGAACTGTTCAGTCGTCTCGACTGGACGGTAAGATCCGCCCACATATTCATAACTTGTTTTTTTAACAAGCAGTGGGCGTGGATTTGCGACCTCATCGAAGTTGGCTGTCTCCGGCCTGAAACCGAATACCTTATAGAAATCGTAATCGGAATAATATTCCCGATCTACCGCCTCAATATTATATCCTAATTTTATTCTGTCACGATTGCCCGACGTGATAAGATCGGATGAATACTGACTTATTTTTGGGGATCTGTGCGACGGGACATAAGTCCGCGTCGACAGACAGTGGGAGTTGTCAAACTCGTAGTCTGTCCTCACAGGCGACATGTCGGTTCCCGTGACTGTCTCTGTCACCTTGCCGTAGTATATCCTCGACTTCTCCGCGGGGACACCGGCATTGTTGCTGCTTGCCGTGAAAGTTGCCGACAGGCTGAATACCTCGTTCTGTTCGTCTCTGTTTCCGTTATATGACTTCACGCCCGACAGAGATATGAAGTTGCGCAGTGTCAGGGCATGGACCGGCACCGACATGTCGGGATCGGAATATTGGAACTCTCTTGTCCTTTGGCGGCCTGTAAAGGAATCATGGGATTTTATCCTGCTTATTCTCAATCCGTTGTAGATCGGTTGCGTGACAATGGCGGAACTAAAGGAATTCGGCTCATATTCAAAAGTAGTTTCCACTCCGGTTGCGTCTGTTATCTTTTTCAGTGACCACGATCGGACATAATCACTGTTGAATGCTCTGTCGGGGTTCAGAGTCAGTTTCTCGGGATCGATTATATACACCTGCGTATGTGGACCGTAGGTTCTATATCTACCGTTGGCATAGCCGAAAAAATCGGAATACGATCTTTCCGGGCCGTTGTTATATTCGAACTTCCGCTTGTCGACAGTCTTTCCGCCCGAGCTGACGGTCACCGCGTCGAGACGCGGACGCCCGTCCTTGAAGAGGGAGCTGTTGTCGAAGCTGATACGCCGGACTTCCTTGCCTTGGGAATTCACAACCCGTATGGCGCTGATCATCCGTTTGTCTTCCTCGGATGAGCCGTCGACAGTCTTGAGGTCGAAATATATCGTGTCCGAGAAACAGCATATCCGGCTCGGTATGGCGCGGTCAGTATAGGTGGTTGTGCTTTCTGTGCCCCAGTCTTCGGTCTTTGTCGTGGTCGGTTTGGCCTGACCGTCCCACCTTCTTGTGACCGTCGGGATACGTACCATGTTCTTTTTGTCCTTGCATGAGCTTCTGTCATAATATATGGTTACGTTCCCGTTCATATTATGGTGGGATATATTCGTGAGCATCCATGTGATGGGGGCATCCTCATAGTCGCGGTCATATTCTTTGAAGACTCCGTCGGTGACTTTCTCATGGTATGTGCATTTTTCAATGTTAATGACCTTGTTGAGGTTATAGTTTGTATATCTCCCGAATGTGTATAGTGTACCGTCCGGTGTGAGCATCGTAATAGAACTATTAGACGACAAAACATTATTTTTAATTGTGTAGTCCATTATCTTCACTCCGTTATGGCTGAAGTCTACAATGGAATCTCCGTCGACAATAAACGATCCCGAGTAGCCCGGTATGTCGTAACTGTACCTGTCATAATTCGCTTCCTTTTTAAAGAACGTCAGGTCATAAAAGTCCTTCGCTGTAGGATCATTCAGTTCTCCCGATCTCATAAAAGGAAGTTTCTCGTCAGGCATTACGCATATCTGCCGAGATACACGACCCAGCCCCTGCAGCGACCATCCGAGACCTATACATCCTGCCGGATCGTCCACCTTGATGCCGCCGGTGTGGTAACTGATCGCCAGCGACACGGCGAGTTCCCCATAGTTGTATTGCAACAGCGGTACGGTGACATCGGCAGTGCCCGTGGCGTATGACACGGGGCAGTCCTGATATCGGAGCATGGCCGTGGCGTCGGCAGTCGGGTTGACTACCTGCTCGCTCAGATTACGCGGATAGTCGATCTTTATGCCGTCATCGGCAAACGACAGAATGACGGACGACATCACTGAGAGCGGAAATGTGACGAGTCGGCGCATGACGGTGAGGATTAGAGTTTATTATTTTATTGTCAGTTTGATGGCTTGAGGCGCTTGGCTGTCGTCGGAGACATACAGCACGTAGTTGCCCGGCGGTAGGCCGTCGGTCGACCATTCGACGGTCGCTCCGCGGTTGTAGTCTCTCGCGGGCATCGATGCGTACACGCGGCCAAGTACATCGGTCAGCACTATCGCGATACGGCAGTCGCCCGACGATGTGCCGCTGACTGTGACAGCGTTGCCGTTGGCAACCACTGTCAGGCCGTCTGAGGGCGAGCCATTGTCGGACGGCGGGTATCGGCGCGATGCCGGACGGTTGACAGCGCCGCGTAGGGGCTGGCTCAGCGGCGGACATATCCAGGCCGAGACCGACGCTTCGCCGCGGGAGACATCGCCAACAGAATCGGTGACAGTCGTGATCTGCGCCAGAGGCAGGCTGTAGGCGTCGGAGCGCCATGTCAGAGCCTCGGTGTGGCGGCTCAAAAGGGTCGACGCGCTGTCGCGGTCGGCCACGGGCCGACGGTGCATCTCCACGGCGATCAGCTGACGGCTGACGTGGCGCGTGAGCATGACGTCGCCGATGGTGTCTGCCGATGGCAGGATGACTGTTCCCCGGGCTATCTCCGACAGGGTGACATCGCCCACGGCATCAATGTATTCTGAATGATATGCACGTCCGCGCGAGGCGTATGCGCGGTGCTGAATGCCGCCTGACGACGGCACGGCAAAAAGCATCGGGATAGTGTCGGTAAGCCTTATGAAATGGGTTTCTGTCGCGACACGGAAAACGGTATCGCCGCGCACTTCGAAGTCATAACGGATGCCGGGAAGCGTCGCCGAAAGACAGCTGTCGCAGCTGCGAGTAAAGCGCACTTCAGTCTCCACGCCCGTAAATTCCGCCTGCGACAAATCCCACAACTTGCCGTCGGTCGAAACCTTGTCGACGGCGATACGGTGAAGCACCGCGCATTCACCGTCATGAGGCAACGAAACGCCTGCGGTCAGCGACAGGCCGATGGCAACAACAGCGAAAACAGACAATTTGCGAGACGAGAGGCGAGACATAACAGCAAGAGTTTAGGAGATTGATTTTCCGCAAAGATAATAAGCTCGATACCTCATTTGCAAATATTTTTATATGTTTAATAACATATTTTTAGTTTTCAATCGGGGCGGTGGGGGCGGGTGTTGCGGGGGTGGTGGGTGAGGATCTCCTCGCGGAGATGTGATCTGTCAAGATGAAGGTAGAGCTCCGTTGTTGCGATGCTTTCGTGGCCGAGCATCTGCTGGATGGCCCGCAGGTTGGCACCGCCTTCGAGCAGGTGGGTCGCAAACGAATGCCGTAGGGTGTGGGGCGAAATTTCTTTTCTGACTCCCGCCGCTTCGGCGAGACCGCGTACGATATAGAAGACCATCACGCGCGTCAGACGCCTGCCCCGGCGACTGATGAAAAGCATGCCTTCCTCGCCGCGCTTAACCGCGATGCGGGAGCGGTCGAGGAGCCATCGACGGATCTCGTCGATAGAGGTCTGTGACATTGGTACAAGCCGCTGTTTGTCGCCTTTGCCTATGACCATGAGCAGGCCGTCGTCGAAGTTGATATTGTCAATGCGCAGATTGCACAGCTCGCTGACGCGCAGCCCGCAGCCATAGAGAGTCTCGATGATGGCGCGGTTGCGCTGACCTTCGATCCTGGTCATGTCTATCGCATCGACCATATCGTCGATCTCCTCAACGGTGAGGATATCGGGCAATTTGCGTCCCAGACGAGGACTTTCGAGCAGCAGAGTAGAATTGTCGTCGATCAGACTTTCGGTCTTGAGATAGCGGTAAAGCGATTTGATACCGGAAATGATACGCGCCTGTGATCGCGGCGATATGCCCAGTTGATGAAGATCAATGATAAAGCCCTGTATACACTCGAGATTTGCGGTATAGACATTCTGACCGACCGACTGAAGCCAGTCGACGAGACGATCGGCATCGGCAAGATAATTGATACGGGTATTCTCGGAGAGGCCACGCTCGAGAGTGAGAAAGGCGTTGTAGTGGGATCTCAGTGTCGGATAGTCGGGAAGTTGTCGGGAAGTCATGGGAAAAATATACGTAGTGGTTATATTCTACCTTCCTCGACGGCATAGGCTATGCGCTCGATGATAGCGTCCTCGCGGTCTTTGGCAGGGCGGAACTCGCTTTTGAGGCTGACGCCGAAGAGTCGGCCGAATCCCTGCCAGAATGTTGCACGGAACGAGCCGAGAAAGGCTTTTACGATATCGTAACTTGTCTGGTGGGTCTCGCGCTGGATGAGTTTGATCAACACCTTGGCCTGACGCTTGGAAAATCGGCGTAGCACAGGCTTATACTGTTCGAAAATCGATTTCTCCATCTCTTTGAGATACTGTTCGCGCTCCTTCTGCGTCGGGAAAGTCTCAATATATTCGTATGTCTCTATCAGAGTCTCGGCAATGAGTTTGGCATAGGGCAGAGTTAGCTTTACATCTCTGACTGTTCGCCAATAGAAATCTTCCTCCTTCTTATTCTTGAACTTCCATTTTTCAAAAACAGTAATTCCGCGGAGATTGTAGACGGCCACGGTGTCGCCTTCCTCGTCAATCTTAAATCCGACACTCTGAATGTAGCGCTTAGTCGCTGAACCGGGATCTTCGATCGTGCGTCCAGCGGCTGACTGCACCCCTGAGAGTAGCGCAGACAGAACCAATATATTGCGAAAGAGAGATTTCATAACAGATATATAACGTCGGGAAAAGTCTTATATTTCAAGACATGGCAATGCGTATCAAGTGTATTGCCTGACAAAGTTATAATAAATTTCGTAAGTCAATCCCCAAAAAATACGACATAAATTTCACTTTTTATACTAATTTTAAATTTTTTTCTTAATTTTGGCGCAATAACATGTCATAATCACATTAAAATGAAAAAATTCAGAGCATTATTACTATCGGCGGCATTACTCGGAGCAGGCATCCAGCAGGCAACTGCCGAATGGGTCTCAATCGGTCAGGGAGTCTATTATGAAGGTTTATTGACCTATTACGGAGAAGAGATGGGCATTAAGCGCGGAATGTCGTGGCCGGTCAACATAGAGGAAGACTCTGATACAAAAGGGCTTTATCGTCTGGCTCCCTACTCAGGCAAAAACCCGATCGCCGAACTGTTCGGCTCTTCCGATGACAGTTCATACATGGTTATCCACGCCGAGGATCCGGCTAAAGTATGGATGGAAGACTTCGATTCCTATGATCAGTATTACTGCTTCACCCATATGGTACCCGAAAGCGGATGGGAAGGAGAAGCGGCCGAATACGGAACGCTCAGCGACGGGATAATAAGTTTTCCGGCCATGTGTATGGCGACGATCGACCTCACAGATCCCGAGGGATTGTGGCACAGCGCTAACCGCGAGGGCGAATGCAAGATCGTTATACCGGGTTCGGGAAGCGAGATTGAAGACTACTCCCTCTATCTCGACTATAACTATTGTGGTGTAAATAACAAAGTGCCTGTCACGATTACAGCAGGCAGCAGTGTGAAATCAGTGAAATATGTATTGCAGGAAGGTCTGGTCGAAGCCGACAGCAAAACCGAGACCAATGCTGATCTCGATGCCGCAACAATGCAGCTCGTCGCTGCCGAAGGCAAGGAGATCGCCGCAGGCAAACAGACTGTAGAGTGCAGTGTTCACGGCCTACACTCGATGCTCGTGATCGCTATGGACGCCGACGGGAAAGCACATACCGGAAAAGTAGCATATATATATGGAGACCGGTCGGATGACAGCGAGTGGACATCGCTCGGCAAAGTCAAGTACAACGAAGATCTGTTTGCCGGCTACTACGAGGGTCTGCCACAAGTAGAACTTCAGGTCGAACTTCAGGAAAACAAGAATACTCGGGGCTACTACCGTCTCGTCAATCCGTATGCCGAATATGAGGGCAACTGCATCGAGAATCATGATGGCCACAATCATTATATATATATCCACGCCGAGGATCCTCAGGCCGTATGGGTCGAAAACTCGCCTATCGGCATTGACTTCGGCGACGGCTACGGCGAAGCTCGCGTGACGTCAAACGTAGCTTTGATGCTCGAATATGGTCTTTCTCTTGAGGAAGCGATCGCAGGCAGCGAAGAAGGGATAGGTCAGATCAACAACAATGTGATAGAGTTCCCGGCATACGGCCTATGGATCGGACAGACAGGATGGTTCAACGGTTACTGGACTTCGACCGGACAAAACTTCCGCGTTCATCTGCCCGAAGTTTCAGGCATTGATTCAATCACTTCCGACAAAACAGCTGAGACAGACACCCAATATTTCAATCTTCAGGGCATACGTATCGACCGTCCGGCAGCAGGACTGTTTATAGAAAAACGCGGCAACAATGTGACCAAACGCATTGTAAGATAATCCATACTATGAAGAACATAAAAATCAGCCGGGCATTAGTAATGTCCGGCTGATTTTTATATGCGGCAAGCCTGAATGCGAGTTGATCAGACCGTGAGTATCTCTTTCTCTTTAGCAGCGAAAATTTCGTCGATCTGCTTGAGATATTTGTCGTGGAGTTTCTGAACCGAGGCTTCGGCATCTTTCTCCACGTCCTCGGGCATGCCCTGCTTTATGGCTTTCTTTAAACCGTCGATCGCGTCGCGACGTGCGTTGCGCACAGAAACCTTGGCCTGCTCGGCTTCGGCCTTAGACTGCTTTACAAGGGCTTTGCGGCGGTCTTCAGTCAGCGGCGGAATGGCGATACGGATCACCTCACCGTTGTTTTCTGGAGTAATGCCGAGTTCGGAATTAATGATTGCCTTCTCGATTTCCCTGAACATCGCTTTCTCCCATGGAGTGATAGCGATCGTACGTGCATCGGGCACAGAAACGTTGGCTACATTTGAAATAGGCACGAGGCTTCCGTAGTATTCGACACGGATGCCGTCGATGAGTTTGGAGCTGGCTTTTCCAGCACGAATGTGAGAAAGGCTGTCGTCGAGATAGGCAACGGCGAGTTCCATTTTTTCTTCAGCCGGAGCAAGGTAAGTCTTAACGTCGGTCATGATTTCTGTATGTTTTAGAGTTTTTTTAATTATTCTTAGTAAACAAGTGTACCTATGCTTTCGCCTGAGATGACTTTGCGCAGATTGCCGACATGGTCCATGTCAAAAACGACTATGGGCATCTTATTTTCCTTGCAAAGGGCTGTAGCGGTGAGATCCATCACCTTCAGGCCGCGCGAGAGAACTTCGTCATAAGTGATCTCGTCGAATTTGACGGCCGAGGGATCTTTTTCGGGGTCAGCGGTGTAAACACCGTCAACACGGGTCCCCTTGAGCATCACATCGGCCTCGACTTCGATAGCACGGAGAGCCGAACCGGTGTCAGTGGTGAAAAACGGATTGCCCGTGCCGCAGGAAATAATGGCAACTTCACCTTTTTCGAGAGCCTCGATAGCGCGCCATTTGCTGTACTGCTCACCGATGGGGAACATATTGATTGCGGTCAACACCTTTGCAGGCTGTCCTATCGCTTCGAGAGCCGAACTGAGAGCAAGCGAATTAATAACTGTCGCAAGCATGCCCATCTGATCGCCTTTGACACGGTCGAAACCCTTGGCAGCCCCTTGGAGACCGCGGAAAATGTTTCCTCCACCTATGACGATCGCCACCTGGACACCGCCGTCTGTAATATCTTTAATCTGATTGGCATAGTCGGCGAGGCGGCAGTTGTCTATTCCATAACCTTGCTGACCCATAAGAGATTCGCCACTGAGTTTGAGTAGTATTCGTCTGTAATCGGTTCTCATCGTATATTTCGGGGTTGAATGTATAGATCAAAAAATTTCTTTATCGCAAAAATACGGAAAATATGTGAGATAAAACGACTTTTTGAGTAAATCTATAATAAGGAGGCTCTAAATCCTGACCTGACAGAACGTTTTCCGAAGATTTGTTTGTAATTTTGCGGAACACTAATATTCAGATGAATGAAAATATTATTGCATAGAATCCTTACAATAGCAACAATATTGACACTCGTCGGTTGCTCGAACAAAAACATCGAGAATGAACAATCGGAAGAGTATCGTAATGAAGTACTGGATTCGGATGAAGATGAAGTAGAATACGTCAACATAGATACTGCCGCATATAATGCCGGCATGGAACGTCTCCATCAAACCTCGGAACGCAAGAAAAGAGAAATCAGCACTAATAACAATAAATGCGACAATTCTCAAAAAATCACCGATGATGATTATGATGAGACATGGGGTTCTACATTTTCCGGCGAAACCGAACTGAGACATATTATCAGTTATTGTGCTGCTTTGAAAGTGGATATGCCGAAACGACTTAATCAATCTGCCACTCTATCAGAATTCAATTATGGCAACAATACAATTACAATAAAAATTCAGGTTCCTGACATCATTTACGATAATATTAATCATAATTTAGCCGCCTATTATTTTCTCCATATATTTCCTTCTACCGATGATCCAGAAACTAACGAATTTATAGAAAATACAGAAAAAGCCATAGTTACAAAAAAAACAGATATCAAGATGATTATCGTCAACAAAGAAGACAGTAACAAAGAAAAATCCTTTGAATTCAATTCTGACGAATTTTCAAAAATAATTAGTAGAATAAAGTAAAGTGATAAGCAAGGGTCTTACAGTCTACTGCGCATCGAGTGTGACAATCGATGAGGTTTATTTCAAGGCGGCGCGGGATCTGGGTGCGGAAATAGCCCGCCGGGGTTACACACTGATAACCGGTGCCGGATCCATGGGTCTGATGGGCGCTGTCAACGATGCGGCTATCGCAGCCGGAGGCAGAACCGTCGGAGTGATACCTCAGTTTATGGTAGACCGAGGCTGGCACCACAGAGGTCTCGGAGAACTGAAAATAACCGAGAGCATGCACATCCGCAAAGAACTCATGGCCTCGCTGAGCTCGGCGGCAATAGCTCTGCCCGGCGGCATCGGGACTTTTGAAGAACTTCTGGAAATAATTACCTGGAGGCAGTTGGGGCTCTACGACGGCAACATAGTGATTTACAACGTCGACGGATATTACGACAATCTCCTCGCAATGCTCGACACTGCCGTTGACCTTCATTTCATGAAAACCGATCATAAGAGGCTGTGGACAGTGGCAACAACTGCTCCAGATGCTGTTGACGCTGCTATCAGAGAGGAAGAGCCGATGAATTTTTCAGCTAAGTTTTAGAAAGAACAATGCCTGACGACAGCACAAATATACGACAGCACATCGAGCCGATAATAATACCGCAGACTGCTTTGCCGGTAGCAGAAATGAAACTCGACACCGCCATTATCGGTTCGCTGAGAGCTGACAGAGCCGCCATTGACACAATCGAACTGACATCAACTGTAATTGTACCCCGAGACAACTGGAATGTCGGACTCGAAGGGTCGGCACGTCAAGGATCGCTCGACGGCAATTCGGGGATACTCACTATTATTGTAGTTATGTTTGTCAGTATAGCGATGAACTTCAAGGAGTGCAGAAAACTGTTCACCCGCTTCATCGACGAACTCCGTAATAGCAAATACCGTGAAAACGCTTTTGACGAACACAGCAACCACGAGACTCGACTGACCATACTGACAGTCATCCAGTATCTTATCTACGGCGGCATTATACTCTCAGCCTACAAGATATTTCACAGCGGACAGACAGACACGAATATTCATGAATTCAACATACTAATAAAAAGCATAGGTCTGTTTTCGGCCTACTATCTGTTTCAGTTGTGTGCCTACAGCCTGCTTGGCTACACATTTGCAGGAGACGACGGCAGCAAAAGATGGATCAGAGCCCTCAACGCCTCACAGTCGCTCGCGGGTGTGGCTCTGATGATTCCGGCACTTATAATGCTGTTTTATCCACAGACCACTCCGACAGTGTGTATCATTTCACTGATTATCTACCTTGCGGCAAGATTGATATTTATAGCAAAAGGCTTTAGTATTTTTTATAATAATATATTTTCATTGGTGTATTTTATTTTGTACCTTTGCGCGTTGGAAATTATACCGTTAATTTTTATACTAAAACTCGCCTTACTTATCTGAATAAGCAAGGTGAATTTTTTAAGCGAAAAATATATAATTGTGAAAATAAACAAAATTTTAGTATCTCAACCAAAACCGTCTTCTGAAAAATCGCCGTATTACGATATAGAACATAAATATGACGTGGAGATTGTGTTCCGTCCTTTTATTAAAGTAGAAGGTCTGAGTGCAAAAGAATTCAGACAGCAGAAGGTCGCTATTGAAGAACATACGGCAATTATATTTACAGCCAAAATCGCCATAGACCACTTTTTCCGTCTTTGCGAAGAAATGCGCATCAGTATTCCCGACACGATGAAATACTTTTGCACAAGTGATTCAATAGCCAATTATCTGCAGAAATATATCATCTATCGCAAACGAAAAATATTTTCAGCCAAGACTGGCAAACTCGCCGACCTGTTACCGTATATGCTCAAACATAAGAGCGAGAAATTTCTTTTCGCCGTATCTGATGTCAACAACGGCACAGATGCCTCAATTCTCCATGACAATCATCTCAACTACACGAGAGCGGCGATGTATCGGACTGTCAGCAATGATTTCTCCAAAGACGAGGCTTTCGATTACGACATGCTCGTATTTTTCAGTCCTCAGGGCATAGAATCACTTCTGAAAAATTTTCCCGACTTTAAGCAGGGTGATATCAAAATCGCGACATTCGGCCTGACCACCGCCCAGGCTGTCAAAGACGCTGGTCTGCGTCTTGACATCGGTGCTCCCTCACCAGAGGCCACATCGATGACCGGCGCGCTTGATCTGTATCTGTCAAAGACCAATCCGGTTGTCGAAAGCGAAGCAGAAACGGAAGCAGTGTGAAAAAATACGGATTAAATAAATCTGACAAATTATGCAGCCCCACGGCAATAGACAAGCTCTTCAGCCGTGGGGCTGGTTCTACATCGCCGAACGGAATATGCTCGACGATGGCATACCCGTTAAGAGCCGTATGGCGTATCAACGACAGCCGCGATGAAGGATCACCCATCCAATTCCTCATATCAATACCTAAGAAAAGACTACGTCATGCCGTCGACAGAGTAAAGATGAGACGTCGAGTCAGAGAAGCGTACAGACTGAAACGTCATGACTTTCATAACATCCTGCCCGGCAATATCGACCTTGCAATAATCTATGTAGCCGACACACTTAAGGACTATCATATTGTGGAAAAATCAATGTGCAGGATATTCCGTAAAATATACAATGAAAAAGATACTGAGCATAGCGGGGTCGACACTGATTAGTCTGCCTATACATTTTTACAGACACGCGATCTCACCTATGTTTCCGGCAACATGCCGCTACTCACCGACATGCAGCCAATATGCACTTGAAGCCATTAAAATACACGGTCCCATCAAAGGTCTTTGGCTGGCCGCAAAAAGAATAGGGCGCTGCAATCCTTGGGGTAGTTTCGGATATGACCCTGTGCCGCCACGCGGAAAATTCATTGAAAAAAATATAAAAGATTTCAAAGATATCCACCATCATTTATCCAACTTTACAGAGCCGGCTGAAAGCGACAGAATAGTCAATCTCGATTATTATGAAAGAGTGCCTGAAGGCGGATATTACAGTATCGGAATTCATCCCTGGTCGACTGATGGCATGAGCCGGAAAGAAGCCGACGACGCCATCGAAAAAGTCAGATCACAGGCAAGTCTCGCCAACGTCACAGCAATCGGCGAATGCGGCCTCGACAGACTCAAAGGCGGCGACAGGAACATACAGGAGTATATATTCAGAGGGCACATTGACATCAGTGAGAAAACAGGAAAAACGCTTATAATACATTCTGTAAAATCTCACGAGGACATTATTAGAATAAAAAAAGAACTGAACCCCGAACAACTATGGATCATCCATGGCTTCAGAGGTAAAAAAGAATCTGCCCTGCAGCTATTGAACCAAGGCATAGCCCTGTCGTTCGGCGAATACTTTAACGAAGATACTGTCAGATCTGTACCTGCAGAAATGCTATTCACCGAAAGTGATGAATCCAAACTTGGAATAGACATCATACGTCAGAATATACTCAACGCAAGAACATGTCAATAACATGTTGAAAAGCATTGATAAGTCTCTGAAAAGTTCTCAACAAAAAAATTTGGAAAACAAATTAAAATACCGCTATAGCAAAATAACGGTATAAACAATTTGAATTCACATAAATCTTACCTTACCATTATCAACACAGTTTTGAGCATAGTTGACATAAACAATAGAATAAATTTATTAACTTTGCATATTATAAACATAGTGTTGATAAGTAACAAAAATACTTGAATTTCAAAAGTTAAGAATATTGACAACCTGTTGAAACGAGAGCATGACAGTTCAATAACCCGAAAAAGCAAATAATCATGCAGAAAGTTATTACAGCTATCAACATGCATTATTATTCTTTGTATTAATAATTTTTTAAGACTTAATTTTTATATTATATAAAATGAATGTCAAAAACAAAGGGGACAAAACCCCGATAAAAAAGGAAGAACTGATAAAAGAAATCGAACGACTCAAAAAAGAAAAGAAAGCCGTCGTTCTTGCTCATTATTATCAGCGGCCGGAGATTCAGGATGTGGCTGACCATATCGGTGACTCTCTTGCATTGGCACGATATGCTTCGACACTGAGTGATGTGGAGATAATAGTGCTTTGTGGCGTTCATTTCATGGGTGAGACCGCCAAGATACTGTCTCCTGAAAAAAAGGTGCTCATTCCCGACATGGAAGCCGGCTGCTCGCTTGCCGACAGCTGCGAAGCCGAGGATTTCAAAAAGTTTCTGGAACGATATCCCGACCATACCGTGATATCATATGTCAATACCTCTGTCGGAGTGAAGGCTCTTACGGATGTGCTTGTCACATCGGGTAACGCCGTCAGGATAGTGGAGACATTTCCCAAAGATCAGAAGATAGTGTTTGGTCCAGACCGTAACCTTGGAGATTATATAAATTCGATTACCGGCAGGAATATGGTTCTATGGGATGGAGCATGTCATGTCCACGAACAATTCTCTATCGAAAAACTGATAGCGCTGAAAAAAGAAAATCCCGGTGCGAAAGTTCTTGTGCATCCAGAGTGCAAGAAAGTCCTGAGACTGCTTGCCGATAAGGTTGGATCGACAGCCGCCTTGATAGACTATGCTCGTGAAAGCGAAGCCGGAGAATTTATTGTAGTTACTGAAAGCGGAATCATGCATGAGCTTGAAAAGAAATTTCCGGACAAACGTTTTATCGCGGCTCCTCCCGAAGATGCGGGATGCTCGTGCAATGAATGCGGATATATGAAACTTAATACTCTCGAAAAGTTGTATGAATGTCTGCGCGACGAGAGTCCTGAGATAAAAGTGGATGAAAAAGTGGCAGCAGCCGCCCGCAGACCTATCGAGAGAATGCTTGAATTGTCAAAATAAATTAAAAATCATAAGATGGAATATAATCATAAAGATATAGAAAGCCGCTGGCAGCAGCGCTGGCGCGAAGATAAAACCTACAGATGTGAAGTAGACAAGTCGAAAAAGAAATTCTATGTGCTTGACATGTTTCCCTATCCTTCGGGTGCCGGTCTCCATGTAGGCCATCCGTTGGGTTACATAGCGAGTGACATTTATTCGAGATACAAGCGTCTGCAAGGCTTCAACGTGCTTCATCCGATGGGATATGACGCTTATGGTCTGCCTGCCGAACAGTATGCCATCCAGACCGGACAGCATCCTGAGGTGACAACACGCATCAACATAGATCGTTATCGCAGTCAGCTCGACAAGATAGGATTTTCTTATGATTGGAGCCGCGAGATCAAGACATGCGATCCAGAATATTACAAATGGACTCAGTGGGCGTTTATCAAGATGTTCGGATCTTACTACGACACCTTACTCGATAAGGCCATGCCTATAGAAAATCTTGAGGCCTATTTTGAAAAGCAAGGCAGCGTCGGCTGTAATGCGGCCGCAAGCAAGGATATTGAGTTCACCGCGGCACAATGGAAAGCGATGAGCGAAAAAGAAAAGAGCGACATACTTATGAACTATCGTATAGCCTATCTTGGCAACACTATGGTCAACTGGTGTCCCAAGCTCGGAACAGTCCTTGCCAATGATGAGGTAAGTGAAGGAGTGTCTATCCGCGGTGGATATCCTGTGGAACAAAAGATGATGTATCAGTGGTGTCTTAGAGTATCGGCTTATGCGCAGCGTCTGCTCGAAGGACTTGAAAAGGTAGACTGGACTGATTCTCTTAAGGAGACCCAGCGTAACTGGATCGGACGTTCCGAGGGAGCCGAGATGCTTTTCCCCATAGCTGACAGCGACGAAGTGCTTGAAATTTTCACTACGAGAGCCGACACTGTGTTCGGAGTGACGTTTATGGTTCTCGCTCCTGAAAGCATCTATGTCGACAAGGTAACTACAGCTGAAAAGCGTGGCGAAGTCGACGAATATATCAAGTCTATCAAACACAAGACAGAGCGCGAGCGAATGATTGATAAAAAGGTTAGCGGTGTGTTTACCGGATCTTATGCTGTCAATCCTCTAACAGGCAAAAAAATACCTGTGTGGGTTAGCGATTATGTACTTTCAGGTTATGGTACGGGCGCTATAATGGCAGTGCCTGCTCATGACAGCCGTGACTATGCTTTTGCAAAGCATTTCGACCTGCCGGTAATTCCGCTTATAGAAGGAGCGGATGTGAGTGAGGAGAGTTTTGACGCCAAAAGCGGCAAGATGATCAACTCCTCTTCTGACGAACTCGATCTCAATGGCATGGAAGTAAAGGACGCCATCGCCAAAACAAAGAAATTCATAGAAGAAAAGGGTATAGGCAAAGTGAAGGTGAATTATCGTCTTCGAGATGCTATATTTAGCCGTCAGAGATATTGGGGAGAACCGTTCCCCGTATATTATAAGGATGGAGTAGCCCATGTGCTTGACGAAAAAGATCTCCCGCTGCAGCTTCCTGAGATAGACGCCTATCTGCCTACTGAGACAGGCGAGCCCCCTCTCGGACGTGCAAAAAACTGGGTGAACAAAGACGGTTATCCTCTTGAACTCTGTACGATGCCGGGCTTTGCGGGATCTTCAGCATATTATTTCAGATATATGGATCCACACAACAATGACGCGCTTGTATCGAAAGAAGCCAATGACTACTGGCGGTCGGTAGATCTATATATAGGAGGCACCGAACATGCTACGGGCCACTTGATATACAGCCGTTTCTGGAATAAATTTCTTTATGATCTCGGAGAAGTTTGTGAGGACGAACCGTTCCGCAAACTCATCAATCAGGGCATGATACAGGGACGAAGCAATTTTGTCTATAGAATTAAAGATACAAACACGTTTGTGAGTCTCGGTCTTAAAGCTCAGTATGATGTTACTCCTATACATGTAGATGTAAACATAGTAAGCAACGATGTGCTTGATCAGGAAGCGTTCCGCAACTGGCGTCCTGAATTCAAGGACGCTGAGTTCATAACTGAGGATGGTAAATATATCTGCGGCTACGCTGTCGAAAAAATGTCCAAGTCGATGTTCAATGTTGTCAATCCCGATGATATAGTTGAACGTTACGGAGCCGACACTCTGAGATTGTATGAAATGTTCCTCGGCCCGCTCGAACAGAGCAAACCATGGGATACAAACGGTATTGACGGTGTTAACCGTTTCATCAAGAAACTCTGGAATCTATTCTATAAGGGAGATCAACTTCTTGTAGACGACAGCGAACCAACGGCCGAAAATATGAAGTCGCTCCACAAACTGATAAAGAAAGTAAGCGGCGACATAGAGAATTTCTCGTTCAATACATCTATAGCGGCATTTATGATATGTGTCAATGAACTTGCAAGTCAGAAATGCCATTCGCGCAAAGTACTTGCCGATCTGCTTGTCGTGCTTGCTCCGTTTGCTCCTCATGTAGCAGAAGAACTTTGGCATTCGGCCATCGGTAATGACACCACAATTTGCGACGCACAATGGCCCGAATTCAAAGAAGAATATTTGAAAGAATCGACAGTTAACTATGCCGTGTCGTTCAATGGCAAGACACGTTATAATATAACTGCTTCAGTCGATTCGACCAAAGAAGAGGTTGAAAAACTTGCTGTAGAAAACGAGGCTGCCGCACGTTGGCTTGACGGCAAGACAATAAAGAAGGTGATAGTTGTGCCCGGCAAGATAGTCAATATTGTAATAGGCTGACAGTTATAATAAATTTGGTGTAAGACACGTTATTAAAATCAAAACAGGCATCATAAACAGTAAACATCATATCTGAAGTATTGAAAAAGATAGTATTTGCAACAAACAATGTCCATAAACTCGAAGAGCTAAGAAAACTGACCGAGGGAAAAATAGAAATATTGAGTCTTAAAGATATCGATTGCTATGATGACATCCCGGAGACAGCTGATACACTTGAGGGTAACGCGCTTATAAAGGCCCGTTGGGTGAAGGAGCGCTATGGATATGATTGTTTTGCTGATGATACAGGTCTTGAAGTTGACGCTCTAGATGGTGAGCCGGGTGTATATTCGGCGCGTTATGCAGGTGACAATCATGATTCAGAGGCCAATATGCGCCTTCTTCTTTCCAAATTGCATGGAGAAAAGAACCGATCGGCGCGTTTCTGTACGGTAATCGCGCTTATAGAAGGTGACCAAGAATTCATAATGGACGGTATTGTAGAAGGCGAGATCACTCTTGAGTCATCCGGTCAAAATGGTTTCGGCTATGATCCTGTGTTCAGGCCCGAAGGTTGCGATATGACTTTTGCCGAAATGGGTGCCGATCTGAAAAACAGAATCAGTCACCGCGGACGTGCCGTATCAAAGTTGATAAAATATTTTTCGCTATGATTCAAATTATTAAAAGATGATCAGAAATCTAATAATTTTCGTTGTCTCTCTCTTTGCATTGATGTCTGTCAACGGACAGGATAATGCGCAATGGAAAATTTATCCTGTTGTAGGAGCAAAGTATGATAAAGTTATTGAAACGGAGGACAAGGTCTACTTTTTGTCCACGGGAGCACTATACTCTTATGACAAGTCGAGCGGAGAAATATATTTCTATAACTTATCCAACAAACTAAGCGGAAGCAATATAGATCAGATTTTTTATAATTCTGAAAATAAATACATTGTCATAGTCTATGCCGACAGCAATATGGACATGCTCTACGACGACGGTCTGTCATATTGTCTTCCGGAAATCAAGGATGCATCTATAACCGAAAACAAAACTATCAATGATATAGCTTTTGGTAATGGAAAAATGGTAGTAGCCACAAATTTCGGTATTGTCATCTATGATGATATCAAGCGTGAGGTTGTTGAATCGCGAAATTATCGCGTTGCAATAGAATCAGTGGCGATATGCGGAGATAATTTGCTTATCTATGCGCCATATAGTCTGAGTTTTTCGAAACTTTCAGACCGACACACATCGCTTGATGTATTCAAGCGGTTGTCAGGTATGTATACTGACAGGATAATAGATGTGTCGGATAATTCAATTGTATGGACAAACCGGAATAACAATAGCCTGGTCCTTACAACGATTGATTTTGATAATGCGAGTGTCAACAACAACCATACGGGCATAAATGTGGATTCCGATATTGAGAGATGGAAGTCAGGCGTTTTCTTCAAATCAGACGGCAGTGTGTCATTATATGACAACAATGGAGAAAAAATAGATGATTTTACACTTAACGAGACCATATCCGATTGCAGGATAGGTATGTTGAATGGTAAATCGTCGGTTTGGTTTGGCGGCAGGCAGGGACATGCCAATATGGATATGTCGGGTGCGTCACCTGTTGTGAAATCAGACTGGTACAGACCTGAATCATCAAGCGGAAGTGTGATCGCCTATTTCTATACGTCGCCTGACGGAGAAAGAATTTACGCAGGCAATCTCGGACCGTCGGGCAACCGGACTTACCTTCCTCATTTCAATGAGGACGTCGACGGCATAAAGGTGCGTCAGGTGACAGATAAGATTGAAAAAGGTGTCATAAGCGATGTATCGTTGGAAGAGGCGTCAGCCAAGGCATCGTCCACGCAGAAAGCTCAGGCTCAAAACAACGACAAGGCCATGTATGGCGGTGTGACCCGTATGGCGGAGGATCCGGAAGATCCTTCGACATATTATATAGGCAATGGACTCGAAGGCCTGTATGTAGTCAAAGACCGCAAAGAAATATGGAAATTTAACGTGGACAACGCTCCTTTTGAAAGTTATTGGGAGACGCGAGTGTTTGACGTCAATTTTGATCCAAAAGGAAATCTGTGGGTTGGTCACGCTCACGAAACAGAGAGAAAAGCTCCTTATGTAATGTTGCCTGCAGCCAAACTGCGCAAAGGTTTTGACAAGATCGCCGTTACAGACTGGCTGTGGCCTGAAATGCCGGGTTTTGATCCGTTTAAAAAAGATTTCCAGTCGTTGTTCTGCAAGAAGAGCAGATATGCCGTGTTTATCAATGATGACGGTTTCAGGGGTTTCTATGTACTTGATACCAAAGGCACATATGAAAATTTGAAAGACGATGTCTTCTACGGCTATGACGTGGTCATAGATCAGGACGGCAATACTTTGCAGCCCGAATATTATTTCAGCATGGCCGAGGATCAGCTCGGCAGGGTGTGGATGGGCTCGAGTCAGGGCTTGTATTATTTCAATCCTGAGAATATAGGCGATGTTTTGAACGTGATTCGCCCAAAAGTGCCGCGCAACGACGGCACTAACTATGCAGATTTTCTCCTCGACTCTGATCAGATAAATTCGATTGCTGTCGATCATTCAAACCGCAAGTGGATAGCTACAGACTATTCGGGTGTTTATCTTGTAAGTCCTAACGGCGATAAAATAATCAGACATTTCGATTCCGAAAATTCAGTGCTGCCTTCAAACAGAGTGACTGCGGTAGCCTGCGACAAGCACGACAACACTGTTTATTTCGGAACGACCGAGGGGCTGTTCTCTTATAAAAGCGATTCGTCTCCGGCCAAAGATAATTATGATGAAATATATGCCTATCCCAATCCTGTCAGACCGGAGTACTCCGGTGATATAACTATAGCGGGTCTGATGGACGGTTCTCTGGTCAAGATAGCCGATACGGCCGGAAATGTGTTCTATCAGGGTCGGTCGGAAGGCGGTATGGTTACATGGAACGGCCGCAATCAGTCAGGTGATCGTGTAAGGTCAGGAATATATTTTGTATACGTTTCTACTGGCGGCGACGGACAAAATTCGTCGGGAGCTGTTACTAAGATAATGTTCATAAATTAAGAGCTGATTAAAAATGAATTCACATTTAAGATATACTGACGAAAAAGACAAGAGCTACGGTCTTACAGGCATGGCTATATCAATGGTGGTACTCGACGGTGAGGAATATCTCAACGGCCTGTCGATCGATGCACCTACTGGAGAGGGTATTGAACTGTCTCAGGAATTTTATTTTGTAGGTAATCCACGTTTGTCAGCCAAGACAGCATGGAACGAGATGCTCAAGCATTTTCAGTTGGCTTCGGGAATGGTCATATCCAATGTCATGTGCCGCAATTATGTGCAGCACCGCCGCAAGCTCAGCAAGGACATAATCGAAGAACTCAAAATTTTTATGCGCGACGAGGCTCAGGCCAATTGTTCGCTCGAAGATGACGAGATCGACATGATTTTCGACAAGACATTAGGTTATTTCGACCGTCTTTTCTCTTACTCGCATGTCCATGATATAGCTAACGAATTTGCCGGCACTATCGTCAGACAGCGTCAGATGACCTCTCAGGAAATAGTGGAGCAACTCAGACATCTATCGATGATTTGATTAAGTCTTAATTTATAGATCGTTGTCAGTAAATAGAATATTATTAGATATTTGACGTAGAATCAGAGGCGCTTCGGGACCGAGGTTGAAGATAAGGTCAAGTATGCTCTGTCCCCAGCGGAAACCGAGGCGGTCGGCACGCAACTGATAATAGCTTACGGGCGCAGGATCAAATGACCTGATGCGCCTGTAATCTTTGTGTACGTCTTCGTAGGGACTGCCGTAGACAACATCGTTGTCTATTTTAAGAATATCACGGATGATAGAGTCGCATGTTCGGTCAAGCTGACCTACAGTGATTTTATGATCCGAGTAATCACAATCAAAAACTTGGGATAGACGGTCTATGTAATATTCGAAAAACGCAGTGCGCCCGTAGGCAGATTCGAGAGCTGTGCGGTGGACGTGAGTCCAACGCCCGTGAGTTGATATGGGTGTCTCGTTCCATGAATGTCGTCCGTGGGGATGGACGATGGGAACTGTCAGCATTATCTCATCGCGTGTGTCGACGACAGAACATCGATGTGCGGTCTTGAGACGCTTGTCTGCCGGCATGTCTGTATCGATATAGACACGTCCGAATGCTGACATCACGGCATAGTATTCGACAGAACCGAAATATTGCGGTGCAAATGCGGCCTGAAGGTCGGGAAAGACTATCAGTTCACGAGCCATGTGACGATTTCATTTGTCCGGGTTGGCATCACGTAAAATGCGGTTCCAGCGTATGCCGCCGTTAAAGATGCTGCGGTCTTTGTCAAATGATATCAGAACAAATACCGGGGTGCCGACAATATGGTCTTCGGGTACAAATCCCCAGAAGCGGGAGTCCTGCGAATTGTCGCGGTTGTCACCCATCATAAAGTAATAGTCCATGTCGAAGGTGTAGCTGTCGGCCGGTTTACCGTCTATATAGACTATGCCGTCTCTTATGTATGCGTCGTGATGGCCTTCGTAGTTGCGGATTGCACGGTGATATGTGGCCCAGGTAGTCTCGTTCAGAGGTATGGTCAAGCCTTTGGCGGGTATCAATAGGCCCTCGTCGCCGCCATAGTTGCTGAGCGACCAGTCGGCGGCTATACCTTTAGGATAAAGATATGCTCCCTGCGTTCCGGGAGCGATCAGAGCCGAGGTCTTGATCATGTCTTTGATCATGCCTTTTGTATTGAGGGTCTCTATCATTGCTTCAGTCATAGGCATGGCATAAAAATGTGAATTGATGTCAGCCCTCGGCATCCATGTCAGTAGGTTTGCGCGGTCGATAGCTGTGAGACCTGCGTTTATGTCCTCACAGTCGCCTTCGGCTATGCCGAGATCGTAGATCATCTCGGGAGACAGAGGCGAAGAGAGAGCCACTATATAATTGAACTGCACATTTTTTGGCATCGGCTGGGCAACTCCGTTGATGTAGATTGTGTCGTTGACTATGCGTATACGTTCACCCGGCAGACCGACGGCACGCTTGACAAAGTTCTGTCGACGGTCGACAGGTCGGTAGATGATGTCACCGAAAGTATTCTTGTCTTTGTGTAGCCGATCGCGACCGTAGCGGTCGACAAGGATATCGTAGTACTCGGGGCTCGACTCAAACCTTGTGGCTACGGTGTCGCCTGCCGGAAAGTTGAACACTACGATGTCACCGCTTTCGACAGAACGGAGACCATTCAGGCGGCGGTATCCTACAGACGGATGGTCAAGATAACTCTTGGTGTTGATTATCGGTAGGGTGTTATGAACGAGCGGAAAATGAACCGGGGTCATCGGTACACGCGGACCGTATGTTATCTTATTGACCCACAGATAATCACCGGTAAGAAGAGTTTTTTCGAGTGACGATGAGGGTATCTGATAGTTCTGTCCTACAAAACTGAAGACAAAATAGACGAGAATGAGCGCGTAGACGATGGCGTCGACCCAGCTCATTACGCTGCGTACAGTCTTGTTTTTGCTTTTTTTCCACCATGTGAACGGAATGTAACCTGTGATATATATGTCGAAGAGAAGGACGAGAAAAATCGCCGGCCACCATTCGCCGAGCCATATCATCCAAGCGATGAAAAGAACGGCTACGATAGAAAAGCGTATCCAGCGTGTCATCTTGATCCCGTTTATGCGGTTGAGAAAATCGTCTTTGAAAGATTGTTTATGCTGCTGTTTGTCGGATTGTGTCATTGTAATAATAAGTCAATATGAAAATTAACGCAAAAGTAATGAAATTATCGCAAGCTTGCAACCACATGTATTCTGTGTTTTCGGACGATACTATTTTTACTCGGTGACGAGGCGTGTCAGGATGTTTCCTGACAGTCGGTTGTGGCATTGCCCGAATGACATGGACTGATATTGACGCGATTGATTTTTGCGCCGTCCATGCTGCTGATTTCAAATGACAGGTTGTTCCAAATGAGTTTATCACCTTGTCGCGGCACATATTTGAGCTGTTCGAGAATAAATCCTCCGAGAGTTGAATATGATGCCGGCCGATAGATATGTTCGAGATTGAATTGGGATAAAAAATCGTAGAATGGTATTTTGGCGCTGACCGACCATTTGTCACCCGAATCGGTTTTTATTATATAGGAAGATGGAGATTCAGATGTCAGAGTGCCGACGAGTCCTTTCAGTATGTCGCTCGGAGTTATGACGCCTGCCATGTCGCCGAATTCGTCGCATATGACGGCAAAATGAATATTCATGCTCTTCATGTGTTCGAGAGTGTCATACACATTCATGGAGGAAGGAAAATATTGCGGAGCAGTAACGACATCTGCCAAACAAAAGTCCGGCTTGTCAAGCGTGAGTATCAGTTGTTTCAATGTGACTATGCCGCAGATTGTTTTGGCTGATTTATCACAATATACCGGATAGCAGTTGTGGAGATCATCAGCAAGCCTTAGTCTGATCTGCTCGGCCGACATGTCGAGGGTGAAGGTCGATATGTCGATTTTGGGTGTCATTAGCGACGATATGCGCAGATCGCCCATTATTAATGCCCGTTCCATGATGTTTTGTTCGACTTTGCGCACTTCGCCGGCGTCAGTGCCGTCTCGTATTAGAGATTTAATTTCTTCCTCGGTTACACTTTTTTCGGTTTGTCTGATATTTATTAATTTGACAATTAATGAAGTTGATACAGATAAAAGCCATACCGCCGGCATTGCTACAATCGATAGCAGACGCATCGGGCGGGATATCAGTTTTGATGCTGAATTTGCACAGGCAAGTCCAATCCGTTTGGGTACGAGCTCGCCCACGACGATCGATAGATAAGTGACGACAATGACAATGGCGATCTGTCCAATGGTGTGGCTTATTTTAGGATCAAGCCCTATATTGCTAAGAATATTGGCCACATCTTCTGATAGCGCCGCTCCTGAATATAGACCTGTAAGAATGCCGATAAGAGTGATTCCTATCTGGATTGTCGAGAGAAAGCGGTCGGGATCGTCGGCGAGCTGCAATGCTGCGCGGGCGCCGCGGCTTCCTTGTTTTGCATCGGAAGCGAGACGTGATTTGCGGGCTGAAATCAATGCGATTTCCGACATAGAGAATACGCCGTTCAGCAGAATAAGAGCTATAATTATGAGAACGTCGTGCATGTGAACAGGAAGTCGAAACGTATGAGTGCAGATAATGAAATCATGATATATTTTAACACCAAAATTAACTCGATTGTTGTGGTTCGGATGGACAAACACTTTGTATTAATGCAAAAATCGACAATTACTATGCAAAATGCTTGTAATTACGGTGAATATATGTATATTTGCCAAATATTAAAAATAAAGGACAGTATTTTTCTATTTGTTAATAAAACCTAACAGCTAATTATGAAAAAATTATTTACTTTCATCGCATTTGTCGCGGCTGCATTGACAGTTGTCGCAACTCCTGAACACATTAAACCAAGTTCAATAAAGGATTGGAAGCCAATCGGCACATGTCAGTTTACAGAAGATATTCTCACAACTATCACTAAAGATAAGCCCGTGACTTATGATGTGATCGTGGAAGAAAGCGAGTCTCATCCGGGTTATTACAGGATGATCAATCCTTATGGGAAGAAAACTCCAATGTACGGTGTGCTGGACGGCTATGTGCTTGATACATCGCGCGATCATTATTTATATATCAATGCAATGGATCCAGAAGCTGTGTTTATACCGCTGTCAGACATCATGATGGCAGAGGCATGGGATGACTACGGAGAGACATCGCTTACTGTTATGTCGAAAGGGTACTATAATGCCATAATGGACGAATACGGTTATTCTTCACTCGAAGAGCAGGCTGAACTCGGCCATATGGGGAAACTCTCTGACGGTTATATCACCTTCCCAGAAAAAGAGATCTATCTTTGTGTTGGGGATAACCGTTATGGAGGTGATGATGCCAATCTTTCCGGAGCGTTTGCTTTGAAGTTGCCTGGAGCAAAGAACTATCGTATTTCAGATATGATTGTAACGTCTTTTTGCTATAACGATAGAGAATCTGTGACATGGAATGGTGTGGGCGGTGCATGTGAACAGGCCTATTATGATTGTGTCGCCGGAGAATTGACCGACGAGGCGGTGGCTAATGCTGTGACCGACGGTCAGCCTTTGATTGAAGATCTTGGCGGCGGTGATTATTATGTGATATATTCGGCTTATATGAAGGGATATGTAAAGGATGACGCTGAGAACACCAAATATACAGGTTTTGTAGTTACGGTAGATAAAGATAACAACATCAAGGGCGTATTTTCACGAGAGTTTTATAACATACCCGAAAATGCTGACAAGTGGGAGAATATCGGTCAGGGCACATTTACAGATGCCATACTTTCGGGTTTCTATGGAGACAAGAAATCTAAAACTTATCAGGTGACAGTGGAGCAACGGAAAGATCGTCCTGGATATTATCGCATAGTCAATCCTTACGGCAAATCATACCCCGATTATATTGATGATGCATTCAGTGATAAACATGCGCATAATCATTATATATTTATAGATGCTACTGATCCCGATGCCGTGATTTTGGAAGAGTCACCCGTTGGAGCGGATTATTGTGGCAACGGTGACGCCCGTGTATCTTCGACGGCGGCACGTGCGCTTGCTTCCGGTAAATCGTTAGAGGAAATAAAAAGTTCTAAGATGTGTGGCACCATGAAAGAAGGCAAAATAAGTTTTCCGAGACGGACATTGTTGTTCTCTGAGCGGAATTATATCGAGGGTAATTGGCGTAATGCAGATTCCAACGGCAAAACAACTATCGTACTTCCGTCTTCAAGTGGTATTTACGAATTGGAAGCATATGATAGTCAGAATGAAGTTTATTATAATCTGCAGGGTGTAAAAGTAGATAACCCTTCAAAAGGAATTTATATCCGTCAATGCGGTAATAAGGTTGAAAAAGTTTCTATTCGCTAAGTTATGGCAGTAGCTAATTAGACCCCGTGCCCCGGGGTTACGGGGTCTTAAATATAAATAGCAGGTGTGATGTTATTTCCGCCTGCTATTTTTGTTTTGCGTGTTCATCTGGAGTGATGATTGAAAAATTCAATTGCAACTATCGAATCTTTCGTATGTCAATAGCCAGAAAATTAAAACGTTAGACGTAATTTTGTTGTTGTAAATCAAAATTTGAAAAGATATAAGACAATTAAAGCTTAAAATTATGACAACAGCATTGATCACCTGGATTTCAGTCGTGGCATTAGTTTCGTTACTGATAATTTTTAAATCAGTTCATTCTTTAAAAAAGAATTCAAGCAAAAAGCATTCTAATTTGTTGGAAATTACAAGTGAGAGTGAGATATTCTTCATACCCGGTGACATTTTGAAATATAATGAAAGAGATTATGATATCGACGACGACAATTGATAGATCGAATGTCAGTTCAGAGCAGTTGTGCGTGTTCCTTTCTTCATATGCGACGTGGCTGCTCGGATGTGGTGCGACATGCATAAGGCTTGAGAAGAATGTGGGACGCATTGCGGCAGCTTTCAACAAAAGAGCTGACATAACGATAATGCCGCGTCACATTCACTTGACCATAACAGATAATTGCTTAGACGAGCGTTTCACTTCGACGGCAACTGTCATGAACTCTGCTATTGATTTTGATATGAATGCCCGTCTGAGCCGTCTTAGCTGGAAAATAGCCGACAGTCCGATATCGTTGACTGATGCATGTAAACTTTTTTCTAAAATTATTGTGCCGTCTTATCAAAGTGCGTGGGCAGTGCTATTACTCGCATCATCGGCAAATGCATCGTTTTGCCGGTTGTTCGGGGGTGACGCTGTGGCGATGGCTGTTGTCTTTCTTGCCACATTTGCAGGGTATCTGTTAAAACAGACTCTTCTTGCCAGAAAATTAGATGTAAGGGTGGTGTTTGTTCTGTGTGCGTTTGTATCGTCGGTCATCGGATCTACGGATATGTTGTTTTCGTTCGGTAATACTGGGCCTGTCGCACTTGGTACGAGTGTGCTATATCTTGTGCCCGGAATACCGTTTCTGAATTCCTTCAGTGACATGCTATACCGTCATTATATATGCGCATTCTGTCGTTTTGTCGATGCTTTGGTTCTGACGTGTTGTCTTTCGATAGGTCTTTGTGCCGGAATGATGTTGATGAACATCGGCATGTTTTGAATAGTAATTGACAATTATGATACTACAAATTTTACAGGATGCATTATTTGCAGCAATAGCTGCTATCGGTTTTGCCGCAATCAGCCATCCGCCCAAACGTGCCTATCTCTACTGCGCGTTCATAGCCGCAGCCGGACACTCGTTGCGATATATATTAATGGAAGAGTCGATGCTTGGAGTCCATATAGTCTTTGCCACGACTATAGCTGCATTTGTCATCGGCATATTGGCGGTTCTGCTCTCGCCTGTTGCGAAGACTCCGGCAGAGACATGCCTTTTCCCTGCCTTGCTCCCGATGATACCGGGAATCTATGCTTATAAATCGTTCGGAGGATTTGCCATGTGTATATTAGGACAGTCAAGACAGGCATTCGAATTTTATTTCTATCAGTTTGCATTCAACGGCATGGTCTGCCTGTTTATCCTCATGGGCATGGTCATCGGGGCGACTTTGCCGATATTTATGTTTAAGAAGATATCATTTCAGGCAACACGTTGAAGATGTTGTTTATATTATTGATATATGTTAATTTTGTCATTCATCATATTTTTTACATGGAATTACGACAGTTAAAATATTTCGTGAAGATCGCCGAACTGCTTAATTTCTCTGACGCATCCAAGGCTCTGTTTGTTACTCAAAGCACGCTTTCGCAACAAATCAAGCAGCTCGAGCAGGAGCTTGGCACCCAACTATTCCAGCGTTCGAGCCATCGCGTCGGGCTTACCGAAGCCGGCAGCGAATTGCTGCCGCTGGCACGTGCAACCCTCCATGAAGCTTCGCTTTGCGTCGAAAAAATAAGTGATCTTAATTCTTTGTTGGCTGGAACGCTGAACATTGGAGTCACCTACTCTTTCAGCCCTATTCTTACCGAGACTTTGGTGACGTTCATGAAGACCTATCCTAAAGTCAAGCTGAATATATTATATAAGCCGATGGAAGAGCTTATCGACCTGTTGCGTCGTCGTGAGATAGATTTTGTCCTTGCATTCAAGCCGTCGCTGTCTGATCAGGAGATCGAATCGCATATCCTGTTTCAGAACAGTCTTTGCGCAGTTGTCGGTGAATCGCATCCGTTGGCTACATTTGATAGGATTAGTCTCGACATGCTGCAGAGTTATGATCTTGCGTTGCCGGCAAAAGGTTTGCAGGCTCGTAATGCGTTTGACCTAGTGGTGTCACCGACTCAGTATAAATTTAATGTCAGAATAGAGCTGAATGAAGTCAATATTCTTCTTAAACTTATCAGGCTGAACAGTTTTGTGACAGTGCTTGCGGAAGCTACAATCCATAACGAGACCGGGGTGAAGGCAATACCAATTGATATTCCTAAAAATGAAATGTCGGGTTGCATCCATACACTCAAAGACACTTATCGTAAGCGGTCAATGCAGGAATTCCTAAAGATGCTCAGCCAATCTATGGCCGTACGCGAACGCCAGAATGCTTGGATTTGACACTTTTCGAATGTTAAAATAGATGAAATGAAAAAACTTTTTGTGCGACTATTATTCGTGCTCATTTCCGGCTTTGTCGTTTGATGGAAAGAGTGCGTCAAAATAGTGTAATTTATATTTTGCTGGTTTACAGCCTGATTGAAAAAATCAAAAAATATATTTGAAAAAACATTCCAAAATATTTGGTGGGGAATTAAAAAGTGCCTAACTTTGCACTCGCTTTCGGGAAGCAAGCCATGCAGAGGCAT